>CAYNVP010000009.1:19380-28178 GCA_964400665.1 uncultured Pirellulales bacterium | reverse complement strand
TTCATAGCCGGCGGAGCGGAGATGACTTAGGTCGGCTTCGGTGAAATATTGGTACTGGTTGCGGACGGAATCGGGCATATCGATATAGTCGATATTGGGCGATTTACCCATCGCGGCAAACACCGCCTTTGCCAAATCGTTCCAGGTGCGTGCGGCGCCTGCACCAAGATTGTATATGCCGGCTGTCTTGGGATTATCCAGAAAGAAAAGCGTCATATCGACGGCGTCTTTCACGTAAAGAAAATCCCGTTTCTGTTCGCCGTCCTTGTAATCGGGCCTGTGGGATTTGAAAAGGCGCACCCTGCCTGTCGCGTTTATCTGTTCGAAGGCCTTGAGGACGAAGCTTCGCATTTCTTCTTTGTGGTATTCGTTTGGGCCAAAGACGTTGAAATATTTGAGTCCGACTATTTTTTCCAATAGGCCGTTTCTTTTCGCCCAGATGTCAAAAAGCTGCTTCGAATAGCCATAAGGATTGAGAGGCCTGAGCGTTTCGAGCTTGTCTTCATCGTCGCTGAATCCTTGTGAGCCGTCGCCGTAAGTGGCTGCGCTTGAGGCGTAAATAAACCTGATATTCTCGTCGGCGGCCCATTGAGCAAGTCGCTTTGTATATTCGAAGTTGTTGTCCATAAGAAATGAAACATCTGTCTCAGTAGTTGATGAGCAGGCGCCGAGATGAATGACGGCATCTACCGAAAACGGGAGCACGTCTTCAGCTACCATATCGAGAAAGTCATCTTTGTCGAGATAATCGGCAAAGCGAAGGTTGACGAGATTTTTCCATCGCTGGTCTTTAGCCAGCCGGTCAACAACCAGAATGTCATCGATGCCGCGTTTGTTAAGCGCAGCGATTAACGCCGAGCCGATAAATCCCGCCCCGCCGGTAACGATTATCATTCGCTAATCCCTTTCCAATTCACAGAACGGCTTATCGACAGGTAAGCATAAATTGGGGATGGGCGTGTGTCAATGCGCATAAAAAAACCGCTCAACGAGAGCGGCTGGAGAAAAATGCAGAAAAGGTTACACGCCTTTTAACACATGGCAATGTATGTTGCGATTGTCAGAATAAGAATTCGCTTTTTATTGGCTGTGAAAGGCAACCAATAGTTAAAGTAAAACTTTCTCATCACCTCTTCGCCGAAGCCGAATTTCTAACACCACACCTCTCTACACAACTTTATTATATCCCGTCTATACAAGATATCCCAAGGAAAAAACATCTGCCAACCGTAACCTCTTTGTTTTCAATGAGTTACGCTTTGTAAGGCGGCTAAATTTTTTGGGGACACCCATCGCGAAACTGTCACATTTCAGCAATTCACGCCAGCTTATCGACGGCCTGGGCCATTAATCGGCCGATCGGCATTCGCTGCGGGCAGCGGGCCTCGGCCGCACTGTAATCGACCTTTAGTAGCTTTGCCCTTGCCTCGGCGGGGATTCCCGCAAAAGTTTGTCTCGCAAGCTGCTTGTCCCCATAACTATTATGGTACATCAGGGACCGCATAACGTCATTTACAAATGGGGCCTGCGGGACCGCCTCCCCACAGATATGGGCGCAGCCCGCGCAATACCCGCTGCACGTATCTTTGGCGTATTGTTCGAGGACTATTTTGTCCTGCTGTGAAAGCTTTGTCTTGTCTAAGACGGCTGCGACGTTCTCGTTTATAAGCGATACACTGTTCATCCCAACGGTAGCTGCGGCAATCCTTTCATCTTCCAGGACTGCTTTTATCTTCGCCTGGCCCTCGCTAAATCCCTTCGCGGCGAAATGCTCTATCAGCTTTTTGTCCTCGTCTGTTGAGACGGTGACACTTTTCTGCGTTTTCATCGCAGTAAGCGCAATACCGGCCTTGTGGCAGGCGTCGATGGCCTTCTGCATACCGGCATCTTTGGTCAGGCGGAAGTTATACGTTGTCAGTATCGCGTCAACCCAGCCCAGCTTGGACGCAGCGTACAGGTTCTGCGCCATATTGCTGTGTGTGCTGAAGCCGAAATATTTTATCAATCCCTTCTTTTTGGCGTCTTCCGCCCAGGGCCTCAGCTCGTCTTTAAGCTGTGAGATGTTATTAAGACCGTGCACGCCATATAACACGTCAACGTAATCGGTATTCATTCTCTTCAGCGACTCCTGCAGCCGGCTCTCGACGTCATCGATGCTGCGGGCGCCGGAGGCCTTGGTTGCGATAAAGAGTTTCTTCCTCGCGTCGGGATTTTTTTCGAGAAATTTGCCGATACACAGCTCGCTATTTCCGTTCGTATAGCCGTATGCAGTGTCCCAGTAAGTCATCCCCCATTTAAGCGAGCTTGTCAGGACAACCTGGCTGTCGACAAGCTGTATGGCGCCGAGCGACAGGGCGGAGACATCCTGTCCCGTGTTGCCGAACTTTCGCATGGGTAATTGGGGAAGTCCCGTTTGTTGCTCTTTTGCGGGAGCATTCGGCTCATTCGCATCCGCCATCGCCTTCGAGGCGAAACCCAAGCTTAGCCCCGAGACCCCGACCGTTCTTAAAAAATCCCTTCTATTGACCTTGCTATGCTCGTTTTTCATCGACTATCCTCTCAATAATAATCTTCTGTCCATACTTCTGGTTTCGCCCTCTGCGGACACCCTTATAGCTCTTCTACCGCTTACGGGGCATTCGTGTTCGCACACCCCGCAGCCGATACATTTTTCGATATCGACACAGGGCCTCTGTAATCGCACCTGAACTTCGACTTTTTCTCCCTGTGCCGGCAATTTAATATCACCACCCGAAAGCTCAATTGAACCGTCAGTATTGGCGGCAATCTTATATCGCTGGCCTTCCCCGACAAGGACATAATAATCGCCCGTACCGAATTTGTCCGCCAGCAGCTTTTCCAAAGTCCCGATTGTATTACCCTCGACGGCGTTAACCGTCACAATGCCGTCCCTTATGGTATTAAAGACATCCTGCGTGTAAATGGCCTTGGGGCTTACGGGGCAATTTTCCTGACAGACAATGCAGGGCTTGTCCATCGCCCAAGGCAGGCACCTGTTGCGGTCCACAAAGGCAATGCCGAGCTTAACTGGACCTTTGTCGGCAAAATCGCCGAGCCCTTTTTTCTCATCTAAGGTAATCGGCCTGATTGCCGAGGTCGGGCAGACCTGCCCACACGCGACGCAGTTAAGTTGACAGCCGCTCGAACCGATTCGGTTATTCAGTATCGGCGTCCAAAGTCCTTCCAGCCCCCCTTCTATTCCCGCCGGCTGAAGAACGTTCGTCGGACAGACCCGCATACACTGCCCGCATTTGATGCACCTTTTGAGAAACTCCTGCTCGGCAAGCGCACCCGGCGGACGAATGACCTTGTTGTACCAGTTTGAAGTGACCTTGCCGCTTAGTCGAATCGCAGGTGCAGCAATAACTCCACTGGCCAGCGACAAGACAAAACCCCTGCGAGAGATATCGGCTTGTTGCTCACCCGCCAACGATGAAACCGTCTGGTAAGCAATCAGGTCGTGTTTGCAATCGTCCCGGCAGTTAAAGCAGAGAACACATTCGGCAATCTTTATATTCCCGCTGGGCTCACAGCCGCCCTCGCACTCCTCCTCGCAAAGTTTACAATTGATGCACTCGCTTTTGTTCTTGCCGATTCGCCATATCGAAAATCTGCTCAAAATTGCGAAAAACGCGCCAAGCGGACAAACAAACCGGCAGTAAAACCGCGGGATAACAAGATTCAACAGCACCGCAGTGCCGAACACGGCCAGTATCAGCCCGCTTAGCTCGTAAAACCTCGCTTCAACCGATGTTAAATATGTTCCCCTGTCTAGGACGGGCAGCAAAACAAGATTTACCGAACGCGTTACTAAAGGAATCGGGTCGAGCAATCCCGTCTGCAGAGAGTTTGCCAGTGAAGGAAAAACCGCCATTCCAAGAAGGAAAAACAAAACCAGGTATTTTATTCGCTGGGCCTTGCGATACCTGTTTAGCCGGATTTTCTCCGCGTCCTTTTTCCTCCGGTTCGCCAGGTATCCCACGAAATGATGTATCGAGCCGAAGGGGCAAACCCAGCTGCAGAAAAACCTTCCGAAGATTATTGTTAAGATGATTGTCGCAAGCGCCCACAACAATGGCCAATAAAGCGCCTGTGTGCTAAGAATGGTCCCAAAAGCCACAAGCGGGTCTAATTGCAAAAACCAGTTTACGGGCCAGTTCCTGATTTGCCAGAACTTGTCCCCGACCGTGGTAACGATGCAAAACCACAAAAACAGGACAAAAAAGAATAACTGACTTATTCGTCTGACTGTCGTAATTTTCATATTATTTTCAGGTCATCTCGGCCCTCAATGGTTTTAACGATTCGTAATCGGCTGTCCCGACATCGGCCTTTTCCGCAAGCGACAGGTAAGGCAGATTGGCCGGCTTAAGGCCCAGCAGTGAACAGCCGAACGCGTCCGCGGCCACCATATCATAGCTCGCAATCATCGTATTTGTTTTTTTAAGGTCTGAAACCGACCCGCCCGTCGGGCCGTTTGTCATCATTGTTACAGTGCCGTCGAGAATCACAAAAGTGGGTTTTACCATCATCGCAAGCTCGGCAATGATTGTGTTTATGTCCTGGTGAAATATGTTTCGTCTGCCGCCCAGAAAACCGTACCAGTTTTTCATAGTCATCGACGCAGCGCTACGATGATGGTCCTTAACGGGCGCTATACCGATTAGTTTGTTTGCTCCGGCCAGCGGCTCATAAAATACGGGCCAGTTCTTAATCAGTGAGCCGCCTTCGAGCGTCGTATGGCTGAAAAGGTTATCCTTAGGCATCACCACTTCCGCACCCGCCGCATTCGCGGCCTTGCCTATTCCGCTTATCGTAAAGCAGCTCGCCGGGTCGTTGATGGGATTATCCAGAACGATGACTTTTTTGGCTCCGCCCCTCTCGTAGCACAACCGAATAACCGCCGCAAGCACGTCGGGATTCGTCGTCGCACCCAGCATTGGCGGGGACGCGAAGGCAACGTTCGGCTTGATTGCAACAACGTCGCCTTTAGTGACAAACCGTTCTATACCGCCCAATAAATCAATCGCCTTATTGACCGTCTTTGCCCTGTCCTCGCCCCGAACAATACTAATAACCTGCCCATCTTTGCGCGGCACCGAAAAATCAGGCAATGTCACCAGCTTACCCGCCTCAACGCCGGCTTTTGGGCCTTCGCGGTCATACAGCCAGTAAGCAAGCCCGCCGGCGGCTGCGATTGAAGCCGCCGCCTTGGTGCCGCGAACCAGCAATTGTCTTCGCCCGAAATTTATCCGCCCGTATGGCGGATTGGTCTGGTTTTTGTCAGCCACTGATTTCACCACTTATCTGATTTAGTCGTTCCAGCAGCGCCTCTGCTGCCTTCTGGGCCGCTTGTCTGTCGTCGGCCTCGTGAACGCCCCCGACAAAAATACCCATCGCAAAAACGATTTCCGTGCTGCCGTAAAAATCCAGCATCGACGCGTTCGCCGATTTCAGAGCATCGCTATCGGGCATAACAACCTTCGCATCGTTAGCCACCAGAAAATCACGATAACTTTTCGCTACCTTGTTTGCCTCATCTGCGCTTTTTCGCCTGCTTAAAAATATCGTTACAGCTTTATCGCCTGTCTTGTATTGTGCCGAATATGTGTCCGTCAGACCATCAAAGCCGAAGGCATCTTTAAGCTGAAGCTTCCAACTGCCTGCAATAGTCCCCTCCTGAGGGAAAAATCCCAGCTCCTCTATCTTGTCCTCTGTGCCTACAACGATTTGTTCCGATAGCTTCCGGGCGATACCTGCCATTGCGTTAACAAGCTCATCCGACTCCGCGAAACCTATCATCTCTATGTAGTATTTGCCGTGCGAAATATAAACGGCATTGCCCGTCTTGTAGCCAAACGGCATATCCTGCAAATCCGCTGCGTCCGCCCTTTTCTGCCTGCTGTAAACTGAAAAGGCGTTTCTCAAATTACCCATATCAAACAAATATAATTCCAACCCCAAGTCGGGATTTTTACTATCAGCGAATCGCTGGGTAGTCAGCAGAACAAACCCGGCCTCCTGATACATCGGGGCCTTGCCGTTGATTTTCTCGTAGAGGTTATCTGTATCGTATGTCTCTGCTTTGCCCACAGGCGAGAAATCACCCGTTGCCAGACCAGCAAAAGGCAGGCCCGAATCATCCGCTTTCTGCACATTCGGCAGTTGAGACGATTTTCCCGAAACAATGCCGAATCGGCCCATATTTACGTCTCGCTGTATTACATAGGTTCCAACCGCAGTAATAATCAGAACAAGTAAAATCAGGGTTGCGACAGCAGATTCGAGTTTTCCGGCACGACCGGGGAGTAAACGCATAAAGATTCCCGCAGATTAAAAATATCTTACCCCTAAAACGAACAAATATTATACGCTCATTATTGCTTATGTCAAACAAAACAGGCGTGTGCAGCAATTTTGACCTGCTGAATTGACCAGCGAAGGAAGACAAGATATAATCCCCTGTTGTTTAGAAGGATTTATATCCTGCCCGTCGGGGATATTTTTTATCGCAGCATAAAACCAAAAACACGACAGGGAGAAACAAGGCAAAATGTTTGACTTTTTTTTAGCAGCAGCCAGACCCTCTGTATGGGGTATTCTTTTAGTCGTGATTATCCTCATCGGGGTGGCGGCAAAGGTATTTGCCGGTCGCGGGGCCGTCAAAGTCGCTATGTGCCAGATATTCATCTTGGATGGCGACAGGCAGGGCAATTTCATCAGAATTGAAAACGCCATCGCAGAGGCCAAAAGCAACGGCGCGGGTTTAATCTGTTTTCCCGAAGCGACGATGCTCGGCTGGCTCAATCCCGATGCGCATAAAAGGGCCTGCACAATCCCGGGGCCGGATAGCGACCAGCTTTGTGCATTAGCGAAAAAATACACAACGTTCTTATGCGCGGGGCTTGAGGAGACCCAAACAGGTCGGTTATATAATAGCGCCATTCTCATCGACGACCAGGGCCGCGTTCTGCTCAAGTACCGGCAAAAAAACATCCCGGAACATCTGATGAGCCCTCCCTATACGCCTGGCAGCGATTCCGATATCGGCACAGTCAATACAAAATTCGGAAAAATTGGTCTGCTTATTTGTGCTGATACTCACAGCGAAAGCATACTTGATCGTATGGCGGCCTTGAAACCAAACCTGCTCCTCGTGCCATACGGTTACGCGGAGCAGGAGGCCAACTGGCCGCAGCACAGCCGAGAGTTTCATCAGATTGTGATAAATGCGGCGAAAAGAACCGGGGCGACCGTAGTCGGGACCAATCTCGTCGGCCAGATAATAAAAGGGCCCTGGGCAGGCAGGATTTATGGCGGCCAGAGCATCGCCGTCGATAAAACCGGCAAAATCTTCGGCATTGCAAAGGACCGCGACAGGAATATAAAGCTTGTTTTCATAACCACCGCGAGATAAGCACTTTATCGAAACGCCTGCGTATATTCACTATAATATTGATGGTTGATTATTGACGATTGATGATGTATGATAAATCAAACTCGTCTCGGCCCGGCACGCCTCTGGGCTCGGAGCCGCGATGTTAATGGGAGAACAAAATGGTCGAAAATATTCAACTTATAGCTTTTGGAATGCCCAGTGGATGGGAATGGATTATCATTCTTATAGTCGCCCTGCTGATATTCGGCAAAAAACTGCCCGACGTGGCCAGAGGGCTGGGCAAAAGTTTGACCCAGTTCAAAAAAGGCCTGCATGAGGTTGAGGACGAGGTCGAGCAGACAAAAAAAGAAATCGACAGCAATACCGATAACGCCGCAGGGTCAAAAGACTCAAAAAAAACTGATTAAATTTATCGCGTCCTCCGCTGCTGTCTTGCGACAGCAAGACGCGGGGGTAAGCCATCCATCACCATCCGGCCCCAGATGAACCGCAAAGCCGAAAAAGCGAACCTTCCCGATACAACAATGACTCTCGGAGAGCACCTCGAAGAGCTGCGCGCCCGGCTTATACTTGCACTGGCGGGAGTGGTGATAACTGCAATCGGATGTATGCTCTTCGGTGGAAAAATAGTCGCCTTTCTCGAAGCACCATATCTGAGAATTATGCCCGATGCGCAATTACAGGTGCTCGCCCCCGCCGCCGGATTCATCGCTTATATGAAGATTGCGATGATTTCAGGTCTCATTATCTCGTCGCCCTGGGTCTTTTATCATATGTGGATGTTCGTCTCGGCAGGCCTATATCCGCACGAAAGAAAATACGTATATATAGCAACACCGTTTTGTGCAGGATTGTTTATACTCGGGGCGTTGTTCTTCGCTTTCCTGATATCACCGGCGATGCTGAGCTTTCTTATAATGTTCAACACCAAGTTCCTCCACGCCAGCTCCCTGTTCAGTTTCCCCGATTACATCTCATTTGTGACGCTGATGATGCTTATTTTCGGAATCGCATTCCAGACCCCCATAGCGGTCTATTTCCTCAACAGGACGGGAATTGTCCCGCTGGACGCCTTTAAGAAAGCAAGGAAGTACGTAATTCTCGGTATAGTTATCGTTGCCGCCGCCGCCACGCCCGGCTCAGACCTGGTCTCGCTATTCTCGCTGTCAATCTCGATGTATGTGCTCTATGAACTGGGAATCCTGCTATGCTGGCTGGCTGAACGAAGGGCAAAATCACGCCGCGGCGAATAGATATGTTGACGCTGATAAACACCAACACAATGCAGCCCGCAATCGCACCCGTGGGGCTGGACTACATCGCCGGCTCCGCCAAAAATACCGGTCTTGACGTCGATGTAGTCGATTTATGTCTCGCC
>CAYNVP010000009.1:0-19280 GCA_964400665.1 uncultured Pirellulales bacterium | reverse complement strand
AGCTGCCAGTGGTTTGTTCCGCAGCTTGCTGATACCATCAAATCGATACGGGAGCTGACCAAATCGCCGATAGTCATCGGCGGCGTCGGATTTTCCATCTTCGCAAAGCAGATTGTCGAACACACGAGCGCGGATTTCGGCGTCTGCGGCGACGGCGAACTGGCGATAATCGCTCTTTATCACAAATTACAGGGCAAAAAAGTATTCGAGAAAATCCCCGGCCTTATCTGGAGACATGACAAAAAAATCAAAAGCAACCCCCCTGCCTGGGTAGTCCAGAGCAATCTTTCGCTGCCGACCAGCCGAGACAACATCGACAATATCACTTACTTCAAGCGAGGCGGACAGGTAGGTATCGAGACCAAACGCGGCTGCAACCGCAACTGTATTTATTGCGCCGATCGATTGTCAAAAGGAACCTCAAACAGGTTGCGACCTCCCGCTGAAGTCGCTGACGAAGCAGATTCGCTTCTGGCCCAAGGTATTGATGTCCTGCATATATGCGACAGCGAATTCAACATTCCAGGGAAACACGCGCTGGCTGTTTGTGAAGAATTTATCCGCCGGGGACTTGGCAAGCAACTCAAGTGGTACACATATATGGCTGTTGTCCCCTTCGACACCGAACTGGCCTCGGCGATGCGAAAGGCCGGCTGCGTAGGCATCGACTTCACCGGCGATTCCGCTTCTTCGCTTATGCTCAAGACCTACCGCCAGTCCCATACCGCTGAAGACCTCGCTTCTGCGGTTCGGCTGTGCAGAGAAAACGAAATAAAAGTAATGATAGATTTACTGCTGGGCGGCCCCGGCGAGACACCGCAGACCGCCAAGCAGACAATCGACTTCATAAAACAGATAAATCCCGATTGCGCAGGAGCGCCTTTAGGTGTGCGCATCTATCCCGGCACTGAAATGGTTAATGTCGTCGCTGCACAAGGCCCTCTCGAAACCAATCCGAATATCCGCAGAAAATACACCGGGCCGGTAGATTTATTCAAGCCGACTTTCTATATATCACATCTACTGGGTGAAAGACCGGCCAGATTGATTAAGGACTTAATCGCAGGTGACAATAGATTCTTCGAGCCGATTGACGAAGCCGACAGTGCATTGACCGACCACAATTACAACGATAACACCGAACTTGTGCAGGCCATTGCCGCCGGCGCCCGCGGAGCGTACTGGGACATCCTTCACACACTCCGCTCCTGAGCCGATAAAAGATAAGGTTGAATTTGGATGGTTTTGGCTTTATTATGATGGTCGAATGGCGGTGATATGGTAGATATTCGAGAACATATTGCTTATTGGCGGGATGGAGCAAAAGAGGACTGGGATGTTGCCAGCCAATTAGTCAACGGAGGCAAGACCCGGCACGGGATGTTCTTCGCACATCTTGCCCTCGAAAAGCTTCTGAAAGCACATATCTGCAAAAAGACGGGAAAACTTGCGCCAAAGATTCATAACCTTGTTCAGCTTGCCGAAATTGCAGAGCTTCGGTTGAAACCGCAAGACATAGACACTCTGGCGGAAATGAACGAGTTCAATCTCGAAGGCAGATACCCAATCACATTTGTTTCGCCGCCTACGAAAAAAGAATCGCAGGAATATATGAAGAAAGCGCAGGTAATATTCGAATGGCTGACCCAAAAGTTATAGCCACCGTGAAAGAGTATTTGAATCGCCTGGCACAGAACGGCTTATCCGTTGCGTTTGGGGTGATATTCGGCTCGCAGGTGACGGGGCACGCCAACGAATTGAGCGATATTGACTTGATTGTGGTTTCACCCCAATTTGACGGCAAGATAAAAAGAGACATCATTAATAAACTTTGGCACATAGCCGCCCGTACCGACAGCCGAATCGAACCCATTCCCTGCGGCCAGGACCAGTGGAAGAACAACAATGCCGACGCCATTCTCGAAATCGCAAGAAATGAAGGTGTGACAATTGCCGGCTGATCCGAAAGTTTTTACGCTGCTATAATGGTCTTTTGCGCCCTTGGGAATAAAAAGGTTACCTGACACTTTTACCCTCTAATCAAGCACTATCTGCTGCTCATACTCAGGCACGGTTACTTCCCAGCCGGTTTTCCCCCTGACGAAATCCGCAAAGGCCGTTGCGCTTTCTGTTTCACCGTGCACAACAAAAATCCGGCCCGGCGGTGTCTCGAACTTTTTCAGCCACGCCAGCAGCTCGTTTTTGTCCGCGTGCGCCGAAAAACCGTTTACCTGCGATATCCTTGCCTTAACGTCGTGCTTCTGGCCCAGAATCCGAACCTGCTTGGCCCCATCGACAATTTGCCTGCCCAGTGTGCCTGCGGCCTGATAGCCGACGAACATTATCGTGCTCTCTTTTCTGGAGATGTTATTGACGAGGTGGTGTTTGATTCTGCCGCCTGTGCACATACCCGACCCGGCAATAATCATAACCGTCCCGCTGATATGGTTAATCGCCTTGGACTCCGCTGTGGCAGAGGTCATTTTCAAACTCGGGAAGTTGAACGGCGATTTGTTCTGGGCGATAACCGCTTTCATCTCCTCGTCGTACAATTCGGGGTGCTGTTTGAAGATTTCGGTGATTTTCACGGCCATAGGACTGTCCAGAAAGACCATCAGGTGCGGGATGGCGTCTTCCATAAGCAGCTCATTGAGATAAAAGAGAATTTCCTGCGAACGTTCGAGAGCGAAGCTGGGCACGACGATGTTGCCGCCGGATTTTTTCGTCGAGTTTATGACCTCTGCGATTTGTTTTTTTACGTCGCAGGTTGCGCAATGCACCCTGTCGCCGTATGTCGATTCGATGACGACGTAGTCCGCTTTTTCGGGTATGCTCGGGTCGTGGACAATGGGCCGGTCGGGCCTGCCTATGTCCCCGGAAAACAGGATGGTCTTCTGCTCGCCGTTTTTGGAGACGTCCACTTTTATCATCGATGAGCCAAGCACGTGCCCGGCGTCACAAAGTATGACCTCAACTCCCTCGGAAATTTTAATTGTCTGCCCGTATTTGACCGTCTCAAAGCACGGGAATGATGCCTCCGCGTCTTTCACCGTATAAAGCGGCTCCTCCGGATACGACCCTTTCCTGCCTTCCTTCTCGTGCCTCTTGCGCTTATGCTCGGCGTCCTCTTCCTGCAGCTTTGCCGAATCCAGCAGTATGACACGCGCTATCTCGGCCGTAGCTTCCGTGCAGTAAATCTTGCCCTTAAAGCCCTCGCGGACAAGCTTTGGCAGCAAGCCGCAGTGGTCTAAATGCGCGTGCGTTAAGAACACCGCGGTTATGCTCTCAGGCGGCACGACAAACGGCTCCCAGTTTCGGGCCTGAAACTGCCTTTCCTGATATAGCCCGCAGTCAACAAGTAATCGCGTGCCGTCTGCCTCCAGCAAATGGCGCGACCCCGTGACGTTCTGAGCGGCGCCTAAAAACCTTAATCGTATCTGCATCTGTATCCTTCCTGATTCAACCACCTTTCAAGACGTATTCGCGTGGATGCGATTCTAACGGCGCCTCCGGCATCCGACAAGCGCTATCCCCTGCACATCCTCCCGTTTTTCGCGGCAGCATTCTCACCGGCTTGGCTTATACTGTGGCCTCAGCCCTTAGGTTTATCACTTTCCTACTTGACAAGTCCCTTAATTCTCTTGACATTTGCGGCCAAGAACGGTTAAACTATATATAATTTCCGCCGGGTGAATCCTGATAAAGGGCATTTTTATCTACGCTGGCGGTGTTTCTTTGAAATTTAACACAAAAGCCGTAATAAGCCCGCGAATATGGTAGACTGAATAGTCTTGATTCGCATCTGAGTTGAGGGCGTCGATTCTTCGTTGAAGAATTTGAAAGGGTTGTATCCGTGTGCGGTCTACCCGATAACGCGCTCAATTTGAGGTTCTAAATGAAACCGGCTATTTTTACTCTTGTGCCGCTTGTCTTATTGAGCGCAGTAGCGTTCGCCAATTCCCCCTGGGTCACAGTTATCGATAGAGATGGAGCCGACGGTGCACATCTGACAGTCCAGCTTAACTCGATTGTGGTCTATGAATACACCGTTTATACTGCACCCCAATTTGGGGGGATAGGATATGTAGCAGACCTGGAACCCGGCGACGTGTTCATAGAATGGGATGAAGACCCGGGTCATGGAAATGCTCATCTTTTCAGTTTCAGCGGGACATATACCGATGAGAGCCCAGATTTTCTTCAGGTTACGGGCACAGGCCCCACTAACTGGACCGTTCATACAGTTACAAGCAGCGGCACATTGACAAAAACCGATGATTGTTGCAACGAGCTCGATGCTATTCATTTTTATTTTTCTCCCCTTACACTCACAAAAACCGACGACGTCAACGACTGTATCGAGCCGGGCGACGAGGTAACATACACGATTTGTTATTATTATCCCGATAGCCCGAATTTGCCGGATATCAACGATGTCAATATTATCGACTATCTTCCGGAGGCGGCTGAATTTAGCTCATCGGACCCGTGTGGAATCTATTATTCCCAGCCCCGGACTCTCATATGGCCTCTCGGCACAATTCGGCCTGGTGATACGAACTGTGTCACTCTGACCGTGAAGGTAAAAGAATGTATAGCTGACTGCGGCGTAATTACAAACTTATGCGAAATTAAAAGCGGCGATTGGGTCATGAAAAATACTTCGAAATATACCCCTTTATGCGTTGCAAGTAATCCTGTGCCGCGTTTCGGGGGAGTAGGAACTACGTATATTGGCCAATCGCCGGATATTAACCTCGTATGGTGCCCGGGATATCTGGCGGCCGATGTCAACGGTCAGGATATATACTTCGGCACAAACTACAGCAATGTGAATGAAGCCGAGCCGAGCGACCTGAATGTGTATAAAGGTCAACAGAGTACGACAAGCTATTTAGCCACAGGCCTTGAAGCAGGTGTTACCTACTATTGGCGAATTGATGAGGTCAACGACTCGAACGTCTGGCGCGGCACCGTCTGGAACTTCAAGACAGGATTTCTCATAGACGATTTCGAGCGGTATACCAGCACTGCAAACCTGAACAATAATTGGCTGACTGGTTACCCTGTATGCTTTGAAGGGACTTCTGCGGGTACCGGTCAACTTACGCTGGTCTCCGACACAGCCAACAAATATATGCGATTCACCTACGATAAAAGCGGCGGCACACCCGAAGACCCCCGGCTCTATTTCTCAGAAACAACCATTGTATACGGCCCTAACGGTGCCGACTGGACCGACAGCGGCATTTTCGAAGAAAAACCAAGATTGCTTGTTATCTCGTTTAAGGGAGAATCCGACAACTCCACACACCCCGTCTATGACAGGATGTATGTGGCGGTTGAAGATATTGACGGCGATGTCAATATCACCCTGCACCCCGACCCAAACGCCCAGGCCATGACATACTGGCAGCAATGGAGTATACCTCTTGAAGACCTGAACAAACCGGACGTTAACCTCGAGGCGGTCACATCCTTCTCCATCGGATTTGGAGAAAGATGCAGAACCTTTAATTTAGGCGGCGATGATGGCGACGTGATGTTCGATGATATCCGGCTGATTCCGCCCTGCATGCCGGATTACTATTCAGATGCTGATCTCACCTACGACTGTAAGATAAATTCTTACGACCTTGTTGCTTTTGCCCAGGATTGGCTTACCTGCGGTATATGCGGTATGAGAGCAGACATATACCCCGACATCCCGGATGGAATCGTGGATTTCAGGGATTTTGCCGTGCTGGCAAGTGAGTGGCTTAAAGAGGAATTTTAAACGCGACAAGATTCGGTGCTTGGCGTCGAGTAACCGGGCTTAGAGCTTTCTCACAAGGCCTATGACAACGCCTTCGATGCGACAGCTGTTTGAATAAATCGGCTCGTAATCCTCGTTTGCCGGCTGCAGCCGGGCACGTCCCGGCTCTCTGTAAAACCGCTTCAGCGTCGTATTATCGTTATCGACATTTGCAGCAACCAACTGGCCGTCGGTCACAGTTGACGAACGCCGACAGATAACATAATCGCCGCTGTGTATGCCGTCACCCGCCATACTATCGCCCCGGACCTCCAGTGCGAATACATCGGATGAACCAAAAAAGGAATTGATAGAGAGGTTGTCCCGATTCTCTACCGCCTCAATCGGAGGCCCGGCCGCAACAACGCCGGCAAGTGGTATGCCGTCAGGGATTCTGTCGGTGGCTCCGGAGGAATGCTCGCCCAGCCGGTTAAGCAGTCTTCGCGCCCTCGAAGTGAGAGTCAAAGAGCGTGCCCTGCCCGGCCGACCTGAAACAAACCCTTTTCCTCGCAACCGCTCGATGTGCTCGAATGCGGTGGTGCGGCTTATATTTAATTGTTCCCCCAGCTCGCCAATCGTCGGCGAATAACCATCTCTGCCCTGTTGCTCGGCGATTGCTCTTAGTAACTGAACCTGTCGAGGTGTCAGTGGTTCTTTCGTCCTTTGTGTCATCATAGGGTTTCCTTTGTGTGCCTGGATTGCCGCTTGTGGTGAGCTTTGTCGAACCGCGAAGCGCACCAATCATCCCAGCCAGCATATTCACAAGCCCGGCAAGGACGTTTTTCGGCCGGTCTGCTGGATCTGCCAAGTCCATAGGCCAAACAGACACGTAATCACCCCCCGGTCCAAACCTGCAAATAGGCCCAATTCTCGTTATCTTTTCACGCTCCATTACGCACCTGCAACACGCATCTGTCTTTGCTTCGATTGTCTTCTGCAAGAATTTCTATCGGTAATACCACTCGAAAAACCCTAACAAAAACCGAACAAAAATGGCCCTTATGAGCAAGTTTTGCGGAAAAGCTGATGTTCAGTCTGATACCGGAAGTAATATGGGACAGAGGGCAAAAAAAAATTTGTTTTTTTCGAAAAACACTATTGCATCACGCCAGCAAATAATACATAATGTATTAATGATACTAATACGCTTTTGTCGACAAGAACGATATGCAGATGCGTAACAAGTACGCGGAAGGCAGATTCTGATGGCACTTTGGATACAAATAACGCCGGGTTCCGACGAGCCGATTTATGTGCAGATTGTCGAGCAGGTCGGCGAGGCGATAGCCAAAGGCCAGTTAGCCGCCGGCGACAAATTGCCGGCCGGAAGAAAGCTCGCCGCGGAACTTGTGATAAACCCCAACACCGTCGCCCGCGCCTATACAATCCTCGAACAAACCGGATTAGTCACCACAAAGACCGGCTCGGGCACCTTCGTCGCAGACCCGAAACTGCGCACAAAAGACGCCGTCAACGTTAACATTCTCGCTGAGAGAATGGACTCTCTAATTGCCCGCTCTCTGAATCTGGGCCTGGGACACGAAGACATAATCTCTATGCTCAAAGGCCGACTGGCAAAGTTTACAAAAACCAAAAAGTCGGAGAGATAAAAAATGGCTGATATAGTTTTGGAAACACAGGGACTGACCAAGTTTTACGGCAGCACACTGGCGCTGGACAATATGACCGTAAGAATCCCGCGAGGATGCGTCTGCGGCTTCGTAGGAAGAAACGGCTCAGGCAAAACCACGGCAATCAAACTTTTGGTGGGTTTCCTAAATCCTACCGCCGGGTCTTCAAAACTGCTTGGCTGTGATTCGCAAAAACTCACGCCGCAAATCCGTCAGCGAATCGGCTACGTATCCGAAGGGCACCGTCTCATCCGCTGGATGTCAATTGCCGAGATAGCGAAATTCCAGAGCTCGTTTTTCCCCGGCCAGTGGGACGGTAAATTCTTCCGGGACATGATTGACTACTTTGAACTATCCAAAAAACAAAAGATAAAGCATCTTTCAACCGGCCAGCGGGCACAGGTGTCGCTGGCACTTGCGCTGGCCCCCAATCCGGAGCTATTGGTAATGGACGACCCCACACTCGGACTGGATGCAGCGATAAGGAGGCAATTCTTAGAGGGAATGATTCGGCTCATTATGCAGCAGGGCAGAACTATTCTTTTCTCAAGCCATATCCTCGGCGACGTCGAACGCGTTGCCGACCGGCTACTTGTCATTGACAAAGGCGTCATAAGGGCTGATTGCTCGCTGGAGCAGTTTAGAAAAATGGTTAAGAAGGTCAGATTTGTGTTCAGCCAGCCGCCGCCTGCAAGCATCAATCTCGAAGGATTGCTGCACTGTAAAACCAGCGAGAAAGAGCTTGAGCTGGTTTTGGTCGGCACGGCTGACGAAAAAATCACCGAATGGGCCAACGCAGTTAGGGCCGCGGATTACCAGACCGTGAATATGAATCTTGAAGACCAGTTTATCGAATATACTGCTCCGCCCGGCCGAACAAAACTGTTCAATTGGGAGGGAAATTAACATGAGATTCCTGGCATTACTTAAAAAAGAACTGCGCGAATGTCTGCCCTGGGCGGTTTTAGCCGCGGCATTTTTGCTGATTATTGGCAGTCTTGAGCTTTGGCCTGACCCGGGGCACTGGTTAGAGTACCGGTATCCTGTTTTCGAGCGTTATTCGGAGGTTCAGGGCTACAATCTTATAAAGGGTCCGATTAGTGATTTGGGTGTGTTGTTGTTTATTTCGTCTGTGGGGCTCGGCCTTGCACTCGGTGTGCGCCAATTCTGGGTCGCCGACTTTACAGGAACGTGGGGTTTCATTTTACATCGTTCAACCCGGAGAACAATGATACTCACGGCTAAAATATGCGCAGGTCTTATATCGCTCATTGCGGCCATCGGCCCAGTTTGGAGTTACTTGTTCTGGCGTGCGAATTCGCCCGAATATCTGTCGATCCCGCTACCCAAACGATGTTTCATTCAGGGATGGCTGGTCGGCGGTATGGGTCTGCTGTTCTACCTGGGGGCCAGCCTTGCTGGTTTGAGTAAAGCCAGGTGGTACACGATAAAGCTGATGGGGCTTGCCTTTGCACTCTGGATGTTCGTCACACTTATACAGCAATGGACACTTTGGTGGGGATTCGGCACACTGGCGGCCAGTGCGGTCATTTTATTCTATTTGACGTGGGAGACGTTTATGAAGAGGGAGTTTTAGAGTAAAGGGGACTCAAACAATGTCGAAAAGAAACGTTTTGGAATATGTTGCTCAGCCAACAACGGCTGTTGTCGTGCTGTTCTTGGTTATGTTTATTGTATTCTTTGCACAGTTTCTTATCGTGCAGTTGGTATGGCTATATACATATGAGAAACCATCACCCCCGCAATTCCCGGATGACCGGCAATGGAGGATTAATAAAGCAGACAAACTTTTCCTCCCGGATGGAACAATGCATCTCGTGCGCAGGTTGGATACACAGAATAACGACGCTTATACAAAAGAGGAAATCACGGATGTAAACGGCAATGTTCTCTGGCAGGGGATTCGCAAGGAACGGCCTTTTGAATATCTTGCCTGGGCATCCTGGCCTAATGCGTTTTACACCGAAAAACAAATGAGATATATGTTCCTGTTAACACCTGAGTTGCCAACTGCTTTGGAGGTGCCTGTAAGAGTCGCAGGAGAAGTCAAGGATATCTGGCGATACGACTTTGAAACAGAGGCGTTTGTTAGCTATGAGGTTGGAGGCGGCCTGACAGGTTATCTGGGGGCCGATGGCTTTGCCGCTTCCAAGGCACAACCCTTCGGCGAATTTAAGGGCTTCGCATCCTGGACGGACGAAGACCCGTCTTCCGTCGTGATGCTTTGGCTAACGAAACAACGAATTTACGAAATTGATTTTCGCAGCCGTACAGTCAAACCACTTTTTAACAGTGCCCAATCCAATATTGAATCTATACGGTGGCATCAATGGAGACCGGTGAATCCCAAAGACCGGGATAGTTCTGATATTCAATACCGACCATTGATTGATTGTCAAACTGCCGACAATAAACACCACCTGATAATGCGAGAGCCGAACGAGACTCGCACCGTAGAACTGCCCGAGCAAATGCGAGCACCAGACCGCACACTCATACGTTGGTGGCCCAATTTGGTCTTCACAGCAACCGGCAACACAATATTCGCCCAATACCACGAAAAAAACTTCAATCCGCCGAAATCGCAGAAGCTGTTGGAGCAATACAAGCGTGAATACGACAGCAAACCGCAACCGCAATCCATTGAGTTTTATAAGCTGACCTCCGATAGTAAGCTGGAGCTTGCAAGCCGCTTCGACTGGACAAGGCCCGCCTGGGAGGCGCCATATCCGCCCTATCAGCCGGACCGCAGAGAGATACTTGAGAAATGGGTAAGCAAGTTATCGCCGCCGGTGTTTGACCTGCTGTGGTATCTGTTTGGCGATGACTTGTATAAGTTCGGCCACGAGGGAATGGGTATGATGCAGGGATATGCCCAACTAATCACGGCATTGCGGCCACGTTATAGTTCCCTGAACTGCGTATTGAGTGCGGCAATGATGGGTTTCGCACTATGGCACGGCTGGTCGAGAAGGACATCCTGGAGCAAGCTGTTCTTGTGGCTCATAATCGTCGGGGCATTCAATCTGGCCGGGTTGCTGACATACTTGGCTCTCAACCACACTACAGTAATAAAATGCCCGGCCTGCGGCAAAAAACGCGGCCTTGAAAGGTTCAACTGTATCCGCTGTGGCAGCGGCTTGCCCGTCCCGCAGCGAAGGCCGACCGACCTGATATTGGCCGATTAATCCAAATCCGCATCATACGCCGCCTCACACGGTCTTGCCTAAAAGAACACAGATTACCCGCGATATATCTTGACAAGCCGGCATAAGACCAATAAAGTGCTTCATTCGTTTGTCTTCAGTGCAACAAAATTAAGTTCAAACAGCATTTTAGTTGAAAAAAAGGAGATTCAGAAATGGCAACAAAGGTTGCAATCAATGGGTTTGGTCGAATCGGCAGAGCAATAGCACGGCTGATTTTCGAAAGAAAAGGCGAACTGGAACTGGTAGCTATCAACGACCTGGCGGACGCCAAATCACTGGCGCATCTGTTCAAGTACGATACCGTAATGGGCAGGTGGGAAGGAACAGTCGAGGCAAAGGACGCAGAGCTTGTGATAAACGGCAAAAGCGTCAAGGTGCTCAGCGTGAAAAACCCGGCGGAGCTTCCCTGGAAGGATATGGGCGTCAAAATCGCCGTGGAATCGACGGGTATCTTCCGAACAAAAGAATCGCCCAAAGGCGGCTATGGTGACCATCTAAAGGCCGGAGCAGAGAAAGTCATTCTGACCGTGCCCGCCAAGGACAAAATCGACGCCACGATAGTAATGGGCGTCAACGATAACACGCTGACAAAGGATATCAAGTGCGTATCCAACGCAAGCTGCACAACCAACTGCCTGGCACCTATCGCCAAGGTCCTCAATGACAGCTTCGGCATCGACAGAGGTCTTATGACTACAGTGCACGCATACACCAACGACCAGAAAGTAGCGGATATGATACACAAGGATTTGCGTCGCGCCCGCGCAGCCGCGATGAACATTATTCCTACCACAACCGGGGCAGCCAAGGCCATTGGACAGGTAATACCAGAACTCGACGGCAAGCTGGACGGCTTCGCACTCCGCGTGCCTGTCCCGGTGGGCAGTGTTGTGGACCTCGTGGCTATAGTAAAAAAGGAGGCAGCAACCGAAAGCATAAATGCCGCTATGAAAAAAGCCGCACAAGGCCCGATGAAGGGCATCCTCGTATATTGCGACGAACCCATCGTCAGCAGTGACATTATCAAAAACCCCGCTTCGAGCATATTTGATTCGCTCTGCACAATTGTAAAAGGTAACCTCGTGAAACTCGTAAGCTGGTATGATAATGAGTGGGGCTACTCGAATCGCACCGTCGATATAATGGAAAAAATGGCAAAACTCAGATAAGAAAGCTACCGGGTCTGCTCAATCAGCAGACCCGATTTTTTCATTAATCATTAGGTTCGATTTCGCAAAGCAGGTAAAAATATGGCCAAGAAAACAATAGCCGACATAGACATAAAAGACAAAAAGGTCTTTATGCGAGTGGATTTCAACGTCCCGCTCGATGAAGCCGGCAATATAACCAGCGACAAAAGAATCGTCGCCGCCCTTCCGAGCATCAAAAAGGTCCTCGAAGGAGGCGGCTCTCTTATTCTGGCCAGTCACCTCGGCAGACCCAAGGGTAAACCCGACCCAAAAGCGTCGATGAAGCCCGTTGCAAAGCGGCTGTCGGAACTGCTGGGTAAAACGGTCATCGCCGCAGACGACTGCATCGGCCCTGATGTCCAGGCAAAAGCAAAGGCGCTTAAGCCGGGCGACGTGCTGCTATTAGAAAACGTCCGCTTCCACGCCGAAGAGGAAATCAAGGATAAATCGGCCAAAGAAGACCCGGCTCTGCGCAAGGCAAAAGATGCCTTCGCAAAGCAGATGGCAGAGCTGGCCGATGTCTATGTCAACGACGCCTTCGGCACGGCCCACAGGGACAATGCCTCGATGTACACGGTGCCGGCTATGATGAAGGGTAAACCACGTGTTATCGGCTTTTTGCTCGAAAAGGAGATTAAGTTCTTGGGCGAAACCGTCGCTAACCCGGTCAGACCCTTTGTCGCCATCCTCGGAGGCGCGAAAGTTTCCGACAAATTAGGAGTAATCGAAAACCTGATTAGCAAAGTCAATAAAATCATTATCGGCGGCGCTATGGCCTACACGTTCTTCAAGGCCGACGGAAAAAGCGTGGGAAACAGCTTGTGCGAAGACGATTTCCTCACAAAGGCCAAAGAATTGCAGGATAAGGCCAAAAACACCAAGTGCGAACTTCTGCTGCCTGTTGATACCGTCGTGGCAAAGGAATTCAAGGCGGGCGCCGAGAACAAGGTTGTCACCGGCGATATCGAAGCCGGCTGGCAGGGTATGGACATAGGCCCCGCGACGTGCAAACTGTTCGCTGAAAAACTGGCCGATGCAAAGACAATCGTCTGGAACGGCCCGATGGGCGTATTCGAGATGCCGCCCTTCGACGAGGGCACAAAGGCGGTCGCCCAGGCAGTAGCCGACGCGACGAGTAAAGGCGCCCGCAGTGTAATAGGCGGCGGCGATAGCGCCAGCGCACTGAAAAAATTGGGCCTCGACAAAAAGGTCACTCATATCTCAACGGGCGGCGGCGCATCGCTGAAGTTCCTCGAAGGCAAAAAATTCGTCTGCCTCGAAATCCTCGACGAAAAATAACTCCCGCTCCACTAGTGAGATAAAAGGTCGGCCGCACGGAAGCTTATGACTAAACCGAGATTGCCAAAACCCGGAACCATCGAGATTAATCCCTCGATATTGGGCGCGGATTTTGCCCGGCTGGCCGACGTGCTTGCCGTAATCGAAAAGGCCGGCGTGAAAATGGTCCACCTCGATATTATGGACGGCCATTTCGTGCCCAATATCACAATCGGCCCGCCCGTCGTAGAAAAGCTGCGAAAGCACAGCAAACTCTTTTTCGACTGCCACCTGATGATAACCGACCCGCGAAAATATGCGCCTCTGTTCATAAAGGCCGGAGCCAACCACATTACATTTCACATCGAGGTCGAGAAAAAACCCGCCGACCTGATAAAAATGCTCCATGATAAAGGAGTTACGTCGGGCCTGTGCCTGAATCCCGAAACGCCGGTTAAAACAATAGAAAAGGTCGCTCACCTCTGCGATATGATTCTCGTAATGACGGTGCATCCGGGTTTTGGCGGACAGAAATTCATTGCTGCTGCCGCAAAAAAATCGCGTGTCGTTCGTCAACTCGTCGGCCCGGACATACGCGTCGAGGTCGATGGCGGTATCGACGTTAAAACCGCTCCTCTCGTTGTTGGCTACGGAGCCGATACACTCGTCGCGGGCCACGCAATATTCTCAAAAAAAGACCATATCGCAGCCATCAACGCCCTTCGACTAAGCTCGAAACGGGCCATTCGCAACACCCGCAGTTAATTACCTCTGGAAAACCAATCCCCTTTCTGGTAAAATTCTCTCTAACCTGCGGATGGGATTTTGATACAGATTATGGCAAAAGAGACAAAATCAAAATGGAACAGCTTTTCGCTTCGCAAGCGAAAGGAAATTCCCGACGGGCTGTGGACAAGATGCCCCGCCTGCGAGCACATACTCTATAAGAGCGCTGTAAATAAAAATCTCAACGTCTGCCCCGAATGCGACTATCACTTCCGCATCGACGCAGCCACCCGCATCAGCTATCTGGCCGACGAAGGGTCATTCGAGGAGATGCTCACCGACCTTGCCAGCAACGACCCGCTCGACTTTAATTTCAGGGGCACCACCTATCGTCAGCGACTAAAGGCCGACGAACAAAAAAGCGGCGCTAAAGAAGCAATGCGAATAGGCAAGGCCTTCATCAAGGGAAGACCCTTGATGCTGGCTGTGATGGAACCGAATTTCCTTATGGGTTCTATGGGCTACGTGGTCGGCGAAAAACTCTGCGCCGCCGTCGAAAAGGCCATCGAAGAAAACCTTCCCCTTGTGGCCGTCTGCTCATCCGGCGGCGCAAGAATGCACGAAGGCGTCGTCTCGCTGGGCCAAATGGCCAAAACAAGCGCCGCCTTAGCCAGATTCGATAAGGCAGGCGGTCTGTTTTTGTCTATCCTTACTGACCCCACTACGGGCGGCGTCACCGCAAGTTTTGCTATGCTGGGCGACTGCCTCATCGCAGAACCGAGGGCGCTTATCGGCTTCGCAGGCCCCCGCACCATCGCCGAGACCATCAAAGTCGAGCTGCCGGAGGGCTTCCAGACCGCCGAGTTTATGCTCCAGCACGGCTTCGTCGATATGATTGTTCCCCGCAAAGACCTTCGCAGCGAAATCGCACGCCTCATCGACTATTGTCAGAAGTAACACCCCTACGCCGCATTCTGCCCGGCGACCGCCAATACAAGCGCAAATACTTTCGATGCGCCCGCCTGTTTGACCGTCTTCGCACATTCATTAAGCGTGGCGCCGGTCGTCTTGATGTCATCGATAAGACAAATCCTTCGACCTTCAAAAGGATGGCCTAAGCGGACGGCAAAGGCGCCGGCCACATTTCTCGCACGGGCGGCTGCAGTAGGCATCGTCGGCTGCGCCTTCGTATAACGGATTCGGACAAGGTCTGCGCTGATTCTCGCAGAAGGATGTCTTAGTCCCCTGGCCAAAAGATATGACTGATTGTAGCCGCGAAGCAACCGCTTGAGCCAGTGGAGAGGAACGGGAACAAACAAATCTATCTCGCTAAAAAAACCACCCGCCTGCAGGGCCGAACGGATAAGCCCGCCAAGCACAGAATCCAGTTCCGTCCGTCCGTTCTTGAAAAAGAGGATTGCTTTTCGCAGCGATTCGGCGTAAATACCGGCGCGGGCGATACCGTCAAAAAAAATCTCGTCACTGCGGCAGTTTTGACAAGCGTTATCGTAAACTGCATAAGGGCTTACGTCTCTGCCGCAACGCCTGCAATAATCGGGTGAACATACCGAAGCAAGCTTTTCCCAGCAGTCCGCGCAAAGAGCGCCATCAGTTTCTGCATTATGGCTTCCGCAGGCGGCACACACTGTTGGCCATAGCAAATGCCCCAGCCCCTGCAAAACAGTATCACCGCCTTGTCTAAACCGGTTCGATGTGTGATTTCGAGCAGACATTGACTAAGAGACAGAATTCAAGGTTTACAGCTTTTGCAGGGTCGTTTGCCTGCGGCAATTGCTTCTTCCCTGCTGTTGTAACCGACAAGATTCTTCGAAAGAATTTGTTGGGCAAACGGACAATCCGGCTTATGAAATACCTTGCTGTTCCTCGACGCGACAAAGGCGGACTGTGCCTGTTCGGATTGTTTGCCCATATCACGCGATGTCCGAGATTCGCTTACATCTGACAGCAATCGAGGATTAGACATAATGTAGCTGTGAGAGAAGGATTTTGCCTGGTCGGATACCATTTTCTCAAGCCCCGTCCTCAACGATGAGCGGCCGAGCTTCTCAACTAACGGCGGAGTTTCCCATACAACCGCTTTGAAGGATTCCGAACAATCCTTAGCCAAACAGACAGTCCGTGTCAAACAGGTTTGAACGAAGCAAATCGACTGGTTGACGTCAAAGTCAACTATGTGAACGTTGACGCTAAGAAGGGGCTTATCCTCGGAATGAACTCGCTGCCGGGTTGACGAGGGCATAGACAGACCTGCACAAGCCGTCTGAATGTTATTTCGTGCGAGAGATTCGATATTCCGCAGTAACTCCTCGTAAGCAGCGGAGTCAACGTCGCCCGCGACCTTTACATCAAGGTTATTCACATCGATGCCAACAAGAGCAGGTTCTTTTTCCCCTCGCAACTCTAATGTGCCGGCCATCTCGGCCTGAAGCCACTGCGGGAAAATACAGGCGGTAAGAATAACCATATACAAAAATCTTTTCTTCGGCCTCATTTTCGTTCCCTCCAAAATTTGCCCAAGAGAAACTCTATGCAATCAACGCAAAGGCGTCGGTAACGGGCATTCCTTCCCTGATGCCGAGCGACTTTGCCTTCTCGTTTACCTTTGAAACCTTGCGGTTCGGGAAACGGTCGAGAGTGCCGATAGGATTTTCGGGCGAGCTTTCGACCAAAGCAGCAGCTACACCATAACGCTGGCAGGCCTCAACATCAATTGCAGGACACGCAAGAAAACCTTTCGAACCGGTAACAATAAGTATATTAAAGCCGGGCCATTTCGTCTGAACGCCTTCGACCGGGCCGTTTGCCGTATCAAATGTCTTGGTATTAATCTCCATAATCGGTCCCTCGCAACTATACTCCCGCAAAGATGACTAACTGCCTTTAGCTCTCTTCTTCTTAGCGACCTTCTTCCCCTTTGTAACCTTATTCTTTTTGACAACTCTCTTCTTTTTAGTAACTTTCTTCTTTTTGGTAACCTTCTTGTCTTCGGTAACCTTTTTTTCTTTGGCAACTTTCTTCTTTTTAGTAACCTTCTTGTCTTTGGTAACTTTTTTATCTTTGGCAATCTTCTTCTCTTTAGCCTTTTTGACCGGCGTTTTCTCCTCGGCGGGTTCTGCCGGCTTCTCGTGACGGACAGGCGGACCGAGGACTCCTTCAATTTCCTTTAACTTTTCTTCGAGCAGCTCAGCGGTTTTGGCCTCAACGGTCAATCGCAGCAACGGCTCGGTATTGCTCGGCCGGCAGTTGAACCACCAGTCCTTATAGCCCGCCGTAACGCCGTCAAGCCAGTCAACCTGGCCGTCGCGATACCTTTTCGCCAATTCATCCATTTCGGCCTTCTTGTCCTCGATTTGGAAGTTTATCTCACCGCTGGCAAAATACCTGCGCAATGGCTTGATAAGTCCGCTGACCTTAGAGCTGCTCTGACTGATGATATTGAGCATATGGACAAAGGTAATCATACCTGAATCGGCACAGTAGTTGTCACGGTAATAGAAATGGCCCGACAGTTCGCCGCCGAAGATTCCGTGCGAATCACGCAGCGCCTTTTTCATAAACGCGTGTCCCACGCGTTCTCGTCTCGGCGTCCCGCCGTGTTTGATAATCTCCTCCGCAACAACCCGGCTTGAACGCAGGTCATAGACAATGGTTGACTTCGGCTCTTTCTTGAGGAAATACCCTGCCATAAGTGCGGTCAAAAGGTCGCAGCCGATAGTCCGTCCTGTTTCATCAACCATCATCAGCCGGTCCGCGTCGCCGTCGAAGCATATACCGAAATCGCAATCCTCACGAACAACCGCGGCCTTGAGCTCTGCGAGGCTTTCTTCAATGAGCGGGTTAGGGTCATGCTTGAACGTGCCGTTATGTTCGAAGTTCAGCTCGATGATATCCAGTCCCAGTCCGGAGAAAATCACAGGTACCATTTTCCCCGCCATTCCGTTGGAGGCGTCTATGGCTATTTTGAGTTTTCGCAGCTTAGGATGGAGAAACCTCAGAACGTGTTTTTTGTATTCACCGGTCAGGTCCTGCTTTCTGACCGAGCCGGTTGCCCTGCCCTTGGTATGAATCAGCGATACGGCAATATGTTTTATGTCCTTTAACCCCGTATCTTCGCCGACGGGCTTTGCTGCAGGCCCTGAGATTTTGAAGCCGTTGTATTTGGCGGGGTTGTGCGATGCCGTAACCTGGATGCCGCCGCAGGCGCCGAGGTGATTGATTGCAAAATACATAAAGGGCGTATCGTTCATTCCGACGTCTATTACATCGATGCCGGCGGATGTAATCCCGTCAATCAGCGCATTGGCGAGCGATTCGCCGTGGGTTCGCATATCGCGCCCGACGCAGACGGTTCTGGCGTTGGCCTGGCCCCGCTCGAAGCCGTGAAGAAGCGCAGGCAGAAAACGCGCTGCGGCAAAACCTATCTTCCACGCATCGTCCTCATTAAGCTGGTAGGGATAAACACCTCTGATGTCGTATGCCTTGAAAATTCCTGGGTCCATCAACTATTTCCTTTCTGCAATAGTATCTCCACATAAATCTTAGCGAAGGACTACTATAAGATGATAGTCGGTATTGTGTCAATGGACAGGATTGTCGAGAATACGGGGGAGGCGTTTTACGAGGTCGCGGATTTCGTCGCGAACCCGGCGGTAAATATCGAGGGCTTCTTCGGGCGATTTGGCATTCTTTGTCAGCCGGGGCGGGTCCGCCTCTTGGCGAGACCTCGCCTCGACAAGTCGAGGCGGGTCATCGAAGCCGACGTGGAGAAGCTTCGTCCCGCCGGGGAAAATGGGGCAGTGCTCGTGTGCGTGGTCACAGACGGTGATAACGTAATCGAAATTTACGCCCTTTAGCTCATCGACGTGTTTCGAACGATTGCCGGATATATCTATGCCGATTTCAGCCATCACCTTGACCGCATTTTGGTCCAGATTATGCGGTTCAACACCCGCTGAATATGGCTCGAACACATCACCTTTCAGATGGCGAACAAAGCCCTCGGCCATCTGGCTTCGGCAGGAATTACCCGTGCAAAGAAAAAGGATTTTAAGTTTCGGTTTCCGCATAAGCCGTTAATTGACATTTCTTAAAAATATACGCCGAGTCCCAGCGTATAGGCGAAGGTAAAATAGATACCGACGGCGAGAAAAATAATTCCAGTTGTCCTGCGTGCCCAAAGCTCAAACTGCGTCACTTTATTGAATACACGTCCCATCAAATCAGCGCTTATCGCAAGCAAAAAGGCAAAAATAAGAACATGCAAAGCCGTACCTGCGCCATAAACAGTCGGCAACAGGACGGCGGATGAATGCTTCACCGAAAGCGGGATAAGCGTTGCGAAGAACAACGCCGCGGAAACAGGACAAAAAGAAAGGGCAAAAAGAACTCCAATTAATAGCGCCCCTGCCAG
>CAYNVP010000008.1:0-28202 GCA_964400665.1 uncultured Pirellulales bacterium | reverse complement strand
ATCAACCCGGCCGTTCATACCGCCGCCCAATGGCTGCCAACTGCTGCCGTCCCAGCAGACAATACGGTTTACATTGATCCCTCCGACCTCGGTGAACCAACCTCCTACAATCAGCTCGCCATTGTAAGTCGTAAGGGCCAACGACGGGCCGCTCAGACCTATACTCGGCGGGCCGTTGCCCGGCTTCCAGTTCGGGTCACATTGGCCGAATGCAGTAACCGAAAATATGATGATAGCCAGAATTGATGATGTGATAAATCGCGCGTGCATCCCGTTGTCTTCCTCGTTCAATAGCTAAATCCACTCCACTTTTAATTCCTCGTATGGCCCATTTGCCGGCCCCCGCTGGCAATGACTATATATTATCAAATTTCACACCTGCCCGGCAACTTTTTTCGGGCATAGACTTTCCAATCGTCAATAATCAATCATAAATTGCCGATATAGATAGAATCTGCTACCATATTTTTAAAACATATCATAAGGAATCTGATGAACGAATCGCAGAGACCACAAAAGACACGTCTGAAATTCGCTGCGATGACTGCCGCGTATTCCGCCGGCAACCTTAACGACAACTTCTTCAAGCAAAGCGCGCTGATTCTGGCCGTGGTTTCCGGCAAGGCGTATCTGCAGGGTTACGCCACAATCGTTTTTACGCTGCCCTTCATACTCTTCGCTGCCTACGCCGGCTTCTGCGCCGACAGGTTCTCCAAACGTTCGATGATAGTCACCGCCAAAGCAATCGAGCTTGCCGTAATGTTTCTTGTCGCGTTCGCCGTTTACTCGCTCAACTGGTCTCTGATGATGCTCTCGCTTGGCCTGCTGGGCCTGCAGGCCACGCTTTTCGGGCCGTCTCTGAACGGCTCTATCCCTGAGCTTTACCCGCCGAAATATGTCCCCACCGCCAACGCAATCATCAGGACGGCCGTAACCGGCTCAATCCTTGCCGGAATTGCGGCTGCCGGCTTCATACTGGATATAAAGGGCTTTGTGGGAGGCGTTCCGGTCTCACGGGTCATAGTGGCCTGTGTTGTTATTGTCGTTTCCATTATCGGCCTGGCCGCTTCGTTCGGTGTCCCGAGATTCCCCGCCGCCGACCCGAACGCACGTTTTCCCTGGGCCGGTCCGTTAAATTCCTTAAAAACACTCGCTCGTCTGCGAAGCGATTCTCTCCTTGCCGTCTCGGTTGTCTCCAGCGCATTTTTCTGGTTCATCGCCTCTCTTGAAATCCTCATTGTAAATCAGCTCGGGCTTACGCAGTTCGGCTTGTCGGCGGCAATGACCAGCGCGCTTATTCTCATCGAGCTTGGTGGCATCGCCGCGGGAAGTTTGCTTAGTGCATTATTGGCAAAGGGTCACAAATGGTATCGCGTCCTTGTTTCCGCCTCCGGCGTTATGGCCGTTTGTATGTTTCTTATGGCTTCCGTCCCATATCTGCCTGGGCCGGTGCGAAAGCCCGCTATAGTAACTTCTCTTGTTGTTCTCGGAATGGCAGGGGGGCTGTTCCTAATACCGATTGCGAGTTTCATCCAGATAAGGCCTGCCCCTGATATAAAAGGAAGGGTAATTGCCGCGTCCAGCTTCGCTGATTTCTGCGGCATATTCGTCTCAGGCGTAATTCTTACTTTGTTCAATAATTTTGCCGTAAGACCCAGTAATTGTTTCGGCCTGATGGGTATAATGGTTGCGATGGTGACAATCTGGCTGTTTTTTGTTTTGCCAAAGGAATCGGCCAATGCTTGATTTTTTAGTCCGAACAATCGCAAAGTTGGTCCTCTCGTTTCGCTACCGCATCCGGCTCATCGGCCTCGACAAAATCGCCGCCAAAGGCAAAACCGGCATCGTCTTTCTCCCCAACCATCCGGCTCTCATCGACCCCGTCATTATGTTCACTTATCTTCACGGCCCCTTTTCGCCGCACGGCTTCGGCGACCAGGACCAGGTCAACAGGTTTCTTATCCGCACATTCGCCCGTCGGTGGGGCGTTAGGACCGTCCCGAGCATCGCGACATACGGCCCCGCCGCAAAGGCCGAGGTCGAAAAAGTCCTCGATGAGACAATCGATGGTCTAAAAACAGGCGAAAACCTCGTGATATGGCCCGCGGGCAGGGTATATCATAGTTTCAAAGAATCACTCGGCGCAAATAGCGCCGTCGAGCGTATCCTGAAAAACTGTCCTGATGTCCGTATCGTCCTCGTTCGAACACGAGGCCTGTGGGGCAGCTCCTTTGGCTGGGCAAGCAGCAAAGAACCCCTTGTTATGCCCGTCCTGCTAAAAGGCGTCCTGCAGCTTCTCGCAAGCTTTATCTTCTTCGCTCCCCGACGCAAGGTCACTATCGAGTTTTATGAACCAGAAGACCTTCCCCGCGACGCCGACCGAAACACCTTCAACCGCTTCCTCGAAGATTTCTATAACGCCGACGCCTTGCCCAACACTTATGTCCCCTATACCTTATGGGAAAAGGGCGGCACGCGTGTCGCGCCCGAGCCGAAGCCGCCCATTTTACAGACGGATTACTCCTCCGTCCCGGACTCTACCCGCCAGATTATCCTCAAACACCTCTCCGAACGCTCCGGCATACAAAATCTCAAAGATACCGACAATCTTGCCGCCGACCTCGGTATGGACAGCTTGGCCCGCACGGATTTGCTTTTGTGGATTGAGAAGGAATTCGGTTTCCGCCAGCCGGATGCCGACGCTATGACAACCGTCGGCGACGTGATGCTGGCTGCCTGTGGCCGACTCGTTTACCTTGCGACAACCTCCGTTAAACCAGCCGCTAAGGGCTGGTTCAAACCCGCAGAACACCGGCGTGCATCGCTGCCGACGGGTGAATCACTAATCGAAATCTTTCTTAATCAGGCCAAGCAAAATCCGGCCCGCGTCATCGTCGCCGACCAGACATCGGGCGCAAAATCCTATCGTGACCTCATCACCGCCTGCCTTGCAATTCGCCCGATTATACAAAAGCTCGAAGGTGAATATCTCGGCATAATGCTGCCCGCCTCCGTCGCCGCCGATGTGGCATATCTTTCGACGCTGTTCGCCGGCAAGGTCCCCGTTATGGTCAACTGGACCGCCGGCCCGCGAAATATCCTCGCCTCACTCGATGCCGTCGGTGTTAAACATATCCTCACCGCGAAACCCCTCGTTGATAGAATCACCCTGCAGGGTATCGACCTCTCCGGCCTCTCATCGCGCTTTTGCTTCCTCGAACAGTTCCGTGAGAAAATCTCCACCCTTGATAAACTCGCCGCCTGGCTCGCCGCTCATCTTTCTTGGTCGTCTTTGCGCAGGACCAAAGTCCACGAAAACGCCGTCATCCTCTTTACCAGCGGCTCCGAAACCCTGCCAAAGGCCGTCCCGCTGACACACTCCAACTTAATAGCCAATATGCGAGATGTTTTGAGTGTAATCAAACTCTACGAAACCGACCGGCTCATCGGTTTCCTTCCTCCTTTTCATTCCTTCGGCCTGACCGTCACTATGCTTTTGCCGCTGCTCGCCGACGCACAGATTGTTTATCATCCTAACCCGACCGAAGCCGACACGCTTACTAAAATCATCGATGCCTGCAAGGTCACGATACTGCTCGGCACTCCGACCTTCGTCGCCGGAATCTTGCGCGTCGCAGACGATAAGCAGCTCGCCTTGCTGCGCCTCGCCGTTACTGGAGCCGACAAATGCCCTAAAGCTCTTTATGATTCGCTGGCTCAAAAATGCAAACAGGCCGTCGTCCTCGAGGGCTATGGCGTCACCGAATGTTCCCCCATAATATCCCTCAACGATGAGAATAATCCGCAGCCCTTCTCAATCGGCAAAGTCCTCCCCTCCCTCGAATATCTCCTTGTCCACCCCGAATCGCAAAAACCCCTCACTCCGCCCGCCACCGGCCTGCTGCTCGTCCGAGGCCCAAGCGTCTTTTCCGGCTATCTCAACTATTCCGGAAAGTCGCCTTTCATCGAAATCGAAGGCAAACTCTGGTACAGCACCGGCGACCTCGTTTGTATCGACCAGGATGGTCTGCTCACCTTCGAGGGCCGGCTGAAACGCTTCGTCAAATTAGGCGGTGAAATGATTTCTCTTCCCGCCATCGAATCCGTCCTCGAAGCCGCCTTCCCCTCCGAATCCGACAAAGGCCCCGTTCTGGCCGTCGAGGCAACCGAAGCCGAACAGCCGGAACTGGTTCTGTTCACCTCGCGTGATATCGCTCGCGAGGATGCCAACAAAAAAATCCGCGCCGCAGGCCTCTCAGGCTTACATAGTATCCGCCGCGTCATTAAACTCGATGAAATCCCCCTCCTCGGCACAGGCAAAACCAACTACCGCGCACTCAAACAACTTCTCGCTAAGACCCCATAAACTTCTTAAACTCCTCGATTAGTTGCTTCGTCCACTTCCCTGGCCTGCCGTCGCCGATTGTCTGCCCGTCGAATTTCACCACAGGCACGATATCCTTGGTTGTCACCGCAATAAAAAGTTCCTCCGCTTTGGCCGCCTCTTTTATCTGCAAGGGTTTTTCCTCGACGTTTAATCCGATATTACCCGCTGCCTTAATGACATATTTGCGCGTTATCGATGGCAGTATGTTCTCTGAAAGCGGGGCGGTTCGAAGCTTGCCGTCCACAATTCCGAAAAAAGCCGAACCCGCCCCCTCGGTTATCAGGCCTTGCTCATCAACGAATATTGCCTCCTCGCATCCCTTTTGTTTTGCGTCGTTTCTTGCCAGGACGTTGGCCAGCAGATTCAGCGATTTAATATCGCATCTCTTCCACCTTATATCCGGATATGTCGATACCGAGACACCTTTTTCTTTCAAACTTGCGTCTTCTTTTAGCTCCGTAACGGTCAAAAAGAAATTCGGCCTCATATCCTTGTCGGCCAGATGGTCCCTCAATCCCGACCCCCGCGTGATATGAAAATAAATCTTTGCATTCGCAATCCTCGCCTGTTCAAACGCCCTCAGCACCCGCGACCGGACCTTGCCCATGTCAATCCCCGTTATTTCTATAGCCGCCAGACTGTTCGCTAATCGCTCAAGGTGCTCCTCGAACGCAAATATCGTGCCGTTGTAGCTCCGCAGCACTTCATACACCCCGTCTCCGAAGAATAACCCCCTGTCCAAATACTCCGGCCCCACCTCCTCAACCCGCATCATCCTGTCTTCTATCATCGCTATCTGCATTCCGTCACTCCTTAGTGGTTAGCCCCGCCTCCTGCCTGCCCCTGCAAGTTGTAGGCAGGAGTGGGCGGGGTTCCTTAAAAAATATCCTAAATTTGCCTTTACTGCAACACACCTTACGCTATAATATCACCCTTTTAGTCGAACATCTGGCGGTCAAACAACGGAGTGCCTGAAATGTATGCGGTAATAGAACAAGGCGGTAAACAATACAAGGTCAGCAAGGGCGACACACTCGATATCGAGCTGGCAGACGTCGCCCCGGATGCCAAAAAGCTCGTTATAGACAAGGTTCTTCTTGTGAGCGACGGCAAAGACGTCAAAATAGGCGCTCCCTGCGTCAAAGGCGCAAAGGTCGTCGCATCCTTCAAAAACTCAGCCACCGAGGCCGTTGTCAAGGCCAAAAAACTCTACCCTACGCATTTCAGAAGGCGAAAGGCGAGCAAGAAGCGAATCGGCCACCGCCAAAAATATTTGCGTATTACTATAGATAAAATCGAGGCCTGATTATTTTCTTGAATTTACGCCAGCCAAAGGTAACTTATAGCGTCCGGATAACGCCTTTTTCGTTATCGGTGTAACGAATCCATAAAAAATTAGTCAAGAAGGAGTGTTAAATGAACATCTACGTGGGTAATTTATCATTTGAGGTTAGTGAGGACGACCTGCAGCAGGCATTCAGCGCCTTCGGCCAGGTCGCCACGTTTAACATAATAAAAGACAAGTTCAGCGGCGAATCATGGGTTTGGGTTTTTGTGGATATGCCCGCAAAGGCCGAGGCCGAGGCCGCCATCTCGGGACTGAACGGCACGGACCTCAAGGGACGCACAATCACCATCAACGAGGCAAGGCCCCGCACTGAGGGTCGTGGCGGCGGCGGTGGTGGAAGAGGCGGCGACAGACGCGGCGGCGGCGGTTATGGCGGTAGAGGCGGCCGGAGCGGCGGCGGCGGACGGCGTCCTTACTAACAAATCAAGCCTAATGCTGAAAAACTGACCCGTTGACAGCCGACTGCGACTGTCAACGGGTTGGATTCTCTTGAGCGATGAAAAACATGTTTCTACTGTCTGGACGTGTGGGACTTTATCGTTTCCTCGGCTTTCCTGCGCCATTCGGCGGGGCCGTTTTTGACGAAGTAATCGAACGATTCGTCGTCGGCTAATTTGCCCAAGAGGGCCTTGCGCCCGATTTCATCGGGAATCGTTTCAATAATATGCTCTCGAAGCCGTTCTAATTCGGCCAGAAACTCACCGTGCTTTTCGGTAAAGATTTTTTCCAGTTTTTTTCTGATGTGGCCCGCAAAGGAGGGGCTTTTGCCGTCCGTGCCGATGGCTATCTGCAAATCGCCGCGATTAACGACCGCCGGAACGTAAAAATCACACAGCCCCGGCGAATCAACCACGTTGCATAATATCTCGAGCTCCTGGCAGTCCTTGTATATCCGGCTGTTAAGTTTTTCATTGTCTGTCGCTGCTATCGCAAGCGTCGCTCCGACGAGATAATCCTTCGAATACTTCGACTCTATCAGTTCCGCCTGCGGTGAGCTTGCTTGTCCCGAGGGAAATCGAAGGGTCGAACCCGCCTGTGTCCCGCCGCACAATCCCCGCAGGGCATCGCAGATTTTTTCCGCGACGACGACAAGCCGGGCGCCCGCCTTGAGAACCGGCTCTGCCTTTCTCGCCGCGACGGTCCCGCCGCCCACTATCACGACCCGCCTGTCGCTCAATTCCAGAAATATCGGATACTTCGCCATAACTACTATTATACTGCTCGCTTACAATAAACACGATTTAATTGAAATAATTATTACCCTGCGTTAAACTGCACCTGATGAACACGATACCGAAAATAATCAAACCGCCTTTGACAGACCATATCGTCCGCTCCCTAAATGCAGGCGACGAGGTCCTTATCACAGGCACTATCTACACCGCCCGTGATATGGCCCATAAACGGCTCTGCGAAGCGTTGGCAGGGGGGCAACCGCTTCCGTTTCCACTCGAAGGCGCCCTCATTTATTTTTGCGGCCCAACACCCGCTCCGCCCGGAAAACCAATCGGTGCCGCAGGCCCAACCACTTCTTCTCGAATGGACCCCTTCAGCCCCGCCCTCATCGCCGCGGGCCTTAAGGCAATGTTAGGCAAGGGCTATCGAAATCAGGAAGTCCGGGACGCCCTGAAAAAATATTGCGCAGTTCACCTCTCCACCCTCGGCGGGGCAGGGGCCTTGCTTGCCAAACACATAGTCGCCGCCGAGATTATCGCCTACGAAGACCTCGGCACCGGAGCAATCAGACGTCTCGAAGTCGTCCATTTCCCCGCCATCATCGCATACGATTCATTCGGTAACTCTGTTTACAAATAATGGGGACATGATGACAGTGGCCGACGGAAGCGTATATGTGTATGGAATGACGCTGCTTTCCACCATTCATCAGTTGAAAGCCAAATTCCCCTCCGCCGACGGCTATCAGGAGATTCAAAATACATTCGTCATACCCGGGGGTGAAGCAGCAAATTGCGCCATCGTGTTAAAGAATCTCGACATCCCCGTAACGCTCGACGGCTGTTTCCTCGGCGATTCCACCGCCGAACCCCTTCTCGCGTATCTGCAAAATCGGGGCGTCGATTGCTCCCTTCTGCACCATCACCCCGGCTTTCCCGGCTGGCGAGATATCGTCTTCTGCGATGGGCACACCCGCACCGTCTTCGGCTGGTTCGTCGATTATCTCTTCGGCGGACGCAAATTCTGGAATAAGCCCGATGAGTCGGCAGTCAAATCCGCCAAATGTGTCGCCCTCGACCCTTTCTTCGGCTCAGAGTCCGAAGAAGCCGCCCGGCTTTGTCAGAAACATCACACCAACTATGTAACTATCGACAGCCGCTTCGATACCGTTATCGCGCAAGGTGCAAAGGCAATTGTTTGTTCGCAGGAATTCCTTGACCGAGAGTATCCCGGAATTGAATATCAGACATTGTTAAAGCAATACCAGTCGGTTTGTTCCGGCCTGGTGATTTTTACCTTCGGCGATAAACCTGTTCTTTATGGTTTTTCGCAGACAGCTATCCGAACGTTTCAGCCATATAAAATTACCGTAGCGGATACGCTTGGCGCAGGTGACACGTTTCGCGCAGGCATCGTCTATGGTGTGTTGAAGGGTTGGTCCGATGCTGAAATTGTTCGCTTCGCCTCGGCTGCCGCCGCCGTCTCCTGCCTCCGCTTCCCATCTGTATATGAACCGCCGACACTCGCGGAAATAACGGAACTGGTGAACTCTCGCTCAGATTAATGGCGCAAGCCAATAATTGTGCAAATTCAATCAGACCTTTTCAGCCGACGCCGATTTCCCTGCTCGACTCCCAAAGCCCGTGAATATTGCAAAACGCCAGCGCGTGCAGCGTCCCCGCTTTGGCCGTCTTCATCGTAACGGTCACTTCGTGATGGGTGTAAACGGGGCCTTTGTTCGCACCTTCCGTTGACTCGCCGTGGGCGTTGAACTCCGCGTGCGCGACTTCGTATGCGAACTTCTCACCCTCGGCGTGCATATACAGGGTTATCCAGCGAATATGGTGCTCGGTTGTATTGGGATGGGCTATCTCTTTGCCCAGCGTCACCTTGACGCCGAACATCTCGCCGGCCTTCACCGTGTCCGGACACTCGATGACCGGAACGTGCTTTTCCGTTTTCCAGTCCGCCTTTTTGATATGTCCACTCAACTCCGCCATAATCACACCTCACATCAATTCATAACAATAATGTTCTTGAAAAATCTCATCTCTCCCTCAACCTACCGTCCCTCCTTTGTCTCGTCAAGGTCAAAAAATACGACGCCGGGGTTTTGTCCTTTGCACCTTCCCTGAGCTGCCCTCACACCCGGCTAAAAACCGCCCGCTTTACGTTGTCCGCTATTAACTACAACAGGTGCTTGTTTTCTGCTCGCGCCTCTTCTATAATCACTACCGGATTGCGTGGTTAGGAATAAGGAGATACCCCTTGAAAGTCGCACTATTGGGCCTGTTGGAATCGGGCAAAAGCACGCTGTTTTCCGCCGTCACCGGCCGGCCGCTTGCCCCCGTTGGCTCAATAGCCGTTGAAGAAGCCATGCTTTCCGTCCCCGATGCCCGCCTCGACTCACTCGCCGCGCTATACAAACCCAAAAAGATTACCCACGCCGCAATCGACTGTATCGACCTGCCCGGCTTCAGCTTCATTGACGACCACGGCCGGCACGCCGCCAAACACAATCTCGAAAAAATCAGGACTGTTGACCTCATCGTCCCTGTCGTCCGCGCCTTCGACGACCAGTCAATCCCGCCTTACCGTAACCGTATCGACCCCGCCGAAGACCTCGCCGAGCTGCTCACCGAATTATTGCTCGCCGACCTCGAGCTTGTCACTACCCGTATCGAACACCTTGAAAAACACCTCTCAAAACCCGGCAAACACCCACCGACCGACAAGGCCGAATTGGAACTCCACAAAAAACTCCAGCAGACCATCGAAGCCGAAAAACCCATCCGTTCCGCCATCGCAAACGACGCCGAGCTTGAACTAATAAAATCCCTCGGCTTCCTCACGCTCAAGCCGATGGTCGTCGCAGTTAACGTGGGGGAAAACGACCTTGCCAAAACCTTCGCCTTTGCTGACGTTGCACCCCCCGATACCCCTGTTGTGACTATTTGTGCAAAGCTTCAATATGAGCTTACTCAGTTAGATGACGAAAGCAGGACGGCTTTTATGGCCGATTTGGGTATTACCGAATCCGCCGTCGTTAAATTCGTTCACGCCTGCTTCAAGGCGCTGGGCCTCATCTGTTTCCTCACCGTCGTCTCCGGCGAATTACGCGCCTGGCCCATCCATCAGGGCACCCACGCACTCGACGCCGCAGGGAAAGTCCACTCCGACATCAAACGCGGCTTCATCAAGGCCGAAACCATCTCCTTCGACGACCTGATGTCCCTCGGCTCCGAAAAGGCCTGCCGCGCCGCAGGAAAAATCCGCCTCGAAGGCAAGGATTACGTTGTCCGCGACGGTGACGTCATCAACTTCCGCTTCAACGTCTGACACCTCTCGTGTCATTCCCGCGCAAGCAGGAATCTAGGCATCTTGATAAATCCTGCCCGAAGGGCCTCTTCAGTTTTAATTTTTACATTTTGATTTTTGAATTGTCACCGCACCAAGGCCGAGAAGCAAAAGCGTGGCAGGTTCGGGAATCTCGTAGATAAATCCATAGATACCGGAACCATCTTCATAGCCCCCAACTGGCTTGCTATTGAAAAGGCCGAAATTAGGCGCATATCTGACTGCCTGAAAAAATCGGGGCAAGGGCTTTTATTAAGGTGGGCCATATGAGCCGAAAATATGCACCAAATAATTTTTTAAAACTGACGCCTAACATAATATAATACTGATATGAACTGGCAGAAGGGCCTCAAGAAAATGGCATGGTTTCTTTCCTGCTCGACCGGCCTTGCTCTCGCTTGGTGGTGGATTTTGACTTGGCACCCGCTTTGGCTTGCCGACTTTCTGTCATCTATTGCGTATTTCTTAGAAGATTCATTGCCGCAACCTGTCATATTTGGCGTTCTCGTAATGATTGTGTTCTTAACAGGTTTTACACCCATCTGGATTCTTTACTTCGTAGCAAAGTCGTTAGTACGCGGCTTTGCGGACAGACCTAAGCAATAGTATCGACTTCACCACACGTGCTTTTTTTTCTGAATATGTTTCGAATAGCACCTGCAGGCAGAAGTTGCATACTGTTAATGGTCAAAAAAAGTATAAGCACTCCCATCCTGCTCTTTCCCCCAGCCATAAGGCGACTTTAACTATATACTTTTCCCGATGACAGTCAAAGGTCGCCTGAATTAATCCTGCCCGAAGGACCTCCGCAATTTTGATTTTTGATTTTCTATCGCGGCTGAAGGGACTCGAACCCCCAACCTTTGGTTCCGTAGACCAACGCTCTGTCCAATTGAGCTACAGCCGCCGCTTTTTATCATAAAATATCGCTATTGCCTCGTCGCTATACTTCATAATTATATGTTATTGGCCCATATCTGCAAATAAAAACCGGCTTTACCACCGCCGAGATTGCTCGTAATTCACTTGACGGCAGGGGGGGGGGCTGTTAAATATCGCGGTTTGCAAATTTATTAAAAAGGAATGCTGATATGAATATGAAAGTTAGTAAAAGGGCATTGGCTGTCCCGCCTTCAGCCACATTGGCGGTAACAGCCAGGGCAAAAGAGCTAAAAGCACAAGGCGTCAACGTAATCGGCTTCGGCGCTGGTGAGCCTGATTTCGATACGCCTGAATATATCAAGCAGGCCGCCATTGAGGCCCTAAAGGCGGGAAAGACAAAATATACCCCCGCAGAAGGCATGTTTGAGCTGAGAAAAGCGATTGCCGAAAAGCTGCTCAGAGATAATGGCCTCCGGTATTCGCCCCGGCAGATTATAACCAATATCGGGGCAAAGCACTCAATCTATAATGCCATGCAGGCCGTGCTGAACCCGGGCGACGTCGTAATTTTACCCACGCCATACTGGGTAACATATCCGGAAACGGTGAAGCTCGCCGGCGCTAGACTAAAGGTCGTAAAAACCAGCAGGAAAACCGGCTACAAGATTACCCCGGCGCAACTGCAAAAGGCGATAAGCACAAGGACGCGAATGCTCGTGCTCAATTCGCCGAATAATCCGGGCGGCTTTACCTATACCCCGGCTGAACTGGCCGACCTTGCAAAGGTGCTCGAAGGAACAAATGTGATTGTCCTTTCGGATGAGATTTACGAACGATTAATCTACGGCGATACCAAATTCGTAAGCTTTGCGTCGCTCAGTCAGGATGCCTATGAGCGGACGCTGACGATAAATGGCCTTAGCAAAACCTATTCAATGACCGGCTGGCGGATGGGTTATACCGCCGGGCCGGAAGAAGTCATAAATGCAATGGGTCGGCTGCAAAGCCATTCAACCTCCAATCCCGTTACATTCGTGCAGTACGCCGCGATTGCCGCCCTGAAAGACCCCAACAATGAGGTCGAAAAGATGAGGCAGGCGTTTGAACAGCGGGCGACCTATATGGCACAGCGACTCAACTCCATTAAGGGCGTAAAGTGTCAGCCGGCAACAGGTGCGTTCTACTGCTTCCCGGATGTCTCAAAGCATTACGGACGCACAATCGGCGGAGCGGAATTGAAAGGCAGTATGGATTTTGCAAAAGCCCTCCTCGAACAAGCCAACGTGGCCGTCGTCCCAGGCCTGCCATTCGGCTGCGATAAAAATATCCGCCTCAGCTTTGCCTTGTCGCTCGATAACATTCGGGAAGGACTCGACAGACTCGAAAACTGGCTGCGCTCGTAATTAATATTTAGCCCTGCCATCTTCGCCGACCTGTCCGGCGTAGCGAAAGCGAAGTCGGAAGCCGAGTGGCATGGTTAATCCTGAGGCACTCCCAAATGTAAACCCCTGTAATACAAGCACTTACAACATCTAATATATTTTCTAAAAATTGTTAGATATTTATTGAACAATCGCCTTGTTTATGGTATAATACCCACCCGTCGGGCCTTCGGCCCGGCAAAGTTCGCACAGATGTGCAAGAGCAGGGGGATAGCAATCCCGAGAAGATTTCCAATTTTAAATTTGTCGTTTGGTATTTGTTTGTAATTTTGGATTTGAGATTTGGAGTTTGTTTGGGATTTGACTTTTGAAAATTCGTGCTTGTTTCGGATTTCGTATTTCGATATTCGAATTTTGACATTAAGGAGAGAGGATTATGAACGTCAACTTAACTATCGGCATCCCCATCTGGCTCGACCGTTTCTGCACCTGGCCACTGATGGTTTATCGTAAACGCAAGTTCGGCTGGCCATTTAGAAAAATCGACCTCGGCCAGGGTAAATTCACTATTGTCGAGCCGTACGATTACTATCGCTTTCAGCACTTCAAATGGTGGCTTCACTCAAACGGCACTAACCTTTATGCCGCCAGAACCGCCGTAACAGACGACCTGAAGTCAAAAATTATATTTTTACAAAGGCAGATTATGCAGCCGCCCGGCCACCTCGTTGTTGACCATAGAAACTGCGACTCCCTCGATAATCGCCGGGACAATCTGCGAATCGTCACACAGGCCGAGAATATGCGCAACCGCCGAAAAAGAAAAAACACATCCTCGCGTTACATCGGCGTCTGGTTCGACAAAAAAAGAAATAAGTGGACCGCCCAAATCAGGTATAACGGCAAAAAAATATGGCTCGGCCGTTTCGACTCCGAAATCGATGCCGCACGCGCCTATGACGCCGCTGTCAGGAAATATCATATAGAGTTTGCCCGGCTGAATTTCCCCGTGTAACACTTTTTGTCATTGCGAGGCCGAAGGCCGTGGCAATCTCTTTGCAAAATTTAGCCCCCGAATTTATTCGGGGATTACCCCCGTGAGATTCGTTTTACCCCTTTCCGCTTTGCGGCGTATATAGCCCCACCCTCCGGCCGGGGGTGCCTACGTGAGGTTCGCTTTCTTTCTCAACCGGCTCCGCCGGAATGAATAAATATTTCTGTGGTCTTGAAAACCGGACGGCTTTTAAAAATATCCTTGACAATTAGCTCTGTTTCTGGCAATATAATTCCAGAATGAGTTGTCCGATTACCGTGGCAAAATTCGGCCAAAGAAAAAGGTATCTGAAGAAGAAGAGAAAAAATTATGAAGGGAAGAGTATCATTAAAAGTTTCAACGGCTGCGTCGTTTTCTATCCCTTCCAGTCTCGCTTGTGCCTGCGGTCGGGCTTTTGTAAAAAAACAGAAGTCGAATAAGGGCAGAATACTTTTGTCGGTTGTTCTGGTAATGGCTATATACTGCCACGTGAACGCTGAGTCGGAACCATTCGACAGTATGTATTATTTACACGACTACGACAACTGGAATAGCGCTCCATGGTCGAGTTCGATTCCGCGTTATCAGCTTTTCTTCTCGCAGGATATGTTGGATGGATTCGAGGGATTCATCGACAATATAACTTTTTTTGGCAACCCGTCGGATATTCCCGACCCCGTCACTTATGACCTGAATATTTATATCTCATCGACAAATAAAACAACAAGCGGATTATCAACAACCAATCTCGAAGAAAACCATGGGCTGGACAAAATCCTTGTTTTCAGTGGTAATCTTGAGCTTAGTTTCCCGACCTTCGTAATAGATGTTGACAATCTTTATCATTACACTAATAGCGGGAACCTGCTGATAGATTTCTATTTCAACACCGTGGAGCCGCAGGAAAACATTACTGAGAGTTTTGGATTTCAGTCGTACAGTTACTACGGCCAGGAGAACATTGCAAGGACCTACTTTGATTCGCTGAACGGCCCGGACTTTATTTTCAATGAGAGCGCCGGGGCATTGCGAACTCAAATCGTTTTCACGCCGATTCCCGAACCCGCCGCGCTTTTACTGTTCGCCCTCGGCTCCCTTGCCTTGCGAAGAAATCGTTAAATCTGAAATTACAAATCAGTTTACCCGCCGAAGCACATAGTGTGAAGGCGGGCGAAGATCCCGGGCCTGCCTGCCCTTCGTAGCGCAGCGAAGAAGGGTCATTCCCGCGAAAGCGGGAATCCAGCGGGAATCCAGATTTATGCCAGGGTTGCTTGCCTATTTCCGCGCAGCGGCATCTTTATGGGATTGCCCTGAATGCTCGATCTTGGAGGGTGTTTATTTCTCTTACCGCTTGTCTCATTGGGATAGTCATGATAAAATTGATTTATAAGCACGTGTTGAATTGGTAATTTCGGTTCGACGGTTTTTGAGGTCGGTCAAGGGATGACCCATCATAAAATAATCATAGGTGACTCAAGGAATATGTCGGAGGTGAGCGACCAGTCCGTTCACCTGATTATTACATCCCCTCCTTACTGGCAGCTAAAAGATTACGGCAACGGAAATCAGATAGGTTTCGATGACAGCTACGAAGATTACATCAATAACCTCAATATCGTCTGGAACCAATCTCATAGAGTTTTACATAATGGCTGCCGATTATGCATTAATATCGGTGATCAGTTCGCACGCTCTGTTTATTATGGAAGATATAAAGTAATACCAATAAGAGCTGAAATCATAAAGTTCTGCGAGACAATCGGTTTTGATTATATGGGGGCGATTATCTGGCAAAAGGTCACAACCTGCAATACCACCGGCGGCGCGACAATAATGGGTTCGTTTCCATACCCGCGAAATGGTATTGTCAAAGTTGATTACGAGTTCATCCTGATTTTCAAAAAGTACGGCACATCCCCGAAGACAAGCCGAGAAATCAAAGAACATTCAAAAATGACTATCGACGAATGGAACCAGTATTTTGCGGGCCACTGGAATATTCCGGGCGAAAAACAAGATAAACATCTCGCGATGTTCCCTGAAGAAATACCCCGTCGTTTAATCAAAATGTTCAGTTTCGTCAATGACACTGTATTGGACCCGTTCATAGGCAGCGGGACAACTTCTCTTGCGGCCAGGAATCTCGGGAGAAACTCCGTTGGGTACGAAGTAAATCCTGATTTTGTCCCGCTGATAGAAGAAAAACTCGGCTTACGGCAAAAATATATTTTCAAAGATGCAGACATTGAAATAATCAAGCAGGAAAAAACAAATGTTGATTACAAAAAAATTGCTCGAAAGCTGCCTTACAACTTCAAAGATCATGTTATGTTCGACAAGAAAATCGACCCTCGAAAGCTGCAATTTGGCTCTAAAATCAACAATCACAGTAACGATAGGGAAAAGTACTATCGTGTGGAAAAAGTAATTTCTCCTGAGTTACTGGTTGTTGGAGAAGGGCTGAAAATAAAGCTCCTAGGTGTAAAAGAAAAACCCGAAATGAGAAATCAGGCAATGCAGTTCCTGGAAGATAAAACTATCGGACAAAAAGTCTTCATTAAATATGATGCCTTGAAGCATGATGAGCACAATAACCTGCTTTGTTATTTATACCTGCAAAACAAAACTTTTCTAAATGCTCACCTGATTAGGATGGGGCTGGTCGACGTGGATACTTCTCTCGACTATAAATATAAGGCGAATTTCTTAACGGGAAGAAGGGGACGCTATGCCAAAAGAATGGATACTGAATCAGGCGAACATGCGATGGGGATTAACAAAGAAAAATCAGGTAGGGCCAGTCTCAGAGCTGATAAGGAAGTGCTCACCTAAATCTTCCGATGAGTGGGAAGATTATTACTATAAAAATGTCCATCCCAAAGCTCAATTAGAACAGCTCGGCAGAAAATTATACATCAAAATCTCAGAGGTATGTCGGGTAGAAATTGAAACATTATCAGAAGAAGATTGCATTAATTTTATTGTCAATCTGGTTATCAACAGGACCTTTGATGGATACCAGTCCGAGATACAAACTATCTATGGGCAGTTACAGAATGAGTTGAATGAATTCGGCGTTAAAGTGGAACCTGCTCCGGATGAATGGGACCGTGGTTATAATGTTGATTTCTTCATTAAAGTTAAGGACAAATATATCGGGCTTCAAATTAAACCTGCCGGATATGCTTATATTCCGCAGATAATCAAGGAGTTGGAATTTCAGAAGAACACACACCGAAAATTTACAGAAAAGTACGGGGGTAACGTATTTTATATTATTTCGATAAAGGAGGATAAAAAGAAAGTCATCTACAATCCTGAAGTCATTGAAGAAATCAAAAAGGAAATAAAAAGAATAAATTTTGTATAATTGTTAACGGAGAAAAGCTGCACTTCTACTTTTCCTCAACTCCCGCCGAATCCGGCCCTCGTTCTGTGTCTACGAACATTTATCCGCCGAAGGTGTGATTTCCCTACCGTAGGCGGAACGAACAATGAACTACGAACTGCCCGCCGTCTTCTGTCTTAGGTCTAGTGTCTTGCGTCTGGTGTCTTGTGTCTGATGTTCGTCTTCCTATCGAACAACTCCCCTTATTGACGATATATAACTTATGTCCTATTATGCCCTTATGAATAAACTGATTTAAACCACGTAATCAGTGTAATCTGTGAAATCTGTGGTTAGGAATGAATTTTATGACTGACTTATCGCATCATAACAAACGCGCCTTCGCCGGCTGGCCAATGATTGTCGCCTGGATTGCTATGCTCCTTTTCGCCCTCCACGCCAGCACGCACATGGTCGGCGCAGGGGACACCTGGGTAGCAATGGCCTGTGGCCGGCACTTCATCAATCACGGCGTCGATACAAACGAACCCTTCAGCGCATACTCCCACCGCCAGGGCCCAACCCCCCAGGAAGTCAAAACCTGGCCAAACTGGGCACAGTGGCTCACCGACAAGGTCGGTCTTGATACCGTCAAGTTCTGGCATCCGACCGGCTGGGTCAATCAGAACTGGCTTACTCATACCATCTTTTACTGGCTGGTTCATTACTCGCCCTTCGCCGACGACGCCGACTGGTCCTTTAACACCCTCGTTTACTGGAAATTCACGATATACATACTGACCGTGATTTGCGTCTATTACACCGCCCGTGTCCTCGGCGTCAACCCCGCCTTGGCCGCCTTCTTTGCCTGCGCATCGATGTTCATAGGCCGCTCCCTTCTCGATATCAGGCCCGCCGGCTTCTCGAACCTCCTCGTCGCCGTCTTTATGCTCATTCTTGTCCTCGCAACTTACCGCAACTATCTTTATATCTGGCTGCTCGTCCCCTTAACGGTCTTTTGGTCGAACCTGCACGGCGGGTACATTTACGTCTTTATTATGCTTGCCCCGGTGGTCGTCCTGCGCCTGCTGACGATACTTTCAAAAAGGGCGACCGTTTCTCTGCACAGCATCCTCACCTGGCTTGCTTTGTTCGTCGCGACGTGTAAATATACCAGTCACGAACCGTTTTCACCGGTTTCACCTCTTCACGACAAATTCCTGATTTTGATAATCCTGCTTATAGCCGCCAGCATAATCCTCGCTAAGTTGAAAACCGTAAATGCAGCAGGTTTTTATAGCTATCATATCATCGCCTTGCTTATAGTATTCTTTGTCCTTTTGGCCCGTTTTTACCCAAAGGATTTGGTGATTCGCTCAACGGAAATGGCGGATTACGTCGGCCAAAGCCGGTTCTCTTTCTTTATTGCCTTCCTCGCCGCCGCGGGTTTGGGACTGGTTGTTACCCTTCTCAAAGACCGCCTCGTCGTCGTTTCCCCTGCCGCCGTCTGGCACACCGCCGCAGGCCGCTCTATTGACCGCACATCTACCACTGGCCAAACCGCCGACGTCTACGCCGCAGGCCAGAAAGTTGCCGTTGCCCACACCGCCGCCGCCGGCTTCGCCGCTTTCCTGGCCTCCATTATCTTTAATCCTTTTCACCTTACAAACCTCACCCACACCTTCGTCATCAGCCTCAGCCGGCACGCCGAGGGTTGGAGGAACGTCCATGAATGGTGGCCGGCGTTCAGGTGGGAAAATCCTGTTGGGACGTCGTTTCCGTTTTTGGTGATGCTGTTGGTTGGGTCGGGATTGCTGGGATTGTGGTTATTCAGCCGGGCGCTGATTCCGAGGCAGGTAAAGATGGCGAAGACGGAGCTGGAGAGCCAGCAAAGGCGCTTCGATAGACTGACAAGAATACTGGGATATGCGGCGGCGGTTTTGGTAATCTGGGCGGTTATGATTTCGTTTTCACTGAGCGAGGTGAGCTTTTCGGGATTTTTAGTGACAGGGCTGTTTGTGGGGATTTTATGGGCAAGCGTGCTAATAAGCGTTCATTTTATTTATCTTATAGTTCCATTTTCACTTTTTGTGCTGCAAACGGGTGGGCATGGCTACACAGGGAGGTATATCTTCCCTTTTATTACAATACCCGCTTACGCGATAATGTTCGCCATCATCTCACAGATTTCCGATAAGCCGAAATACAAGATTTCAAACATATTCTTCGTGCTTGCCGGGGTGGTTGGCGCTTTGATTTTGTCGGCGGCAATATTCAACCCGTTCAAGTTCAAAGAGACGGTGTGGCATCTGGAGCAATTCTGGGGGATTCACCGACTGTGGGCACCGGTTTATGAGGCGAATCTCGATGACCTGCCGAGCGCTTATACTTATCTATTCGGCGTGCTTTACGGTATAAATGCGGTGTGTGTGATTTTGTGGGTTCTGGCGCCAGTTGTGAAGGAATTGTTTAAGATCCAAGACTCAAGGCCCCCCGGTCAACAGATTACCGGGGCAGGCAAGACGCCCCCGCCAACGACATACGGGGGCAGGCAAGACCTGTCAGATACAGGAGTAGAATATCAACTGCCGAGAATCGACCTTGCATTGATTACGATAGCGGTTCTGACATCGTATATGGCTATACGGTCGAGACGGTTCATAACAATCGCGGGATACGCGAGCTGCCCGCTACTTGCGATGTTTACGGAGCAGATAATACGTGCGGCGTCTGCGGGGTGGAATTTTTACAAGCGAGGCCGGCTTGAGGTTTTGCCAGTGCCGCGAGTTATACAGAGATTTCTGACGGTTTTGGCGATAGTGGTTATAACGGGGCTGGGCATCTGCTGGGGATACAAGTTCAAGGTAGTTTATTTAGACCCTTGGCCGACGGAAACGAAGCTGAGGTCGATGTTTATCAGGATGACGGCGTCACACGCGAAGCCGTTTTACGCGTTAGAGTTCATAAGATTGAACAAGATGTCGGGGAAGATGTTTAACTACTGGACGGAAGGTGGATTTATCGCGTGGGGCCAGGAGCCGGACCCGAACACGGGGCGGACACCGCTACAGCTTTTTATGGACGGGCGAGCACAGGCGGCTTACAACTATGACGCTTATATGCGGTGGGCGGAAATTTCATCGGGCGGCCCGACAGTTCAGCGAGCACTAATCAGGCACCAGAACCTTACGGCCGAGGACTATTTAGAGGTCGGGAAATGGATAGAAGTGCAATTAAAGAAGAACAACGTATGGGTGGTTCTGATGCCGAGTAACCAGTTCGATGGGCCATTCGTGCGTGGTCTTGAGCACAGCCGGAACTGGCGATTAGTGTTTATGAACGACAAGCAAAGACTTTATGTTGATATAACTGACCCTCGTGGGCTAAAGATATTCAGAGGCATGGATGACGGAAGCACCATCTATCCGGATGATTATTCGCGTAACGTTATCTTATCTCACACAGTACTGGTGTTCGAGCGGGCCCCGGAGAAGGTAGCCATAGGGCTGGAACTTGCAATCAAGGCCTTAGAGGAGAATCCGACTCGTATTCCAGTGGAAATGATACAAATATATTACCAGCAGTACCCGTTGCTGCGAACGCGTATAACCGCGTTCTGGAAGACGTATCTGGACGATTTTCTGGCCAACGAGAAGGACTATTTGCGGCATGACGGTTATCATTTCAGGGTAACCGGCGCTATTATAGCGATGTCGTATATTATGCCGATAGCCGAGAAGGCAAATCAGGAGGACGTCATTAAGCAATACATAGAGAAAGAGAAGGAGCTGAGAGAGGTAATGTATACGTTGAACGAGAAGAAGTGGTGATTTCCATTTATGATTTATGATTGCTGATTGATGATTTCAAGGAAAGATTTCCGATTTCCGATTGCCGATTTAAGGACCGTCGCCGGAACGGCGACGGCTAAACAATATGGAACAACAGATTTCGATTAGCGTGTTTTTTCCGTGTTATAATGAAGAGGAGAACGTCGGGCGGGTAGTGGGGCGGGGGAAGGAAGTATTAGAGGAGATGGGGGCGGATTATGAAATCATCATCGTCGATGACGGCAGTAAAGACCGGACGGGAGAAATAGCGGATGAGCTGGCTGGGAAGGACGACAGAATAAAGGTTATTCATCATCGACCGAACCGAGGATATGGGGGCGCGCTGCAATCGGGATTTAAGGCGGCGACGAAGGAATTAGTTTTCTTTACGGACGGGGACGGGCAGTTCGATATTGAGGAAATAAAGGAGCTGCTGCCGATGATAGAAGAGAATGATATTGTCTGCGGGTATCGGCTGGAGCGACAAGACCCGTTTATACGAAAGTTAAACGGGTGGCTGTGGACGAGGTTAGTAAATCTATTGTTCGGTATGCGGATTCGCGATATCGATTGCGGATTCAAGCTGTTCAAAAGAACAATTGTGGCGGATATACCGATGTCAAGTGCCGGGGCGCTGATAAGCGCGGAGATATTGGCAAGGGCGACGCGGAAGGGATGCAAAATTGCACAGGTCGGCGTGCATCATTACCCGCGGACGGCGGGTGAGCAGACGGGGGCGAAGCTGGGAGTGATTTTAAGGGCGTTTAAGGAGCTGTTTAAGCTGTATAAAAGGATACGGAGAGGGCAATGAGATATTTATGATTTATGAATTATGATTTATGATTCTCGATTTATGATTTAGCCACAGAGGATATTTAGCCACAGAGAACACAGAGGACACAGAGAAATAAATAAAAGACAAGATGGTAAGCGATAAGAAGGTGAATTTGTTTATATACGGTTCGCTGAAGGACCCGCACATATTCGAGTCGGTATGCGACCTGAGCTTTACGCGCAAGGGCGTCAAGGTAAACGCGCAGACGCTTCTGGCGGAGCCGGCGTTTCTTCAGGGGTTCAGGAAGGTCAGCCCGGACAACGTTTATTTTTACGCTGTGGCAACTCCCGGAGCGAGGATAGAGGGTTTTTTGATTTATAATGTTCCGGAAGGCGCGATGGCCGAAATCGACAAATACGAGGGCAAGCGCTATGAGCGAGATACGGTGCGAGTTCATACGGCAGGGGGGCTTGTCGAGGCCCAGGCATATTTAGTAAGCGTCGAGGCGATGAAGAAGCACTTCGGGGACAGGTTCCACGTAAATTTAATACATGAGCTTTGGCTTCGCAAGCGAATCGACAGGTTTTTGAAGAAGCGGACGAGGCCCGGCGACACGAGCATCGACGCGGAACTGGAGCGTCTGGCTGAACGAGAACTTTTAGCGACGACCGAAAGGGATTTGGTAATAACGCATTACCGAACGGATGCAGTGAGCGATTATTTTCTGGCGCATGAGCTGAACCGGCCGAGGCCGAGCATCAAGCACCTTTACAACGACGAGCAGGCGGTAAAATTCGTCAGCAATTATCTGGCGCTGGTGGTCAAACAGGTTCTGCTGAACCAGCTCGACGAGAGGATTCGGACAAATTTCCGGTTCGAGCTGGAGCATATACGTTCGTCGGAGCGGTATTACAAGCGGTCGTTAAGTTTGCTGATAGCACTACAAACAATTAACAGCAACGCCTCGTCCGTGGAGATGATAATCAAGCAGTGCCTCAAGACGATGCCATACGAGAGTCACGATTTGATAGATTACGTGAAGTACGCGGTCCGAGCGGCGAGGAGTTTGTTCGATTCGAGGATAGCAGAGGCGCATTTGAATTCGATACGTTCGAATTTTCAGCCGGGTCTTGTTCCGATGGGATGCGAGGTGGAGCTCAGCAACGTCGGCGGGGCGGTCGTGGACCCGGATGCTCCGCCGGAGGAAAGAAATGACCCGGTATATGACTGCTTCCGATATTTCTGCGATTTTCAGCTTGATGTTCTTGCGTGGAAATTAGGCGGGTATATCGACGACAACAGCGGAGAAGCAGACAAGACGAGGCGACAGGGATTTTTGGAGCTTGCACCGGGGCGGCTGAACGTTGAGATGGAGCTATCGAAGCCGGCCACGGCGTGTCCGTGGTTTCTTAATCAATTGATAAACGAAATTACGGTATTTTATAACGTTCGTCCTCACAGTTTACATTTGTCATTCCAGCTTCAGAGACATCAAATCGACCGGCAGGAGGTCCTGCCACTGGGTTTCGTCAAGTGCCTTCTGGTGCTGGGCGGGGGGACGGAGGTCAGCAAGACGGGACGATTGTGGATATCGCGGATGGGTGAGGACGAAATTACACGTCAGGACTATGGCGAAGAGCTTGTTTTTACCAGGACAAGCGAGAGGCGGTGGCACGTTGGGGCGGGGGAAGTGGGCGACAAGACGGCATCGACGGCGATCACACACGTGCAGCAATACAAGTTCATACGATTAGAGAGCCGGGCCAATTACGAGCCGTTGATTATGTGCCTCAAGGGGCTTCAACTGTCTTGTAACCCGGCCGATTACCTCACCGCCGAGCAGCTGGAAAAAAGTACGAAGCTAAAACGCGAGTATGAGGAGTTAAAAGAATGGTCGGCCAATCCTGCGGAGATAAGTCCACGGACGATAAAAACATTTCTGAAGACAATCCGGGAGGGGCTGATGAGCGAACATCACAACCGGCCCGAACACAAGCCGCATTATATCGAGTGGGCGCTTGCCGCAATCGACATGCGCTTGCGTACCTTCAATGAGCAGCTTACCTCGGCGTAGGCATTTTTTCACCGCCGAGCACGTAGAAACCGCTGAGAAAATAAAAAGAATATCTTTGTATACTTTACGGATTCTGTGATGAGATCTGTCTTGACTTGGCGGCTGATTCCTTTATAATGCACTTATAGCTGAGGGCAAGGAAATAAAAGATGTGAAAAGAGAAGAGGTTTGATTTCTGGAGGAGACACCTATGAAAAGGTTAGTTTTTGCATTTCTGGCCATCGTAATTGTCTCAACAACCAGTGTTGAGCTTGTCGAATCCGCACAGGCCAAATACTCCGGCGGTTCAGGTACTGCCGGAGACCCATACAAAATCGCCAATGCCACAGACCTGCTGTTCTTTGCGGCCGTTACATATGACTACGACAAATGCTTCATCCTCACCGCCGATATCGACCTCGACTGTAATCTTCCCGGCGGGCAGGTGTTTACCACCGCCGTCATTGCACGCGATGTAAATAACTCAAACAGGGATTTTGACGGATTTACCTTTACCGGCACCTTTGATGGGAAGGGGCATAAAATCACCAACCTGACCATAGATAGTAACGGGGCCGGAAACGATTATCTTGGCCTGTTCGGGAAAATTAACGGTGGTGAGGTAAAAAACCTCGGCCTTGAAAATGTCAGCATCACCAGCGGAGATTATTCACTATACCTTGGCGGGCTGGCGGGAGACAGCTATTACGGCACTATCAGCGACTGTTATTCGACAGGCGCCGTTATCGGCGGGTATGAATCTGATGGGCTTGGCGTTCTGGTGGGACGCGGTAAAAATATCAGCAATTGCCATTCGACAGGCACCGTCATCGGCGGGATTTTTTCTGATGCCCTTGGCGGTCTGGCAGGACGCGGCGTAAATATCAGCAATTGCCATTCGACAGGCAATGTCAGTGGGGGGGATAACTCATGTTATCTTGGTGGGCTGGTGGGAATGGGCTATGGTACTATCAGTAACTGTTATTCTACAGGAACTGTCACCGGTGGACACTGCCTCGGCGGTCTGGCGGGAGATGGCTCAGCCAGTATCAGCGGTTGCTATTCGACAGGGGCCGTCATCGGCGGGGATGGATCCTACGGCCTCGGCGGTCTGGTGGGACAGAGCTGGGACGGCAATTTCAGCGATTGCTATTCGACAGGCAATGTCAGTGGGGGGGATAACTCAACTCATCTTGGTGGGCTAGTGGGAATAGGCTATCTATACTACACCGACGGCATCATCAACTGCTATTCGACCGGGATTGTAACCGGCGGAGATTATTCAGGCAACCTCGGTGGCCTGGCGGGATACTGCGATGGCCCTACCAGCGGCTATTTTCTTGATACAAGCGGGCCGGATAATGGATTAGGCACACCGCTGACAGATGAAGAAATGAAACAGCAGAGCAAATTCGTCGGCTGGGACTTCATTGAAACCTGGGGCATCGAAGACAATCAAACGTATCCTTTTTTGAAGCTGACGTACTCTGTTGGTGATATCAATCGTGATAAGAATATTAACTTTTTTGACCTGGCGATATTAGCTTCACACTGGCTGGAAGGCCCTTGAATTTATAATTTTTGGCTATCGGGCGACAGTTTTGCCTTGAGTTGCTCGATTGCGAATTTTGTTACGATATCGTGGTCGAAGGCCATATTTGAGGGCAGGGAGTTTATATCAAACCAGCGGGCATCTTCGGCATCGTCGCCGGCTTTTATGCGGTCAAATCCTTCAGTGATGAGGCCCCAAAAGACGATGGTGATTTGTCTGCCTCTGGGGTCACGGCCTGGTTTTCCGAAGGTATGCAATTGTTCGAGTTTGACATCGGCAAGGCCGGTTTCCTCAAAGAGTTCTCTGGCTACGGCGTCGTCAAGGTCTTCATCGATACCGATAAAGCCGCCGGGTATTGCCCATTTGCCTTTGAATGGTTCGTTTTTTCGCTTAATCAGCAATAATTTAACGGGGTCCTGGTTGACGGCGAAAACAGCCGCATCGACCGTGACCATCGGCATAGGCCAGTCGTAAACGTATTTACCCTGCTTATTCATATCCGTGGGTGATAGCATATAGATTATCCGCCATATAATCAATTGCCGAAAGCGTTGAATGGGTATAAAATAGCGTGATATGCAAGACGTAGAAGACCTATTGGGCAGGTTAGTCGAGATATCGGAGGTTAAGGCGTCCGGTGGATGGCGCGGGTGGATTGCGGTGCGCGCGGCAGGTAAGGAGCGGTTTACGAAATCGCAGTGGGAGGCGCTGCTAGCCGAGCCGGAGAAGCTTTTCGAGGGGGCCGAGCGGACAATAAAGAGCGGCGAGTGCAATAAGGTTGTAGTCAAATATCTGGCAGTGGGGGGCAGGGGAGTGAAGGCGGTGCTGAAAGAGCATCGTCGCGGCAGGGGGGTGCGGGAGTTTTTCAGGTCATTAGGTGCGCCGCGGGCGATGCGGAATTTTATCGCGGCGGTGAAGATAAGCCAGTATGGTCTGCCTGTGGCGGCACCGTTGGCAGCGGTGCACCGTAGCAGGTTTTTATTTTGCGGGGAAAGCATATATATCAGCGAATACGTCGATGGGGCTAACCTGCACAAGTTTTTGCAGGACTTGCGAGTCGATAACGAGGAACGGCACAGGACAATCAAGCGGCTGACGGGTCAGATGGCGGAAATCCTTGCAGGGCTGCACGAACGGGGAATGTTTCACAGGGACGCGAAGGCGACGAATTTTATCGTGTCCGGCGACGGTCCCAATAATTACAGGGTGGTGCTTACGGATTTGGACGGGATAAAACAATATTCCGCAGGAGGCGAGGAACATCAGAAACGTGCGCTGTGGCGGCTGGGGGCATCGGTGATGGGGATAGCGAGCGTAAGCCGGACGGACTATGTGCGGATGTTCAGGGCATACTGCGACGTGGCAGACATACCGACCGACCAGCGGAGAGGGCTTTTTCGAGAACTGGCGGCGAAGGCATCGGCATACGAAGGCAGCGGACAGAGTCAGAACAGCCAGTGACTAATCCGGCGAAAAAAATCTGATAATCAAGCCAAGCGCGCTGGGGGACATTGTTCCTGTGCTTCCGGCGCTGGGGGCGCTTAGGAAAAGTTTTCCTGACGCGAGGATATCGTGGCTTATCAGGTCTGAGTACGCGGAACTTGTGGAGGGACATCCAGATTTGGACGAGGTTATTTTGTTCGACAGGCGATTGCTGGGAAAATGGTGGCGCAGCAAAAAGGCATTTTCCAATTTATCGGGACTATTGCGACGTTTACGCGGAGAGAGATTTGATTTGGTTTTTGATTTTCAGGGGCTTTTCAGGACGGGGTTTTTCGCGTTGGTGACCGGGTGCAGGAGGCGGTACGGAATGGCCAAGGCGAGGGAATTGGCACATTTGTTTTACACGGATAAAATCCCGCAGGATTACTCGTGCATTCACCTGGTGGATTATTATCTGAAAATGGCCAAGGTGGCAGGCGTGCAGACAGGTAATCCGGAGTTCAAACTTCCGGATGACTCTGCAGCAGCAGAAGCGGTCAACAAAAAGCTTTCGGGAAATAAGGTCAATTTTGAAAACTATGTTGTGATTATTCCCAGCGCGGCCAGAAAAGAGAAAATCTGGCCAATTGAACGGTTTGCGCAATTAGCGGACAAAATCGCTGAAAGATACGGCTCATCAATCGTAGTGGTCGGCTCGCAGGGGGAAAGAGAATATATTGATACGCTTGTGACGACGGCCAAAACAGCCATAGTAAATTTGGCTGGGCAGACAACGATACGTGAATTAACTGCGTTATTGAAAAAGGCATCGCTGGTCGTCAGCAATGATACCGGGCCGGGACATATAGCGGCGGCGGTGGGAGTACCGTTAGTTATGATATTCGGGCCGGTGAATCCGGCGAGATTGTGTCCTTACGGGCGGCCTGAATGCGTGGCGGCTGTTGAGCCGAACACAATGGGAATGGCCATCGACAGTCGCGACCCGAGGTATGATATCAGCAACATCACAGTCGAGCAGGTATGGGAAAAGGTTTGCGGGCAAATCGGCAGACGTTAGTTACCCAACTGTTTGAGCGTTTCGGCGCAGCGGGAGCAGAGGTCGGGGTGGTGAGTGTTTTGGCCGACGGAAGGCCAGAAGTTCCAGCAGCGCTGGCATTTATTATGGGGGCTTTTTTGAGCGGTTACCTTAGTCGGGCCATCGGATTTTTCGAGCTTTATCTCGCTTACGATGCAGAGGGCGGCGAAATTTTCGAGGCCGAACTGTTCAAGTGCGGCCACAGAATCAGCACCGCAACGGATAGTGACTGTCGATTCCTGATTACTGCCAATAACTTTATCACGGCGGAGGGGTTCGAGAGCGCGGAGGACCTCGTCGCGGAGGGTGAAAAGCGTTTGCCACTTTGGCTCGTCGGCGCGCCAGTCGATGGATTCATCGGGTTTAGGCAGCAGGGCGAGGTGGACGCCGGCGACATTTTGGGATTTGTGCGCAATTGCGGCCCAGGTTTCTTCGGCGGTGTGGACGAGAATGGGGGCAAACAGGAGCGTGAGAGAATCGAGGATTTTGTAAAGGGCCGTCTGGCAGCTTCGGCGGGAGGGGCTGTCGGCGGGGTCGCAATAGAGGCGGTCTTTGAGCAGGTCCATATAGATACTGCTCAT
>CAYNVP010000007.1:13261-29272 GCA_964400665.1 uncultured Pirellulales bacterium | reverse complement strand
CCATCGCAGTTACGAACTTTTTCCGTCGGGCAAAATTCCAACTGTGGCTGTCCTGGCGGGAAGTATGCTCGAGGCGACTTCGACTATGCTGGTAGCCGGGCTGCAATTATCGGCCCCTATACTGGCGGCGCTGCTGGTGTTGCTGATTGCGCTGGCTATTTTAGCCAGAATAGTCCCGGAGATGAACATCTTCTTTATCAGTTTTCCATTAAGAATACTCCTCGGCTTTGTAATGCTGATTGTATTCGTGCCCTTCATTGATGAATTCGTCGGTGAAATGGCCCAGCTTATGGCCCGGATATTGCCTTTGTGAATTCTCGATGCTCGATTCTCGATATCGCGATGTCGCGTGACGAGTGACGAGTAACGAGTAACGAGTGACCCGCCTGTTGGCGAGGTCTCGCCTTCAGCGGACGAGAAACGAGAATATGCCTGAACAGCCCGCAGCAGAAAGAACAGAACAACCGACAGCACGACGTCTGCAACGTGCAAGAAAAAAAGGCAACGTCCCGCAAAGTCAGGAGTCTATGTCAGTGGCGACACTTTTGGCGCTGGTTGGAACACTGGCTATATTGTCCCGCTGGGTGGCGAACTGGGCGGCCTCACTTACCAGAGAGGGCTTTTCCTGTCAAACGCAGATTCTTACCAACAGCGACGCATTCATCGGCTTCATAAACACTAAGATTGCCGATTCTATTTTTATCAGTCTCCCCATTTGGTTCGCACTGGCCGCAAGTGTGATTCTGGCAGCATTGGCCGTCGGCGGTCCAAATTTCGCCCCTGAGGCGGTTCGTCTGCGATTTGACATGATAAATCCGGCTACCGGTTTGCAACAGCTTTTCAACGGAAAGTCCTTCGTCAAACTGCTGTTGTCGATACTCAAGCTGATACTTGTATCGATAATTGTCGGGGTTTATCTGAGCCGTCAGGTTGACACACTGATGAACCTTCGATGGGCGTGGTCCGGACAGATAATCGCCACTATCGCCAGGATAATATTCGGGATGTGTATCCGTGTATGCATAGCTTTACTCGTACTGGCTATCGCGGACGTGCTGTATCAGAAATGGAAATACATCGAAGAACTCAAGATGACCCGCCAGGAAGTCAGGCAGGAGCTTAAAGATACCGAGGGCTCGCCTGAAGTCAAAAGCAGAATACGCAGAATCCAGATTCAGATGAGTATGAAACGGATGCTGCAGGACGTGCCCAAGGCCAGGGTCGTCCTGGTCAATCCGACGCACGTGGCCGTTGCGCTTAAATACGACCCGCCTGAAATGGATGCGCCTATGGTACTGGCAAAAGGCGCCGACCAACTCGCCGAAAAGATTATGGAAATCGCCCGTGCACACGGCGTGCCTATTATGCGCAGGCCGGAGCTTGCCCGGATGATATACTCAACCGTCCAGGTCGGCGAACCGATACCGCAAAACCTCTACATAGCAGTAGCGGAAGTCCTGGCTATGCTGCATCGACTGCGGAGGAGAAGAAAATGAGAATTATCTGCGTATCAGTAAGTAGTACTCAAACCTAAAGCGGCCAACTGGTTCTGAAGCAGCGCCAGCGTTTTCTCAAGACGGGCAAATTTCTCAACCAGTCGTGCTTCTTTCTGACTAACACGGTATTCCTCGTCTGCGATTCTGTCCTGCAGATTTTTTATCGTATCATCGATGTGCTCCTGGTCGATATCTATCGAACCGGTCGACGCCTTGAGCATTCTATCAAGGGCATCTTCGATTGCGCCGGCAAAACCCTGCTTTACCCTGACTGTAGCGCTAAAGGTCCCGTTTTGAGTTAAATCGACACTGAGCTGCAGGCCATTTTCCGAATACACAGGGTCTCCGTTACTGTCAAAGGAACTGTTGCCGGTAACGACGTTGCCGCCGAACGTTGCATCACGCCAAGTCGAATCGGTGGACAACTTGATTCTCGCGCTTGTTATCGCACCGCCGCTTACTGTTACCTGCACGTTATACGTGCTGGCAGTCGTGTATTTGTCGCTGGCTCCATAGAAGCGGACGGTGTTGCTGTCGGAGCTGCCGGTTTTGGCTGCACCGATTACGGCAAGAACACCCATATAGTCCTTAGCAATCGCCTCATCGAAGGCGTTGCTATCGAGCGACAGCATGCCGTCGCCATCGAGCTGCAAACCAATCTGACCGGGCATTAAAAACGAATCGACGTCCGTCACGAAACCGGCGGTCTGGGCTATCAGCGGGGTAAAAAGCTGACTTCCTATGGTGCTTACGACGTAATCACCCATCAGAATACCGCCGGTTTTAAGAACGTCGTTGTAGCCGGTTTTTTGCTTGATGTATGCAACGGCCGAGTTGTAAGCGGTCACCATAGCATTGAGCTTTTCCTTGACCGACTGGGTGTCTCTGGTGAGAGTCAACTGCTCGCCGGTAGAATCAGTAACATCATGCAGATGGAGCGTGACGCCGTATAGAACATCGTCAATAGTATTTGAACTTCTGCTAATCCATTCATCGGCGTCGGAGGGATAACCATTGACTTTGATTTGGGAATCCTGTGCGGTCTGTGTCCTCGTAAAATCGGAGGGTGTAAACCCGGAAAGTATCCCTGGTGTGCCGCCCTCGGTCAGGACAGCCATAGCAGGTAGTTCGGGTCTCTCAGTGTTGCTGTAAGCCAACGAGATTGAAAGCTGGCTGTTGCCGGCGACCTTGTCGGTAACAACAATTTTGCCGTTTTCGAAAGCAGCTATGACATTATCACCAAAGGCCTCCTCTATCTCACTAATCAAGTGACTTATTTTTGTATTGTTAGTAAGCGCAAGAGATACCGGTGTTATCTCGCTGCCGTCGCGGTTGGTTCCGGTTATTTCTATCGTCTCGCCCTCTGTGAGCGGGTCATCACCGAACTGGTCAAGCTGAATAATCCGTGTGCTCAGCGTGGCATTATCTGTGTTTACGGTCAAAGCTTCATCGGCCTGCCAGACCTCGGTGCTGCTTGAATTGACTGATATTTGGTAATCGGACCCTGCGTCGTTGCCGTTGAGCATAAGATGATAAGCATCGCCATAATGTAACAAAGAAGCCGTCATGCCTGGATTGTCTGCGTCGTTATTGATTAAACCGACGAGGTCTTCCAAAGTGGTGGTTGAAGTGGTCGTTATGACCGTTTCCTTACCGTTGTATGAATAAATGAATGTTCCAGCACCAACGAAATCCTCGGCGTATTCGAGGCCGGTGGTATGCACCCAGTGGTCGGCCGTGGCAAGCTGATTGACTATAACGGTGTGGTTGCCCTCAAATGCCTTGTTAGTCGCCTCGGCGGTAATTATGTCCTCATCACTGGAGGCGACATTGAACGCCCGAAGCTGCTCAGCATCGGCCAAGGCGCTAACCGTGGACCTTAACGCGGTTAGTTTACTTTCGAGGTCGCTCAACGCATCTTTTTTGTCTTCCCAGTCAGATACACGCTGCTGATAAATATTGAGCGTTCGGCGCTCGACCGCCATAAGCTGTGAAATCAGCGTATTCGTGTCGATACCGCTGAAAAGTCCTGGAAGTCGTAAGGTTGACATTACTGCCCGCTCTCCTGTCAAATAGCCGCGATTTTATAAGACGTACCTACGCCCCGGACGTACATAGCCCGTGCCTTTTTATTATCGAGAGAAATATCGCCTTGTTTAGCCATTCTGCGCATATTAAACCACGGACCTCGGACTGAGGACCTCAAGCCGACGGCCGGATGACAGGCGTCTTGCGCGAATTGACCGACATTTTTCGCGAAGATTCCTGACCTGCTGGTTGGCTGGTTCGATTTTGCAGCAGTCTTCTAATTGCGCAGAAGCCATTTCAAAAGCCGTCTCCGCATAATCCGGGGTATTTGAAATGACATACTGTTCGCCGATGCCAAGATAGACAATGGCCGTTTTGCATTTGGCCAGCAGCGATTTTTGCTCGGCGGGCAACTTATCCCACTGCACATCCGGAAACAACTGTTCCGGGGTAAAGGTCTCTGTAAATCTGCGAACAACATCAAAGTGGCTCTTTGCTTTTTCGGCGTTAAAGTTTCTCGAAAGACTGCTCGTCGTTGTGAGACGCCGCAGGTAAAGTGCCGCAGGCAGATGACGCATCTTCAGGCCCTGTTTTACGAAACGTCTCATCATATCGTAGTCCTCGCCGACAATCAGACGTTGGTCATAAAGCCCGAGTTTGTCGAAGACGCTTTTCCTGATGCAGGTTTTGAAATGCACGACGGGGAAACCGCAACGGAACATATCAGATATAAACGACTTGGGGTCTGAGTATTCAGGCCTGTTGATTACGCGGATGGGCTTGTCCTGTTCATTGATAAGCAGGTCATCGCAATAGACCATATCCATCTCCGGATACCGCTCAAATTCCCGAAGGTGTCCGGCAATATAATCGGGCGTCATCATATCGTCGCTGTCGAGCATAACTATGAACGTGCCGCCGGCCTTTTGGAGTCCGAAGTTGCGGGCAGACGCAACACCGCCGTTTTCCTTGAAGAAATACTTTATCTGTTCATTTTTGAAATCGCGAACAATATCAGCAGTCCTGTCGGTAGAACCGTCATCTACAACAATCAGCTCGAAGTTTCTGTAATTCTGAATCAGGACACTTTCAATGGCTCGTACGATATAGTCAGCGGCATTGTATGCCGGCATCACTATAGAAACCAACGGCTTGCGACTATTCTGATAGAGCGGTATGACGGATATATACGGGTTGCCGTATCGCCTGCCAACCGCATATCGCTCATATAAGCTATGAATCTTTTGGCCGTGTTCGATACCGTTTTCGTTGCGATAGTAAAGACCCAAAAACTCAGGTATATGTTTGAATTTGTATTTGCCGGCGATTTTCAGCCAGAAGTCCCAGTCGGCCGCGCAGGTGAGTGTCTCGTCGAAGTAACCGAATTCATCGTGAAGTGACTTTCGCCATATCGGCTGCGAACCGACACAGCAGCCGAAAAGCAGGCGTTCTCTGCTGAACTCCGGCCTCTTGGCCATCTCGATAACATGGTGGTTTTCATATGTTGGGTTGAGGGTATCAGTAACTATCTGGTCGCCGTAAGCCAAGGCGAAATCAGGACTTACAAGAAGGACACCCGCCATTACCTCCAAAGCATCTTTGCGGTGTCGGTCATCAGTATTGGCACTTGTCAGGAATTGTCCTGAAGCGACCTTTATCGCGCGGTTCCAGGCGGTATACAGGCCTTCACGTTTATCAGTCTTAATGTAAACGATGTTGTTATATCTTTTCTGGAATTCCCTTACGACGGCCTCCTCGTCCTGCTCGGAGCCGCTGTTGACTACTATGATTTCAAGCTTGTCGGCGATTGTTTGATTCTCCAAATCAGCCAGACAACCTCTTAAAAACTTCTCAGCGTTGTAAGTAGATACTATCGCAGAGACAAGATAGCCATTCCCCGTCCCATCATCAGATTTGAAACCATTGCTTTTGCTCTGTTCAACGACTGGGACGGGCGAAGTTTTATCTAATTTTCTCAGAACATCGATAATATCCGCTCTTTGTTCCTGCGGAATTGTTAAATACGGCTTGTTCAGGATATTGCCATATACCTGCCTCACTTTGTCACAATGCCCCTGCTTTATATAACATTGTGCAAGTCCGGTGCTGATGGATATGTAATAGTAAGCTATCTGAGAAAGGAGGTCTTTATCGGAGTCAGACGGCCGAGCGCAGCCGTTTACTAGAACGCCTTCCACCGGTCCCAATATATTTTCGAACAAGCTGCGGGCATCGTCATACCTTTCTTGTAGTAAATATAGTTTGCCGAGAATATAACGGCACGCAACGCTATCGGGATTCAACGCCGCTTCTTCTTCCATCCATTTTAATGCCATATCAGGATGATTTTGTTGAAGGAAATCGACAACGGAACCAATTTTAATGTAATCTTTATCGCTTTGACGGCGTATGAAAGGGTTCTGGCTGCGGTGGAATTCAATATATCCCACAATGCCCTTGTGTTTTCTCCTAAGCAGCAGGTTCATACGTGAATTTCGATTTTCTCGTATAATTTGCTGCGACTCTGAGCTGACGACGTCGAGACCAACCGCCATACCCGGCTCAAACCTGATTACGTCAAGAGTATTATTAGCGGATTCATATATGCGATAAGAAAGTTCCGCTCCTTCATGTGCAAACATATCCTCATCAAAACCTTTAACCTCTAAAAGCACAGATTTTCTGAAGGCGGAATTGTCTGCATTTTCACAGAACGTCGCATAGCTTTCAGTAACGGCCGCCTGCTGGGAATCGTTATTGCCGACGATTTGTCCTCTTGCGGCCATCACTTGCGGATTTGCGAATTGTCTTAAAACGGCGTCAACCCAGCCGGGGGTTGCCCGCATATCTGAATCGAGATACGCAATGAAATCACCCTTTGTCTGTGCAATACCAATATTGCGGGCAAAAGAGGGACCAATATCATCCTTGAGCCGGACAATACAAATCCTTCCGGTAAATGCCGACAAATCCGACTGAGCGGGACTGCTGTCATAAGCGATGATTATCAATTCAAAATCCTGATTGTTTTGTGCGGCCAGCGACCGCACACATTGCCACCCGGTTGCCTCTGTCTCGATGACGACCACGGACAACTTCGGCTTGTGTCCGGCACGCATGTCCTTTACGTCAATTATTTCATCGCAGGGCTGCCACCGCCTCCCTGTAAGCTTGGCCGCGACTCGACGCTTCCATACTTTCATTTCCGGCCAATTAGCCATACGAGCATCGCCGCTTAAGCCCTGTTTGCCTATCGGCTCACAGGTCCGTATTGCGTAATCATAACATTGCGGGATGAGGCGATTCTCGAAACTCTGTATATACTTGTCTGCCAGTGAAACCACGGAGTCATTCATCAGCCTTTTACCGGTAAATATATCAACGTAGAGCATTTCAAATTGCTGTGTCGCTCTTATCCAGAACTCATAATCACCGGAGCAGAAGAACTGCTCGTCAAAATATCCGACGGTGTTATGCAGGTCCCTTCGCCACATCGGCTGCGATTCGAGCCAAAACCGGCCGCTCAACATTTCTAAATGGCCTCCCTGTTTTGACCGCCTCTCGCCGGTTATCTCTCCATCAATCGTCGATGTTATATGCTGACTGCCGTATGCAATGACCTTCCGGGGATTCTGCTCCAAAGCCACGGCGAGCTTTTCCAACGAATCCCTGTAATGCCGGTCATCCGTATTGGCGTTGGTGATGTATTTACCTGAAGCGGCTTTTATACCCCTGTTCCAGGCGCCATATATCGTCTCTCGCTCGGTGCGTATATACTTGATATTGTTATATCGCTGCTGAAATTCCCTGACAATCGCGGCTTCATTCTGCTGTGAGCCGCTGTCAACAACAATGATTTCGAGCTTGTCGGCAATCGTCTGATTCTCCAGGTCTTCCATGCAGCCGCGAATGAACCGCTCTGCGTTATAGGTAGAGACGATGGCTGAAACCAGGTATTGCGACTTCGATGAGTTAACCAGAGCCGGTTTCTGCTCGACAACGTGATAACCGGCCGAAGACGCCCCGTCTTTGGCGGGGAATATATCCCGTCCTGAAACATCCACATTTGCGGATTGTTTCACCAGAGTCATTATGTGTCTGTCTCTGTCCACACTGCCGCAGTAGCTGTGGAGCTTGAAGCCGCTGAAGACCCCCTCGAGACAGTGAACCAACTGCTCGACGGTTGTGAATTCCCAGCCGCTGGTTTTTGTCCACTTCCCACCGACAGGTTTGCTGCCATTTTCCTTCAGGGCAACTTCGAGTATGATTCTGTTGCACCGTTGGGCGATATTCGTGGTCACCTCATCGAACTTCTTCACGTGGTGGATAACGCTGAAAAGACAGATGCTGTCATAGTCCTCGGTGATTCTCTTCTCGTCCATATCATGGTGCGCAAAGGTAATATCCTTGCCGAGGATATTGGCGACCATTTTTGCGCCAACCACTATCTTCGGGTCCATATCGACGCCTGTTACTCGGCACCCTCTGTCATGCAGGTAGTGGCCAAGCAGCCCCATATTGCACCCGACATCCAGCACCCTTTCGCCTTTCCTAAACTCGATACTATTGAGTACCTTGAGCCGGGGGTTCAGATCGCGGCAGCCCTCCACATACAGCTTGCCCGTCCTGAGGCTATGGTATATGCCGCTCCTGGTATTGGTCGTTATCTGCTCTTTGAATATCGTTGTGCCGGCAAGGTTGAATGAGCCGCTCTTGTTGAACAGCCCGTAAATTTGCTCCTTGTTGTAGCCGCCCCATTTATAAAAATCAGTGAGGTTATATTCACGCCATCGCTCTTCCATGTACCGGGCATACCACTCGATATATTCAACATTGCCCATACTCTTGAACCGCTCATCGAATAATGCCTGGTCATAGTCAATGATGTAGCAAACGCCGTTGGAATTGAACAGAAGGTTGTCCTTTCTGAAGTCGCCCTGACAGACGCCGAGGTTTTTCTGTTCGAGCATCGAGAATATCATGTCGGCGGTGTTGAACGGTCGGTCGTTGCTTATCCTCTGCTGTATGTAATACCTCTCTCCGCTTTTCAATGTGCCTTCGGAGATAATCTCTGGGCAGGAAACACATCCCTTTGAATTGAGGAATTTCACTATTTCGATCTCTTCCGACAGGCATCTGAGCTTCCGTGGATGCTTTTCGTGCTCGACCTTTATGATATAGTTGTCGCTAAAACCCACTGAGTTGTTCTGATACTTTGTCCTTTTGATGTCCGTGAAAAGGATGCCATCGACTACCATCTGGGCCGGCTGTGAAGATTGCTTTTCATTTGCAATAGTCACAGGTAGAGAGGGGGCCGTTTGCAACCGGATGTTCTTGTGTGTCGGCCGTTCCACAGAATCGTCATAATAGTCCCACGCGTTCTTCGGATGTATCATATTGAACGGAGGCTGAAGATACCTGTCGATAACTGCGAAATGCATACTATCGTCGCCAAGTCCGCAGTTGTATATGACCCGTTTGGCCGTTTTCTTATGAGACAGGCCGCGCATTGCTGTGAGCAGGCACGTGCAGCCGTCCCAGCAGAAATGCGACGCTATCACGGGGATGCAATTCCTCCCGGGCGTGACATCAAGCCGTTTCACCACCTCCGGCGTCAGATTCCTGCGGACCCATGCGAGGTAATCCGACTCAGTCATCGTGAAACACTTCTTTATCTCCGGCAGAATCGACAGCAGCTTCTCTCGCGTTGTGGCCCAGCCCCATCCCTGAAATCGTGTTATTAACTCGCCTTCCGATGCCGTCAGAAAATGGTGCCCATAGACCGAATAGACATCGGGTCTGTCCTTAATTTCATTGAGGGCCTTGTCGAATTCCGCAATGGCGCTGGCGGTCGGAAAACAGTCGTCCTCCAGGACTACTATCTTATCATAACGCTCGGACATATAACTCAGGCCGTCAATCATCAGTTTTTCGATACCGATGTTGCCGTTGGTTGTTGTCAGGATGGCCCACGGGAACTCTCTGTTGACCAGCTCCCTGCACTGTTCAGCCGGCCCCTTAAGAGCTGCCCGCCCGGCATCCCCGTCGAGCCAGACGTGCACATTGGCGGTCATACCCTGTCGCCTGAGACTCTCAAGATTATTTCGCAGAAGTGTCGGCCTGGTATGACCGTAGATAATTACTCCCAGCTCAAGACCACAGCCGATGTTAAGTTTGTCGGCTACAGTTTTCGATGGATACGCAATATAATTTTCGTAGAATGAATTCGAATCTGTCACTATATCTCCGACAATACCGTCACGGTCAATGCGATGACACTCGTATCCTTTGGATTTTAGAAAATCGAAGACAACTCTGGCATCGGTGTTCAGCCCCTGAAGCATTTTCTCTGAAATTTCAAACTGCAAATATCGGACAGCCCTGCATTCGAGCAGACCGGACGCTCCCCTGAGGGCTTCAATTTCAGCCCCTTCGACATCTATCTTTAAGTAGTCAATTCTGCTGATATTATGCCGCTGACAAAATGAATCCAGCGTCACAGCTTCAACCTCCACAGAGTTGACAATAGTTACCAGGCGATATTTGTCTTCTGGATCCACCATCCTCGGCCGGCCAATACTGTTCCAGGCACTGTATTTTTCGGGAAATTCATTTATTACGACTTTGCGGTTTTCGGAGTAAACTGCCTTGCCGATTAGTGTTACATTTGAACAGTTCAACTCCTGTAGGGAACAAGCCAGCTCTTTAGACGAGCCGGGCGTCGGCTCAAACGCATATACCCTGCCCTTACTGCCAACCAACAAGCTAAAAAGCTTTGTATATTCGCCGAGATGCGCCCCGACATCGAAAACAGTCATCTTTCCTTTAACTGCTTTGCGAACCAGTTTCTGCTCATTAAGTTCTGAATCGAACCGGTAGTCAGCAGGCACAAGAATAGAAGATTCGGAATTTTCATTGCTCGATGACTGATTTGGCCTGCTAATTTCATTTCGCATCGATTTCACCTCGGATTGCTCAAACATTGCTGTGATAAATTGCGAGTGTTTTTTTGCCTTTGCGAACTGATTTTAGCTGCTCGGCAACCGCGCCCTGTTGAGTCGAAAGCAACAGCTGCAGGTCTCGATAAAGTTTGGCCAAGTAGTTTCTGCCAGTTTTGTGTTCCGGTTTTTCAAGCAAGCCGGTCGCTGCTATCTCTGCGACAAGCGGTTCGCACCGACCAGCCATCTGCAGCACAGCCGCGAAATTGCCCCTCCGGGCAAGTGCAATCTGTTCTTCGAGACAATGGGCAAGCTCTTCCAACAGTTCCTTTTCATCGGCTGTATTCATTTCCCGGTAACCTCGGCCTGCTTACGCCTCGTTAGCCCGCGTTCAACCTCTTCGAGCAGATTTGCCGCCTCTTTATGTTCCGGCTGCAGGGCCAGAACATCACGTAGGATTTTTCGGGATTCGGCAAGTCGGCCGTCTTTCATATAAAGAGCCGAAAGAGCAAACATAACAGCCGTATCAGCCGGGTGCATATCGAGATACACCTGAAGATAGTGGATTATCTTTTCAAACGAACCCATCTGGCAGGATGTTTGAAACAACCCAAGCAGAGCTGTCAGGTTGTCGTTTTCAATTTCAAGGCATTTCAGGTACATCTTAAACGCCTCCATGTAATGTGCCCGCTGCTGTGCGACTATCGCCAGACCTGAATAAGCCCTTGCAAAATTCGGTTCGAGCCGGCAGGCAACCCTGAAAGCTATCTCAGCATCGTCGGGTGAATTTTTCTGCAGGGCGACCACTCCCAGACCGACGTAGGGCCCCGCAGCATCCGGGGCAAGTGCAGCGGCTTTTTCGTAGTGCTGCTGTGCCTGGTCGTATTGCCCCACGGACGTAAGGCAGTCAGCCAGCTCCATCAGCACGTCGTAATGCTGAGTCGAATTGTGCTGTGTTGCTATCTCATTTTGAATAGTACCGCTTGTGTTGATTTTTTCCTCAGACATTTGCTGATTCCTACCCACTTTGACTGTATGTGTTTGTAATTGCCGGCGTCTTCTTATCATACGACTCTTCTCCGGCCAGTATATCACCGGCCTTTTTGAGCAAAGACAGGGCCGCACCGAAATCGCGTTTTCGACGTTTCAATTTTGCCTCCAGCAGTAAAGTATCCACTGTCGGGCGGCGCTGGTTTATCCACGATACAAGCTCGGCTGCCCCGGTGAAATTGCCCGCCTTAAAAAAAGCATTGGCAGCCAATGACTTCATCCAGAGCTGGTTTCCGTAATGCTCACCGATATACTCATAGTCCTCCGCCGCCTGTTTCCAGTTACCTTTCTTTTCCCCTTCCCTCGCTCTCTGCAACAAGGTGTCGAACTGGAATGGAATCTCCTCCGGCCGCAAACGCCTGACGCTGATACTTGAGGCCACAAGAGCTTCGTGAATTGGCAAATGCGGGTATTTGATGCTGGCAAGATGCAGATGCTCTTTACGCGCAACTACCGACCGGCAGGCCGGCGTAGAACCCTCAAGCTCAAATGCCTCTCGTTTGTTTGGCGTATTAAGCAGAGCATAGAGGGAATCTTCCAACCACATATCGCGGACGGGAAAACCCGCAGGCACCACGGCTACATAGTCGCCAACGCAATCGGTAAGGACCCTGCCAATACGCTGCAGTTGTGTGTCGGCCGAGGGAACCGGCACCATGACAACGTTCGGCATATCGGTGTTTAGCCGAATAAAATTCTCGCTCGGCAGCGGCAGATACAGCTTGTAGGGATAGAAGGTATATTGCCAGATAAGTCCCATAGTAGTGCCCGCCTGCCGGTCGAGCTTATCCGACAGAAAAACAATAGATAAATCGGAAAACTTGACCCAGGGCTTAGAAGGCCTTGTGGTTCTTATAGTCAGGACATTTCTGGCGTATTCTTGTTTGTTCAGGCGCTGCTTGAAAGATATTCTGTCTGTGTCGCCGACGGGCTGGTAGAATTCACCGGTGATTTCAGGTATATGGTGAAAATCCGAGAAGAAGGCAAGCCGGCGGGTCATATCCCAGTCTATCAATACATTAAGGTCTTCATTGTAGGTTCCGGTTTTTTCAATTAAGTCCGTTCTGTGCATCAGGCTGACGTGCAAGACATTGTTGAAATACAGTATCAAAAAACGGTCGAAGTCTCTGCTGACTTCGACGACCTTGCTCAGGGCGGTTCGAGTTTGGTCGGGGTTTGTTTTGCAATAGACTTTATAAAGGTCGCTGTAAGCAACAGTACAATCATTGCGGCTCTCTAATGTATCTACAAGCGTACCGACATGATGGGGATAGTAGATGTCATCGTCACCGAGGTAACATACATATTTGCCTTGAACCCTTGCAAGGGCTTCGTTCAGCGTAAAAGGCAGGCCGCGATTTTGCCGCCTGTTGATAAACACTATCCTCGGGTCGTTGAAAGATTCGACCACACCTGTTACGTCGCTTCCTCCGTCGTTGACCACGATTATCTGCAGGTTGCGGTAACTTTGGCGCACAATGCTGTCAAGCGCCTTGGCCAGATATAAAGGCCTGTTGAACGTCGGCAGTAAAACGCTGACCACGGGACCGCTTTTGATTTCGCTTCTTTGCAACATCACAGGGCTGCTATCGACTCCCAGAGGCCACCGACAATTTACCTGCATCTATTTCGGCCTCGAAACGCAATAATAACTTGTTGATTTCGCTCAGTTGTTTCCGCAGCTGATATCTGTTTTCCACAAATCCTCGGTACCGCCGCGGCTCATAATGTTCAGAACAGACCTGCTGGCAAAACTCCTCGGAGATATTAAAAAGACACTCGTGGGGAAATATCTGGTCTGCTCCGGGAAAATTATGAATGACGGGCTTAAGCCCGCAGGCCATCCCCTCCAAAAGCCCCATCCCCTGGCTTTCCCCCACACTGGCCGAAACTATGTAGTGTTTGTCCTGCAGCCAGGAATTGATGTCGTCCTGCCAGCCGTCGAAGAACACCACGTCGGCAATGTCGAGCGCCTTTACGATATACCGGACATACTGCTCAAGCGCCGCGTCCTGAAAGACGCCGGCAAAAAACAGCTTGTATTGCGGGTCTATATAGTTCAGCTTCTGCATGCATTGCAGCAAAAACATCGGATTCTTTCTCATATTCAGATAGCCGATGCAGGCAAGGTTCTTGCCCCGCGGCCTCTCGACGAATCTGAATTTCTGCAGATTTACGCCGTTGGGTATTGTAACGACGTTGGTGCGGGCTTCGAGAGCGGGGACCTGTCGCAGAAGCGCGTCTTTCACAAAACTGTTGCCAACGGTGATGAGCGTATCGACGTTCTCCCATCGCATTTTCGCGGGCCAGTCGGTATAGGCCTCAAATCGATGTAAACGAACTATCGTTTTGCAGACCTTCGGCAGCTTCGAGGCCTCGACGGCGACATCGGTAGCCCACTCAAACCACGAAATATCGCTCCACTTCATCGCCTCGTGTATCTGGCTGATATCCCTGCCCTCAAAAAATTTGACGCCAAATCGTTCCTCGACAAAGCTGTAAATATCCGCAAGAAATTTTACGTCTCCGCTCAGCCCGCTGAAAAACGCAACCCTGGGCCTTTTATTGCGAATAACCTCCACCATAGGTCTGAGCACCTCCTGCTCGGGCGCGACTTGCAGCGAATGAAGGAGTGTCTCAAGAGCGTTGGCCTTATCGCCCTGGTCGAGCAGCATATTAGCCGTCCTGTTCAGCACATCGGCATTGAGGATACCCTTACGGCCCATATCCTCGAAAAGCTCAACGGTGTGTTTTGCGCCGCCTACGGCGAGATATGCCTCCGCCAGATTCCATACGACCTCCGCCGAGTCAGGAGCCAGCATCCTTGCCTTGCGGAAATACTCTATCGCCTCATCGGACCGCCCGAGGCAATGCAGAATCGCCCCGGCATCGTTTATCGCCTGTGCATCGTTGGGAGAACTTTTCAGATACAATTGGACACACTCGAGCGCCTCCTTGTGACGCCCGGTCTCGGCCAGCTCCAGACCTTTTTGATAGTAATTCGTAATCGTCTCCATTCACTTATACTCCTACCTGATTTTCAACAATCCACTAGTCAGCCTTTTCTACTCAGTGCGACGAAAACCATAGTGCAAACGATGTGCCGACAACCTCACCCCCCGCCGGACAACACCAGCCGCGGCATCGTGCGGAGAATTTCAAAATATGTATAAATATCGAACACTACTGCTCTTAGCCACGAACAAACACGGGGCCCGGAAACCAGCTAATCGATGAAATCAAGCAACGACAAAGACATAAGCTTGCCCGCCACTGCCAGTGACATCTGGTACAATACCTCGTGGCGCGACAGGTCTATGGCAACCTGGGCGATGTCAGCTTCTTCCAGCCGGGTCGTCTCGTCCTCGGTATTGAACTTCACATCCTCAAGGCTGCCCTTAATGCCGTCCAAAAACCCGATTCTTAATCCCACTGAAACCTGCTTCTGGGCGAGCAGGTTCTGGACCTCTTCCAGCGAACCAATCGAGGCGTTACGTATCTGCTCTATCTGCTCATCTGACAAAGCTCTGTCGTTTCTCAACATATCTCGGATAGTGATAAGAGCGCCGAAAACATCATATGTCCCGGGAACACGGACAAGCTCCACGCCCGTGCCGTTTATACCGGTCGTGTCCACGTAGAGCACTTTTCCCGTCCTCGAATCCGTGACGGCCTGGTTGGCATCGCCGCCCGTGGGAACGGTTACGAATGTCGCTCCATCGTCTATTGATACCTGATAGTTGGCACCGTCAAAAGTCACCGTCAGCCAGACGTCCCCTGTTACACTGGATGTGCCCGTTCCCGCGGCGGCGCCGGTGTCTCCGAGAAAGACCGGTTCGCCTCGCTGGTCCGAACTAAACATTTCCCGGCCGACGTAAAACGCGCTTGAAGAAATACCGGAAGCCACGTTGATGTTTCTGGTTTCGTCACTACCCTGATAAGTGACGGAAGTGATTTCGCCGTCGGTGCGCTCGACGGCAAACGGCTCCGTGCCGGTATCTGCCCCGCCGAAAAGATACTGACCGTTATTTTTTGTGTTGGCCAATTGAACAAGCTGCTCCAACACATTATCTATTGCCTCTGCGGCCCTGTTCCGACCGTCCTGGTCATAAACACCGCTGGCAATCTGGGTAACACTGACCCTCGCCTGGCTCACCACCGACGCCATTTGACCTATGATAGATGAGCTGACCTGAAGCGTGCTGGATGTATCGGCCAGCGCGTTGATATAGTTTTCGAGCGACCTGTTTTCACTATTTAGCGTGAGGATATAATACGCAGCAGAAGGGTCATCCGACGGACGATTCACCCGTGAGCCGGTGGACACCTGCTCCTGCAAGCGGCCAAGGGCCTCAGTGTGTCGTCCTAATGCAATAATTGCATTGTTATATACATTGTTCAATATTCCGCTCATTGGTCACCTGTTAAAGTTGCGACTATACAAGCTCCATTAGGCCGTCTATTGTCGATTGCACTGTCCCGAGGTACTTGGCCATCGC
>CAYNVP010000007.1:0-13251 GCA_964400665.1 uncultured Pirellulales bacterium | reverse complement strand
TTCTATCGCATCCTGGACCATATTGAGATATTTGGCCATCGCCTGAAACATCTGTTCGAAAACCAGCATCTGTGCGGCCTCCTCATTGATGTCAACGCCGCTTATTTCGCTCTGCTGGTTGGCCAAGCTCTGCAAAAGACTCTCTACACTGCTTTGCGACATCTGCTTGATTGAGAGCTGCTGGCCGATATCAGCGACCAGCCGGCGATAGAACTGCCCGACAGTCAAATCACTTAATTCGCCAATTTTCAACTCGCCCGCCGAAGCCAGCCGCAGGGCATTAGTATTGTCTGTTAATCCGGCCCCCATCGCCGTTGCTATCCTGCCGGGTGAATCCGCAACATTATCTGACAGCGTTATACTCGAAGCGTCATTACCGGCAAAAAAGGTGTTGATTCCGATTGCGGATAACAGGCCTGATGTATCAGTGCTTGCAAAAACATCCACTTCAAAACTATCCCCATTGTTTACGTCGCCTGCACTGAGGGCAATTTTGAATCCATTGTTGAAATCGAGCGTGTCGCCAGCCGCGTAACCGGAGCCGATGTTGAGCGTATCGACAAGCTGCCCTGCGCCGTCCCTTACCTCAAGCTGAAGCGTCCCGTTGCCGACGGAACCGCTTCCAACAACAGTAAATGTAAAGGTCTGATTTTCAGCGCCTGTATAAATGCCGGATACAGAGACCGCAGGCGGTGAGCCGGCTGTGAAAGTGCTTGCCGTCGGCCCAGACAATACCGCCGGCAGAAAATCGAACTTGTAGCCGCTGTCCGCCTGAATGCTTAGCCGATTGTCAGCTACCGAGGCGCTTATCCCGGTGATTAACGAGACAGCCGACGCGATACTGGTTAGTGAATCGGTTGACGCGTCGACGTCGATTTGATGCCTTGTCACTTCACCGGTGCTTGTATCGATAACACGAATAAAAAAAGAGCCGTCGCTGACGGGCGGGACAAAGTCACTGATATTTTCACTCGCCATCACCGAACCCGTCAGCTCCGTAAAGGAGCCATCCGAACCGACCCCCCCGACGTGATACTGGTTTATCTGCCGGATTATCGCCTGGGCCAGGGTGTCGAGGTCGTTATGAATATCAGCCACGGTGGTATTGTGCAGCGCCAGCAGGCCGCCGAGCTTTCCGCCATTGATTGTCGTCTGATAAGAGAATGCCCCGGCAGGAGTCATACCGAGCAGACCCTCACTATTCAGGCCGGCCTCAATCTGCACCGTGTCCGCACCCATAACGATTGACACGCCACCGACAGCGACATCAACCACGCCAAAGTCCCTTTGCTGCGTTTCAACCGCTACCAGCTCAGACAACTGATTTATAAACTGGTCACGCTGGTCACGAAGATTATTCGCCTGAGAGCCGTCCATCTCGACTCGCTGGATTTGCCCGTTAAGCCCGGCAATCTGGCCTGCCAAGGCGTTAATCTGGTCCACGACGTTGTCGGCCTGCAGCCGGAGTTGTGTTTCAAGATTTGTCAGGTAATCGCCGAGGGTTCGGAACCGTGAAGCCATCGCCTCTGCCGACGAAAGCACCTCATCCTGGTAAACAACCTGTTCCGGGTGAGCGCTGAGGTCGCTCAAAGCGTTGAAGAACTTGTCGATAGAGGCGTTCAGGCCGGAGTCCCCGGTAAGCTCACCAAATGCCGCCTCAACGCTGCGAAGCGTCGATAATTCCTGCGAAACCTGACCAAGCGATGACTGCTGCCGAAGAATTTCGACCTCAAGAAGGTCATCTATCATTCGGGTGATGCTCTCAACTTCAACACCTCCCCCTATCAGCACTCCTCCCTCAAGGCGCGAATATGCGGGAGCCAGGTCGATTCTCTGGCGGTGATAGCCCTCGGTGGCGGCGTTGGCAATATTATTGCCAATAACGTCAAGCCCCTGGCGGGCCGCATCCAAACCGCTCATTCCTATCGCAAAATTCCACATCTTATCCGTTGTCCTCTGTCTTCTGTCCTCTGTTTTCTGTCATCAAAGGCGCATACTCATAAATGTGGCGTCGGACTCTCTGGCGGTTGTGCCCTGCGAATCGTAACAAACCGGGCCGGTCCGGCTTCGGTCAAACACAATCTTCAAAAGTCGCGAATTTATCCTCGCACAATCCGACAACAGAGCAGCTGTCGTCATATATTCTCTTTGCAGTCGCTGCGTCAAAGCCCTCAACCTGTCCTGTCTTTCGGCAATAGCGCTTTTTGCCGGCTCATCGATACGCGTCCTGAGAACAGATAAAGTCAATTCTCCCGTTTTACAACCGAACAGCCTGGCAAGCTGCTCGCGTATCATTCGCCGATGATGCTCGTTGGCCGAATATTCCTGCGCCTCGTTTCTTATCTCTTCGAGAAGGCGACCGAGATTCTGTTCATCCCGTTTTATCACAAGGCCGCGAAGGTCGTTTAGATATGACAGTGTCTGCTCAATATGAACTATGTCCCTTTCAAGGACGTGCAGCATATACTCCACGTTTTGCGATAATACCATAGTGTGCCCGTTCATAAGCTCTCATCCACTGATGGCGGCTCGGCCGGGTTTTGCATATCAGTGAAGAACTTATACAAATCCTTCCACAGCCCAAGCCCGCCCTTGTCGCCAAGGTCCTGGGCAAGATACATCCAGAACAATCCCTGCACCTGGCCCGACGCCGCATCCTCCTCCTCTAAACCCCAGTTGCCCACGGTCTCCTTCATTTCGTCAACAAGCTTCGTCAACAGGACAGATTCAAAGTCCTTGGCCAACTGCTCGGTCTTTTTGTCCTGCGTCGCGCGTTCTGCGTTCTGCGTTACTCCCAACGCTGTACGCGATATGCAAGACGAGGATATCAGGTCGGCTCCATCCATAGACAATCCTCTACATTATTTCCAGCCGGGCCTGCAGCGCACCGGCCTTTTTCAAGGCGTTGAATATCGCTATAAGGTCCCTCGGTGTCGCGCCGATAGCGTTCAGCGTCTTGGCAAGGTCAGCGACGGTGACGGACCTGGTGACGGGTATCAGATATGCCTCCTTTTCTTCAACCCCTATGATTGTGTCGGGGACCTTCTCAGTCGTCCCGGCGTCGGAGAAAGGCGCCGTCGGCTGAGAGACAATCTCCGTCTCCTTGATTTTGACTACCAAGCTGCCCTGGGAAATCGCGACTGCCGAAATTCCGACGTTCTCGCCGACAACGATAGTCCCCGTCCGCTCATTTATTACGACAATCGCCGGCACGTCAACCGTCACTTCGAACCGGGTTATATCGTCGATAAAGCCGGCTATATCCCTTTGCTCGACGGCTGTCGGGATTCTCACTCGAATTGTGCCGGCATCGACCACTACGGTAGTATCCGGGTGTGACACATTTATAATACTGCTGATGCGCTGCGCGGTCGTGAAGTCGCTGTTTCTCAGATTCAAACTGATAAACCTCTGGTCTGCTATTTGTTCAATGAACGTGGCAACCTCCGCCTGTTCGACGATTGCGCCGCCGGGTATCCTGCCGACTGTCTGATGATTCTTTGAGATGGTGGCCTCGCTTCCCCCGGCAGCCCAGCCGCCGAGCGAGATGCCGCCCTGCGCAACTGCATAGACCTGGTCGTCCAGTCCTTTCAACGGCGTGGGCAGCAACATCCCCCCCTGCAAGCTCTTTGCGTCCCCAATAGCCGAAACGTCAACGTCGATTCGTGAGCCCTCCCTCGCAAAAGGGCCCAGCTCCGCGGTAACCATAACAAGTGCGATATTGCCTCCGGTCAGGTCCTTAGGTGAAAGCACTACACCTGCATCCCTCAATATGTTGGTCAATATCTGCCTCGACGGCTGGGTTGCGTCCCCAGTGCCCGCCAGCCCGATAAGCAAGCCCACGCCCGAAAGAGGATTGCCGCGAACACCCTGAATATCAACGATATCCTTTATCCGCTCGCAATGCACGGGCTGGCTTAGCCCAAGCAGAATTCCAAACAATACGATTAGACGATGTTTCATAAACACCCACCTTAAACTTGTCCCTAAGGGAAACGTCAGAACGGCCAGAGAATATCGAATATTCTGCCGAGCCAGCCGGGTCGTGTGTAAGGTTCTGAAACGCCTCCGTTTTTGCTCACAATCCGGAAGTCAGCCACCTGCTCGCTTTTCACCGTGTTGTCAAACGCAATGTCACTCGGGCGAACAATGCCGCTAATCTCGATGATCTGGACGTCGCCCCCGATATTGCGGTTGCGAGTCCCCATTACTACCAGATTTCCATTGGGCTGGACATCGACAACTGTTACCGTAATGCTATCTTCAAAACTGCGTTCGTCTTTGTAGTCGGCCTTGCTCTTAAGCTGATTGTCGGAAGTAGCACTCATTCCAAACTCACCAAGGTCGGTAAAATTGCCGACTTTTCCATCAAAGACCATCGACTTGTCTGTCCCTTTCTGAAGGTCCCTTTTGGCTTTGTTATCGACCTTGCTGTCCTCAGTTACTTTGATGGTCAATATGTCACCGATGCTTCTGGCGGTATCATCGGCGTAAGGCTCTTTCATGGTTTTATCTCTTTTTGCCCAGATTGACCCGCCCTGAGCACAGGCGGCGACTAACAGCACCGAGAAAAAACATATAACTGCAAAACCAGGTTTCATATTGCCCTTAGATATTGATTGTTTCATTATTTCACCCCTTTAGAAAGCGGGTTCCACGGTTCCATCTTCATTGACCCTCGCCATTATCACTCGCTGAGAATCGATATTTCGGACCTTTATGTAATCATCGAGCCTGCCCCGCTGCATCGTTTTACCCATCGCGGTTACCACAAGGCCGGGCTTGTCGATTCGTATGACGACGGTTTGATTGCGTTCGATTATCACCCGTGGCCGGGGTGTCTTTACAATACCTGGAACAATTATGGTCCCCGCAGCAAGGTCACGCACCGTCACAAGTCCGTAAGGGGGTGCCCAATCGGGCGCTTGCGACTCGTCCGTGATAACATTCTCAATCCTTGTGTTATCCGGCGTCAGGGGCGTCCCTGCCGACACATCAGCCGCTGCAACAGCCCTGTGAGTATTGTATTTCGGACGAAAAACAATCCGGCGCGTCCCTAAGACTTCTCCGCCCGCCACTACGCTTACTTCGGTGGTGACCTGACCATTCGCACTGCGTGAAACCAGACGCGGCAATAATTCGATATCCCGGGACTGATTAGACAAAACCAGCTCCGCCGGCTCTCGCAGCGGTTCCCACCTCGCGATTGTCTGTTCCTTGATGTTCTCGGCTAAAAACGACGAAGCAGACCCAACAAAGCTATCGCTTTTAATCACCTTCACCATCTGTTTGACGGTAACCTTGTCTGCTCCCAACAAGACAGGGTCGCATTCGGTTATCCCACTGCAGGCCAATCGACTGCGAATCATCGCCCTGTCAATCGTTATCTTCTGCCCAGGCATCGATATTCGACCAAGCTCAACCTCTCCCGCCTCTGCAGCAATCCCCTCATCGCCTGTAATCATTGCTATCTGACCAAGTGTTAACGTCTCACTGGAAACCGTGACTTCTCTCGGTAAACGTAAAGTCAGATTATAGGGCGGGACTTGCCCCGCCGAAGCAATTTGGTGGGGTAAATCCCACCCTACAAAAAGAAACGAGATTACCAAACCCAATAGCTTAATGTTCATAACTATCTCACCTATCTGCCGATATTCGTTGCGGTCTGAAGCATATCGTCTCCGGCCCGAATCGCACGCGCGTTGATTTCATACGCCCTCTGGGCCGTAATCAGATTGACAAGCTCGGTCACCATTTGAACGTTGGATTTCTCCAGCATCCCCGACTGTATAGCCCCGAACCCGTTTTCGCCCGCTGTTCCGGTTACAGCCGTGCCGCTGCCCGCGGTCTCGGCAAACATATTGTCACCCTCATTCGACAGCCCGGCGGGATTAGGAAAACGAACCAATTGCATAGTCCCCACGACCGACTGAGTCCCCGAAGCGTCGGTGACGTTGACGGTGCCGTCCTTGCCGATGTCAATCGCTACGGCGTCTGTAGGAATTGTGATTGCCGGCTCCAGGGCATAGCCGGTCGCGGTAACAAGCTGCCCATTTGCGTTTGACTGTAAAGCCCCGTCACGGGTGTATCTTATGTCGCCGTTCGGCATCGTCACCTGCAAAAAACCGTCGCCGGAAATGGCAATGTCCAGCGGCCTGCCCGTATTATCCATCTCTCCGATGGTAAATACTTTGGTCGTTGCAGCCGCTCGCACTCCGCTGCCTATCTCCAGCCCCGTAGGTGAATTGATACCAGAGGCAATCTCTGCGCCCGCCTGATTCATTTTCACGTAAAGCAGGTCCTGAAAATTGATTTGGCTCCGCTTGAAACCCGTGGTGTTGATGTTGGCAAGATTATTGGCAATGACGTCCACCATCATTTGTTGGCCCGCCATACCCGTCGCCGCCGTCGAAAATGCCTTTAACATAACGATCTCCTATGATTACTGATACCCTGATACCTGGCTTTTACCCCATCGCAACGCTGGTGATACTGCTGGATGCCTCCTGCTGGGCTGATAAGTACCTCATATTGGCCTGGTAGAGGCGAGTCACCATTATCATATCAACCAGCTCGTCGACTATTTTGACGTTGGACGCCTCCTGATAACCCTGTTTGATTATCGCATTCTCTGCGGGCACCGGCTGGATATCCTTGTCCGGCATCACAAAACAATTGCCGCCGGCTGGAACAAGTTTGTCCCCGTTATCCTGGAAATCCACTATCTTAATTTTGCCTATGTCGATTTCGCCTGCGCTGATTTGGCCGTCCGCGGAGATTTGAAGCTCCGAAAGCCCCACCGCAACGGGCACTGTGATGGGGCCGGACTCTCCCGCAACGGGCCTGCCCATCGTATCAACTATCTGGCCATTTTCATTGGTCTGAAACGACCCATTACGCGTATAAAGAGGACCTTCGGACGTCTCTACAATGAAAAAACTCCTCCCCATAATAGATAAATCCAGCGTCCTTCCTGTTTGTATGAGATTGCCCTGTGAAAAATCAAACGCAGAATTCAAATCTATTGTGCCGGGGCTATACGTTTCTGCGTCTCCCTGTTGTGCGTCGAGCGCCTTCGAGAACGCATTACATCTACGCTTGAACCCGACGGTGTTCGCATTGGCCAGATTGTGCGTGATGATTTCCAGCTCTTGTGTCAACGCATCTATGCTGCTGGTAATCTGGGTCGTCGCCTCCGTCATTCAATCCCCTCCTTTGCTTTTATGGATTGTGATACGTCATCTGCATCCTGAGAGCCGGCGATATTACCCGTTTTTGTCTTTGTGGCTTTAGCTCTTGAAACGACACCGGCGATCTGAGCCGCTTGTGCTTCGCTCAGTCCGGCAATCTCTATGCCCAAACGACGCGCGTTCGGCGCATCAATTGATTCAGCCGGCTGAACGCTCCTCTGGACAACTCCAATATCTTCGATTAACTCCCGCTCCCTGGCTTTTTCACTTATGCTTTCCAGTTCAATAACTACCAGCACTCTGTCCCCTACGTTTGCCGGTAGTGCTGTTTCGACAGACACGACCTGGCCAACCACGCCGTTGACAATCGCAGGCACAAATTCCGGTAGCTGCCGAATTAATTCATCCCAGGCCATAGAACCCGGCGGCGATGACACACCGCCCTGTTGCGGTTGTTCCTGTTTTTCGCTGCCTGCCGGGCTGACTTGCTTACTAACAGGAAACATCGCTATAAAAGCCGATATGTGGGCTGAAACATCCGCCGGCTTCGAAACGGAAGGTTTATCACCGGGCTTTCCCGAAGTGATTGTCGCTGAAGCAGATTTCTCAACAGGTTTAACCGGACTGCTCGCAGCTACAGAGGCGGCCTTGCGAAAACCCAGTTTATCTCGCAAACCAGTCAATTGTTTCTCCAGTTGGCTCGTTTCCACCGTCGACTTTCCTTCAGGACGGCTTTCCTCAAGCAACTTCGCAGCGCCTTGCTCAAAAGCTTCGCTCATACTGAAAATGTCTTCGCCTTTCTTCAGGCCGGCTTTGACAGCTATGGCCATAAGAAAGTCGGTCTCCGACTCACTTAGCCCCTTTTTCGCCGAACCCTGTGAGAACGATTTCTCAGCGGTCTTGAGTTCACCGGCTTTTCTGTACAAACTGACGGCCACCAGTGCGATGACCGAACCTGCCAGCAGGATTATCATAGTAATTGTAAACCACCTGCTGGTCATAAGACCGCCGCCGCTGTCGAGATTTTGCACCGCCTTGAATCTCTCGTTCGCCGTCAGCCCCACCACCACCTCCGCCAACTGGACCACGATAAGAGCTGACATCGTCATATTTATTACTCCTAATCCTTACCTGATAAGAGTCGACAACTCGCGTAATATGTCATTTGCAACCCTGATTGTTCTGGCGTTGGCCTGGAAACCGTTCTGGGCGTTAATCAGGTTTATGAACTCGATGGCCACGTCGGCGTTTGACTTCTCCAGCGAGCCCCCGTGCACCGAGCCGGCACCGCCGGTCAGCGCCTGGGTCGCCACGGCCTCACCGGAGTTGGCCGACGGAACGTAGTAGCTGCTGCCTATATTTTCCAGACCTGAGGTGTTCTGGAACAAGGCAATCTGCAAAGTCGCAATTTCCTTTTTCACACCATTTGAAAATGCGCCTATCAGTATGCCTTCCTTGTTCACCGAAATCGTTGAAAGCCGGCCTGCACCGTAACCGTCCTGCTCCCGCGCTACGGCCGTCGAGTTGCCCGCGAACTGCGTCAAACCGTCCAACTGACCAACCGCTCCCATAGATATGCCTATGGTCTGCGGATTAGCCATGTCGTGCACGAAAGTCACTATGAAATTAGCAGTATCGCCGATTGTGCTGTTCAAACCGGCGTATGAGCCGTCTCCCGCGTTAAACTCAATCCCTCTTATCCTGCGATTATCCATCGTCAATTCCTGGACGTCGCCTGTAATTGACGTAAGGACCATATCCCAGGTATTAGCCGTACCGGTACGAACGAAAGCCCCGCTCAGCACGTGTTTGCCGCCCTGGCTGTCGTAAACGGTGATGTTAATGTTCTTGACCTCTTCGCCGCCGACAGTTGTAACTTCAAAATAAGGCGACATTTCAAGATTGGCAGTGCCGCCGCCGCTTTCGGTAAATGTAAGACGTATATCAGACAAACTATATCCGTCCTCCGCATCGGTCACCCGTATTTTGCCGTTAACAAGTGTCGCTGTGCTGCTTGTCCCGAGCACGCTGTTTATATGCGCAAGAAGGTCGTCAATCGTTGTAGTACCCGTAATGTTCAGTCCCGCATCGACCAAGGCGGTCCCGTCGTGGTCGAAACCTGAAACCGTAATCGTCGCCGTGCCGATCGTTCCGGTCCACTGGTCGAGTGCGTCAAGCTCGGTTGTGCCATCCGCCACCGTGCCGCTACCAGTCGTAAATACCCCACTCGACGTAAGCACATTCGTCTGTGTAGTCGGCAGCACCGCATCCGAACTTAGATTGCCGGCCACTTTCACCTCGCTGGTAGTATTGGCTGCCATCGCCACGTCGTAAGGCACGTGCACATCGCTGATGCCTGCTATTTGAAAACCATCGGCCTCACCAATCGAGCCAATACGCTGCACACGATAGCCGGTGGCCGGGTCCACCAGAACCGAGTCCTGGTCAACCGCAAATGCCCCCGCCCGCGAGTAAACATACTGCTGACCGTCACTGAGCACAAAATACCCCTCGCCTTCTATTGCCAGGTCAAGGGGATTGCCTGTATTGACGATGTTGCCCTGTGACATATTCGGCGAAATACCCGATACACCGACGCCTGAGCCCATCTGCGCGGGATTCGTTCCGCCGGTATTCGTGGTGGGCTGTGATGCCTTTCTGATTGTCTCGCTCAGAAGCTCAGCAAACAGTATTCTGCTGGCCTTAAAGGCGGTCGTGTTAACGTTTGCAAGATTGTTACCCGCCACGTCCAGCATCTTCTGATGCGCCTGCAAACCCGTAACTCCCGACGACAACGCAAAACTCATTTCTGTTTCTCCTTAATTTGCAAGGTTCAATTTCAGCTAAACTTTTTTTAACTCTCAACCAGAACAACGGCATTCAAGCCGACTGTGTACTCCATTGCGAGGTCGCCTTCCCCGACTGTCACACCCAAAAGACAATTTTTTGTCACCGGGTCGCTGAAGACCGAGACCACTTTGCCGGTCTGTTTCTCCAGTTCTCCGGTTGCTTCATTCTCCGCAAAGAAGGTTACGTTTCTATCTATAAGCGAATTGGCATAACTGCGCTCGGTGTTGGCCATAACTGCCGCGAAGCTGGCGTTAAGCGTTTCGATTTGTCCGAGCTGTGACAACTGTGCAAGCTGAGAAGCCATCTCATTGTTGTCTAACGGCTCCAGCGGATTTTGGTTCTGCAGTTGGGCCACGAGAAGCTTCATATAATCCATTTGTATGTCACTGGAACTTTGCGTCACTGCCGATACAGCCATAATTCATGTCTCCAAAATCAAGAGTCAATTTCCAAACATGCCTTCGCCACTTTGTGATAAACGTGAGCAATCGCCGTGCCAAAGCTTGTCCTCAGTTACAATCGAATTGCATAAGCACCGTGATAGTAAGAAGTTAGAAATACAGTATTCTAATGCTGCTTTGGCATTTGCTCTTACCTGCGGGGACAGAAATTTCTGCCGGTGCGGAGAAAAGTTCCTGTATCGATGCTCGATTTTCAATACAAAATTTTAACGTCCCATAAAACGAGGCACTATTTTAACGTCTCATAAAAAGACGACAGACAACGGAAGACAGAGGTCAGAAAACAGAAAATAGAAAATTCGTCTTCTGTCCCCAGTCATCTGTCAATTGTCTTCTGTCTTCTGCGTTGACCCGTCCCATAAAAAATTAAAGATGTCCGGTTAAAAGTGACGATTTACCGGACATATTGAACCGTGGGGGACAACGCTGATAGCACCGACGTATAAATGGTTTTTCACAGAATTATTGTAGTAAGTAAGCGCATTGAAATTCAGGAACTCGCTCGCCGCGTCGCGCAGCAGGTTTTAGTCGCCGATGACCCCGCGGAAGCCGTTGACATCGCGGCAACGGTTAATCCCAACCTGATAATTATAGACAGCCGCTTTCAGCCCGATGAAATCCTCCATATCTCAGAACGGACCGATAAAAACCTGCGCATCCCTATGTTAATCGTGGGTGCCGATGGCATCCTGCCCGACAGGACTTCGGCGAGGTCAGTCGAGCCGTGCGAACATCTCACGCATGCTTGCAGACTTTATTATCTGTCCAACATCAACGACGTTGACCGTCTTCAACAAATCCTAAACAATATCCAGGCACAGTCAGGTTCTAATTGCCCTGCAGGCGAAAATGGATTCTTCGCCGACGACATTGCTGCCTCCGTCTCGATGGCTGGAAACAGCAAGGCTATCCGTCACGCACTTAAAATGATACGGCTGGTCGCCCAAAGCCGCTGCAACCCCTTGCTGATAACGGGCGAAACGGGAACAGGAAAGGAGCTTGCGGCAAAAGCCGTGCACAATATACGCCATCCGGGAGAGCAGTTTGTAGCCGTTAACTGTGCCACACTGACGGCTAATCTGCTCGAAAGCGAGCTTTTCGGCCATCTTAAAGGTTCGTTTACCGGTGCCGACAGGGAAAAGACAGGCCTGCTCGAACTGGCCGGGGCGGGCACAATATTCCTCGATGAAATCAGTGAGATGCCGTTAGACCTTCAGGCGAAATTGCTTCGAGTCCTGCAGGAAAAGACGTTTAGAAAGGTCGGCGGTATCAGTGATTTGGCCTGCAAAGCCACTATAATAGCATCGAGCAACCGTGACCTCACCAGGGAGGTGACAGACAGACGCTTCCGGCGAGACCTCTATTATCGCCTGAATATCTGTCCCGTCACCATAGCGCCGCTGCGGGCCGCCGACAGAAGAGATGATATTCGGCTGCTGGCCGAGTACTTCATCAGGACCTCGACGGTTTGCCCGGACAGGGAAGGCAAAATAACCTCTTTTACCGAGATGGCCCTTGAGACAATTGAGAAACACAACTGGCCAGGCAATGTCCGTGAGCTGCGAAACGTTATCGAAAGGGCAATCCTCCTGGAAACAACGGACAAAATCGGTTTGAGCAGTATCCTGATTGAGCCGGAATTCGACAATCGTTACCCGATGCTCGATGCTCGCACTGGTGACGAGAATCGAGTGCCGAGTGTTAAGAAGGACTTTTCGCTCGATAAAGCGGAACGTGAACTCATAGCACGCGCCCTGCAGGAGAGCGGCTGGCAAAAGACCAAAGCAGCGTCGCTATTGGGCATAACACGGGCCACACTCTACGCAAAAGTCAAACAGCATAATATCCAAAGAGGCACATATATCCCAAAATCCTTTTCGGACGATACTTCCTGCGTGGATACAGCCGAAGCTGTTACGGTGGCTTGAAGAACACTAACATAATCCTCTTCTCGGTTCCCCCACACATCCAATGTAAGAAAATACATCGGCCCGTTCAGAATCCTGACACGCCCCAATTAACTCAAACCACCTGCGACTGCTCGAAAAACCGCGTTTTATGACGATAATCGGGGATTTTACGGCAAATATCTGCGACTCAGCAGCCCTGGCATAGTCGTTGCACCGTCTTAATCGGGAAAAAGATGGCGTTCCGTTGGCTCGCACTGTTTGGCTACCGGCAAAACACGGAAATCGGTTGAGCCGGCCCGCCTCGACTCGCCAGACGCGAGTCGGGCGAGGCGGGGTCGTTTCTAATTGAGACAATGACAATACTAAAGCGTAGACTAAAGCGTGAGAAAAAACCGCCCGAGACCTCCCCACCCACCGAGGCGGGCGAGTCGGATTCATCCGGCATCACTACTGCAGATGAGCAGGTCTCGCCGGCCGGGACTCCAGCAGGCGAGGCCGGACCAACCCCCGCAGGTGAGTCGAGTTCTTCTGAAATACATACGGAGGACGGGCAGGTCTCGCCGGTCGAGGCCCCCGCGGGCGGCGAAATCCCAGCTCAAACGCCAACTCAATCCAATAACACAGCTACCAGTCCTCCAGCCGAACCCTTGCAAACTGATAACGTCAGCCCGGAAACTCCCATACAATCAAGCACTCCCGCTGCTGTCCCAGAACAGCAGGACGCGGGATTTGAATCATCCTCAATACCAATTCACAGCGGTTCGACAAATCCATCATCCCGGGTAAAGTCGTGGTGCCGTAAGCTCTCTTTGATGCAAAAAATACTTATTGTCGTGGTTT
>CAYNVP010000006.1:0-30485 GCA_964400665.1 uncultured Pirellulales bacterium | reverse complement strand
TCTCCGGCCGGGATTGCTGGCGTGAAGATTTCTTTTTCTCCCCTCAAGTTTCTTCCCTCTGCAATAAACTCTTTGGAAAATTAGTATGGTGTCCCTGATTTCGCCAACAAATGAGTTTTTCTATAGTATGTGAATTATCCGACTTACCCACCTATTTCATCTCTCAGGATTTTAATTTGTTTCTCGATTTCTTGACGCATACTCTCATTCTCAGTATCAGGTATTCTAACCAATGCAGATTCGTACATTTCCATTGCTTGCTTCTTATCCCCTAATTCCCGTAATAGTACGGCCAAATGGTGGTATGCATTCCATTCACTTGGTTTACTTGAAATTGCGGTTTCCAACAGGGTCTTTACTTCCTCTGCAGTAATTTGAGTACCATGTGCTCCTCGATTTACAGCTAAACTGATAATAGCTTTATAATTTGTTGGATCCATTTCAAGTACCCTGCGATAGCATCTCTCGGCTTCTGCGTATATTCCAGAACTATCAAATATATCACCTGCAGCATGCCAACGATTTATATCAGCTCTATCGCTGTCTAATGCAAACATAATTATCCCAATCGCAGCATAATAATCACAATATTCTGGAATTGGTAAAGAGTAAATAGAGGCCTTCATATATAAGGCATCCCAATCATATGGGTCTATCTTGAGTTGTTCGTCCGCCATTTTAATGGCTTGAGAATATCGACCACTTCCAAAGGCATCATTCATCGATTTGTTCTTCGCTGCTTCCATTTTTATCCTCATCCTAAATACGATACCAACCTAAATCCGGGTAAATCCGGTGTCATCATGCTTGTTTCTTTTGAAATCAGAAATCCGAAATCATAAACCAGAAATCTTTTTCCTTCCGGCCATAAGGCATCATTATATTCTCAAATGCTGATACAAAACCCCTGTCTACGACATACAGGGGCAGGCAAGCTATTTTAGTCCTTCCGCCTTCGGCGGAAATCAGCTAAAAATTTAAAGTTTCAAGTGCAAAGCCACAACTTAAAGCTTTCAGTTAACAGCTTTGGTTTTGGACTTAAAATTTTAAACTTAAAACTCCCGTCCTCCGGGCCTCCGCAATTTTGCATTTTGCACTTTGCATTTTGAGTTGTTTTTATGTATCGAGCATATCCCATTCGAAGCCGATAAGCCAGCGCAGCGCGGAAAGTTTGCCGTTGAGCATACCCCATTCGAAGTCATCGTAAGGGCCTAAGTTTTCAAGGCCGTATTTTTCTTCGACCTCTTTTGCCTTTGCAAGGGCCTGTTTCCAGATTCCGGGGTCAACTTCCTCTTCGCCTGCCTCAATCTGCTCTTTGGCCTCCTGGTGCCTGTTATACCATACCTTGTCGGTTAGCTCATCTACTGCCTCCAGGATTTCCTCTTCCGTTCTTTCTTCAAAAAGCTCATCATCTGCCGGCCTGTTATCGGAATTTTCGCGTATCATAGGAAATCCCTTTCATTGAATCAGCAATCAGAAATTGAACTATCCGCTGTTGAGCACTTCCAGCCGTTGCGGCTTGAGTCGCTTCAAATCGACTAACTGGTTTTGGCCCAGTAGTGCCTCGATGAGGACCGAGCCATCGAGGTATTTTTCTTCGGTTATCGTGGCGCAGGCGTGGAGGAAGCTCTGTATTTTTCCGTTCGCCTGGTCTGCGACGAGACGGATATGAATTTCGCCGCCTTTGTATTTATTGAGCACGGCCGAATTAAGACGGTCAAGGCCGTAGCCGGTTTTTGCGGAGATGCAGACCGCCTCGGGGAAAAGCGTCTGGAGCATTTCGAGCGTATTGATGGCGCTGACCACGTCGGATTTGTTGAGGGCCAGCAGGATTTGCTTTTGGCTGCAGCCGATTTCCGCCAGGACGTTATTGACCGATTCGATTTGTTTTAACGCATCGGGACTGGAGATGTCCACTATATGCAGGAGCAAATCGGCGTTGATTGCCTCTTCGAGGGTGGCTTTGAACGAGGCCACGAGTTGATGAGGCAGGTTTTTTATGAAGCCGACGGTATCGCTCAGCAGGACTTCGGCGCCGCCTTCGAGGGGCCATTTTCTTGTGCGGGTATCGAGAGTAGCGAAGAGACGGTCTTCGACGAGCGCATCGGCGTCGGTGAGGGCGTTGAGCAGGGTGCTTTTTCCGGCGTTCGTATAGCCGACAAGACAGATTTTGAACATGCCCTTTCTGCCGTCGATTTCGCGGACCCTTCGTTTGTCGATATCTGCGATTTCGCGTTTGAGCTCGGTGATTCGTTTATTGACGATTCGCCTGTCGATTTCGAGCTGCATTTCACCCGGCCCGCGAGTGCCGATGCCGCCTACGGCTCCGGCGGCAGTTGCCCCCCCGGCACCCGCTACTGAGTCAAGGTGAGACCACATTCGGGCGAGGCGGGGATAGGTGTATTCGAGCTGGGCGAGCTCGACCTGCAATTTGGCCTGGGCGGTCTTGGCCCTTGTGGCGAAGATGTCGAGAATCAATTCGCTTCGGTCGATGACCTTTGCGGAGATTAGCTCTTCAAGCTCTTTGACCTGTCGTGGGAGCAGGTCGTTATCAAATATAACAAGGTCGGCGTTGAATCGCACGACGCGGTCGCGGAGCTGTTCGGCCTTTCCTTTGCCGATGTACAGGGCGGGGTTGATTTTGTGCAGTTTTTGCTGAAAACGGTCAACGACAATGGCGCCGGCACTTTCAGCAAGGGCGGTAAGCTCTTTGAGGTCATCGTGGTCTTTCCGGCCCGAGGGTATCGCGGCCACTAATATGGCCCGTTCTTTTGTGACCTTCAGGGTCTCTCGCATTTTGTCCAACTAATATGCACCTCCAAAACGCTCCTTTAAGCATACCAAATTTGCCTTTGCAGTTCAATAAAACCCGGCGAAGGCAGAACGCTTTGGCGATGCCGACGTTAAAAGCGAGTTTTTTTGGCAAATTTTGTCTTGCAAAGCCGATTATAGCGATTATTATAACAATACAGTTAATAATATGTGCTAAACGGATCGGTGTTTTTAACCCATAAAATTATGGTGGCGTAAGGGGTGTTTTTTTATGCTGAAGGTGAAGTCTCGAACGGGTGAATCGGTTCAGCAGATGATGAGGCGGTTCAAGAAGCTATGCGAGAAAGAGGGCCTGATAAGGGATATGAAGCGTAACGCTTATTATGAGAAGCCCTCGGAGCGGAACCGCCGGCGTATGCGAAAGAGCCAGCGAGTCGCCTTTAATTTCCCCCCGTCGAGATAGATACCCCTGCTTTGTCTCCTCGATTTAGTCAGTTCTTAATCACCGGCCAGAAGACGCAATCGCCTTCGTCACTGTATTTCATAAGGTAACCCTTCTCATTGCGCGGCATCCGTCCACCGTCGTCCTTTAAATCAGAACCCCAACTGTAAAGCATAAATCCGTCTTCGGTTTTCCTGTAGCTCAAAGGCCCGTTACTGAATGGGTCCTGCGGCAGTTCGTTGAGATAGCCGTTTTGGACGAGCTCGGTTAAATTTTCGGGGAATTCAGAAGTTTCTTTTTGAAAGCGCAGGACAGCGAGAATTGTCAAGGTAGCAGCACGGTCTGTTCTCAAACGCCAGGAAATCAGTGCAATTTTTTCAATCGCCAGCGCCTGGATTTTGAACATTGATGGGGGGTCAACAAAAGCCGCTGATTTACTCGACGTTTCTCTTTTTCTTTGCCAGGGAGGGGTTTGAAGGTCTCGTTTGGCCTGAGCAAACATTTTTTCGACTTCAGAAAGGGCCTGTTGTCTGTTCGGATAGCTGAAAGCCAGAAAACTCCGGACGGCGTCTTTCCAGTCGCGAACGAAATAGGGTGCTGCGATTTTTAACATTTTTCCGTTTCCTTTGCCGTCATCGGTGAATCCGCTCTGAATTATTGCATACCAAAACGCCTTTTCACCGTTGTTGAGGTCGATAGGCTGCTTGTGAGCAAAAATATTCTCCAGTTTATTTTGTAGTCGATGCAATTGTTCTGCGGGCACGTCAGTCCGATCCAAAATATACATTAACCTTTGGTGTGCCAATGCTTCTACGGCAATTCCGACGAGCTGCTCTATAAGCAGTCCCTGTCCCTGAAGTAACTGTCCGAATTTGCAGAGCGAAATCTCATCGTTAATCGCCGCGTCGATATCACCGGAATACGCATACCAGACAGTTCGAGCTGCCATTATCCTTGCGAGTCGTCTGTACTTTGCAAGAGGGTGCTGTGCGCTCACCATAAAATCCGGGTTTACAATAAGAGCACTGTTGACTTCAGCTATAACCGGGCCGAAGGAGTTATAATCCGACCAGTAATACGGTTTTTTAAGCGCCTTGTTAAGCTCATCCAGAGCTTCTTTGTTTGCCTGCAGAAATTCAGCGGCCTTCTGTCTTTGAGCATCGTTCATATCGCCGGGCCATCCGCCGGTAAATACGGCTTCAAAATTGTCGTAAGGAGTGATTGCCTGAGCGGCTTTTTCAATTTCTGCTCTTGCATTGAGGGATTCATCTTTATCCTGCCTTGTCCGGTCGGTGAGCCATTGGGCATAGTTAATCCTGATAGTGGGGTTTCCCATGCGAAGCCAAGAGTCACAGATTACCAGATACGCAAAGATTACAAGCGCTGCAGCCAGACCTCTTACGAGAACTTTCTGCCAGAGAGGTCGGCAGCGTTTTTTTGCACGTCTTAGGAGAACCGCCAGGAGCTTTGCATCGCCGAATTCGGCGATAAGCCGTTGTGCTTTTTGTTCCTTTTCCTCGCTACTTGAGGAGTCCCTGAGATGCTCTTCGAAATGGTCGGTCAATTCTTCCGCGACTTCCCGTCTCGCTGTTTTGCGATAGCGCATATTTTTTATGACGAGTTTTATGAATTAGGCGGCGCAAGGGGGTAGGTTTTCAAAGGTTTTGTCTTTTTGGTTTTTGGCCATAAGTTTGTTTCTTTCAGAAGACGGTGAGCTAAAGCCCACCTTACAAAACTAAGCCAAGCCGCAAGATTTTCGAATAGTCAATTCTTTTCGACCGGCCAGAAGACCCAGTCGCCTTCGTCACTGTATTTCATAAGGTAACCCTTCTCGTTGCGCGGCATCCATCCTCCGTCATCCTCGAGGTCAGAACCCCAACTGTAAAGTATAAATCCGTCTTTGGTTTTCCTGTAGTTCAAAGGCCCGTTACTGAATGGGTCCTGCGGCAATTCGTTGAGATAGCCGTTTTGGACGAGCTTGTTTAAATTTTCGGGAAATTCGGACGTTTCTTTTTGAAACCGCAGCACGGCGAGAATTGTCAAGGTAGCAGCACGGTCTGTTCTCAAACGCCAGGAAATCAGCGCAATTTTTTCAATCGCCAGTGCCTGGATGTTGAACATAAATGGCGCATTGACAAAAGCCGCTGATTTACCCGGCGATTCGTTTTTTCTTTGCCAGGGAGTAGTTTGTAGGTCTTGTTGGGCCTGGGCAAACATTTTTTCGACTTCAGCAAGGGCCTGCTGTCTGTTCGGATAGCTAAAAGCGAGGGAACTCCAGACAGCATCTTTCCAGTCACGAACAAAATAGGGCGCTGCGACTTTTAATATTTTCCCGTTTCCTTTGCCGTTATCGGTGAATCCTTTCTGAATTATTGCATACCGAAACGCCTTTTCGCAGTTGAGGTCGATAGGCTGCTTGTGAGCAAAAATGCGGGCCAGTTCATCCTGTAGTTGTTGCAGTTGCTCCGCCGGCACGTCAGTCCGATCCAAAATATACATTAACCTTTGGTGTGCCAATGCTTCTACGGCAATTCCGACGAGCTGCTCTATAAGCAGTCCCTTTCCCTGAAGTAACTGTCCTAATTTGAAAAGCGAAATCTCATCGTTAAGCGCTCCATTGATGTCGCCTAAATATGCCCGCCATCCGATTCGAGAAGCTAATAATCTGGCAACTTTTCTGTAAGGGCCAAGTGGTCGCATCAGGTTATCCATAAAATTGGGATTTACAATAAGAATCGAGTTAACTTCAGTTACAATCTCGCCGCTTGAGTTGTAATCAGACCAGTAATACGGTTTCTCAATCGCCTTATACAATGTATCGAGCGCAACAGCGTTGTTCTGGAGGAATTGGTCTGTGGCTTCTCTTTGCGCATCATTCATATCCTCAGGCCATATCATCTTGCGATACTGGTCGGCCCTGCTTGCGAGAACAGCGGCCTTTTCAATGTCTGCTCGTGCATTAAGTGATTCGTCCCTGCCTTGACTTGTCTGGTCGGTGAGCCATTGGGCATAGTTAATCCTGATAGTGGGGTTTCCCATGCGAAGCCAAGAGTCACAGATTACCAGATACGTAAAGATTACAAGCGCTGCAGCCAGACCTCTTACGAGAACTTTCTGCCAGAGGGGTCGGCAGCGTTTTTTTGCTCGGCGCATAAGGCGGCCGAGGAGTTTTGCGTCGCCGAATTCGGCGATAAGCTGTTGGGCTTTTTGCTCCTTTTCCTCGCTACTTGAGGAGTCCCTGAGATGCTCTTCGAAGTGGTCGGTCAATTCCTCGGCCACTTCTTTGCGGGCTTTTCTGCGGTATCCCATTTTTCTGATGACGAACTCGATATATTCGGCGGCACAGGCGGGGAGATTTTCGAAGGTTTTGTCTTTTTGGTTTTTGGCCATAAGTTTGTTTCTTTCAGAAGACGGTGAGCTAAAGCCCACCCTATAAAACTAAACCAAGCCGCAAGATTTTCGAATAGTCAATTCTTTTCGACCGGCCAGAAGACCTTGTCGCCCAGCTCATACCACATTTTAAAATCGTCTGTATCATCGGGTACTGTTTTGCCTGATTCGTCTGTAAAATTTGGGCCGACGCTATATAATATGAAGCCCTTATCGGTTCTCCTGTAAATCAGTGTTGTGTTGCTATAAGGGTCGGCTGGAAGCGCTGTTAAATAGCCCGATTCAGTTAATTGTTCCAGACGTTGAGGAAAATTTCCGTTAGCCCGCTGCCATAGCAGCGCCGCCAAGATAGTTTCAACCGCTTCATAAGTTGCCTTGAATTTGAACCTGATTTCAGACGCCTGGACAATCCATTCGGGTTGAAATAAGTGAATAATCAAATATTTGCGAATCGGCAGGTTAGAGTATATTGCCATTTTGTCGTTTAATCCCGCCTCTTTTCTTTGATAGGGCGTCATTCGTGAAATCCGGGTGACACGATCAAAAACTTCTTCAGCTTTTTGAACGGTTTCATTTCTGAGCGCGTGGCTCATTGCATACGAGGTAAGCATAATGTTTCCAATGTTTTCTTTGTATTGCGGAAAATCTTCGATTAATTTCTGATAAGGTCTTTTTTTTACCGGCAGCTGCTCAAGCTGGTCTGCGACACGACTAAGCTTGGAAGGGATTAAATGTCCCCCGCCAGGCCCGCTGTCGGTGAATAAATGCTGGACCAAATCTAAGAATACGAGCTTGTTAATTCCCATATTTTGCTCTGGATAGCCCTCAGCAAAAAGCTCGCTTATCTCGGTTGCAAGCCAGCTCAATTCCCGGTCATTTACGTCATACGTCGCCAAAAGGCCAAGAATGTCTCGACAAGCGTCCCTCGTTACGGCTATTCCTGCAAGATAGGAAGGGAAAAAAGAACTTTGCCATTGCCTGCCTGCCCTTGCCACATTAAGTAAGTCGTCAAGTGCATTTTTAATTTTTCCTTCATCAGCCAAGATACGGGCCCGCCACAGCCCGAGATAGCAGAGATACTTCAAGGAGGATACCTCAGGCAGAGGAATGAAATAAATCCATTTTTCTGCGTCTTTTGCCGGGTAATCTACTTTTTTAAAGCAATAGGGCTTGCGGCCACCTTTTACGTATTCCTGCCAGGCATTTTCGTTTTGCGCAATCCACTTTCTTAGCATTTGCTGCTCATTGGCATCAACGTTTGAAAACCTTGTATAAACCGACTTATCAGCGCTGCGAATTATTTTGGCTTCTTCGGAGTTCCATTTGGGTTCGACCAGTAAGCTAATCGCCTTTTCATAATGCGGCCAGCCATTGTCTGCTTCGAATGCATCCGGTCTTTTCATTTGATTTATCAAGACCAGGTAGTCAATCTTTACAATCGGTTTGCCGCTGACAAACCATACGACATATAAAGCAAAAGAGACGACCAGTATTACTGCCGCTACAGTTCCCCTGGCAACAAGGGTCATCCAGAGTGGTCGGCAGCGTTTTTTTGCCCGGCGGAGAAGAACGGCGAGTAGTTTCGGGTCTCCAAAGCTGTCAATCAATTGCTGTGCCTGTTTTTGTTTTTCCGGGTCTGTGTGGCAATCCTCAAGAGCTTGTTCGAAATGGTCTGTAAGCTCGTCCGCGACTTCCTGACGGGCGATTCTGCGATAGTGCATATATTTAATGACGAGTTTAATATAGCTGGCGGCTGAAGCGGGCAGATGCTCAAGGTCGAAATTAACGCCGACAAATCGGTGTCGCAAAATCAGAACTATCCAGCCGACGAGACCGCCGAGGGCTATGCCCACCAATACAACAAGCCATAGAGGCAATCGCACTGTCCAAAGGGCGGGAAGGGTGATTATTATCCAAAGGCATTCCGTTGCAATTCCGGCGACGGAGGCAATCAGTATTCCGAAGACGTCCATTTTTCGTTTCACAGGGCCACCTCTTTCATAAAGAGTTCCCATTTAGGACATATCAATCACGCCGGTTTGAGTGCTCCGCCGAAGACGAAGTCGAGGCCTGTATGCAGCCGGCGCAGTTGTTCGGTTTGAGCGGAGAGGTATTCTTTTCCTTTGCCGGTGATGGAGTAGTATCGTCTTTTTCGGCCTGATTTTGTTTTTTCGAGTCGTGCACGGACGAGGCGTTTGGCTTCGAGGTTGTAGAGCAGGGGGTAGAGGGTGCCTTTGCCGAGCGTGAGGATGTCTTTGCTTCGTTTTTCGATTATCTGGGCCAGCTCATAGCCATACATTTCACCGCGAGAGAGGATTTGAAGCACGACGACGGGCGCGACGCCTTTTAGCAACTGGGTTTCAAATTTCATAAAGACCTCCAATTTTTCCGGATTAATTGTTGGTAATGGTTATCATGCAATACTTATTATGTATTGCATACTATGCAATGTCAAGTAAAATTTTGGAAAAAATAAATTTTTTTTTACCACAAAGGCACAAGAGGCAGAAGACAGGAGACGGAAGATAGAAAGGCGGAAGTTGGAAAATCGAATATCCAACGTCAACATCGGGGCATCAAACGAAGGAAAAATACGTGAAAATGATGGGCTAATGCTCACCTCGGCGTTGCCGAAGGCGAAGCCGGGCCCATCCTACAAAATTGCCCTACGGAACTAATCGGTGGGGTTGAACATAACCTATTGAATATACAAGGACTTATGGTTAAAAGTAGAATTTTCAAGGTTTTAAGCCGGGGCAGGGGGGATACAGCCGGGAAGGGGACAAAATTTTGCGGATATGGTATTGACAGTGGAGGCGGGTTGTGATAGTTATTTACCCTGACAACCGCCGAGGGCATTGGCACATTCCGGGCCTTTGCACAGTATGTCCGGCGGTATCGCGGCACATCTCAAATGTCCACCGTGCAGAAGGAAACGACCTGGGAGGCGTATAAATTTTTGAATTTAACCGGATGACGTGTGGTCTTCCGGCACGAAACGATAGAAGAATATGGTTTGGAGTTTTAAGGAGAAAAAAGAATGACGAACGGGATGTTAAGAGCAGTGTTAGTGGCGGCGGCCCTGGGGCTGTTTGCTGCGTCAGCGGTTTTGGGCGAGGATGCTCCGGCAGAGCCGAAGAAGGTAACAGTAACGGGCGTTGTAAGCGTTACCGAGAGCGACGAAGGCGTTGTAACAGCGGTGATGGTAACATCGAAGGATGCAGCATACAGCGTGACGCTGGACGAGAAAGGGACGGAGCTTGGAAAGCTGGCCGGCAAGGAGGTTGAAGTTGTAGGAGTCGTAACCGAGAAGGACGGGATGAAGTGGATAACGGTCGAATCCTATAAAGAAGTAGAGAAACCGGCGAAACCAGCGTAGTAAGAATCTGCCCCCCTGCTTTCTTGCGAAAGCAAGAAGGGGATTGCAGAGCTTTAAGATATAAGGCCGTCGCGGGAAGAACAAGTTTCCGCGGCGGCTTTGTTTTTGGACGCTGAGTCAAGCGGATGGTCTGACGCGTCTGGTGGCGGCGAGGCCGGAGACGACTGTGACCGTCAGCATAACGACGAATGTAATCACAGTGAACCAGTATCCCCAGGTGTCGGTGCGGACGTAAGCAGATTTAACGAGGACGGTTCCGATGGCGAAGGATTGGATGAGCATTTTGATTTTTCCGGAAGCGACGGCGCGGAAGTCCACGCCTTTGGCCTCCATTACGTGGCGCAAGATTGTTACGTAGCCCTCTCGGGCGATGAGGACGACGGCGACGGACCAACGGATTATGTCAAGGGTTTTGGGCGACCAGTTGAAGAGGAATTCCGGCTGGCCGATTATGGCGAAGCAGACGAAGGCGCCGCAGACGAGGACCTTGTCGGCGAGTGGGTCGAGCATACGTCCGAATTTGCTGGCGACGTTGAGTTTTCTTGCAATGGGGCCGTCAATGATGTCAGTCAGGCCTGCGATTACGAAGATAGCGAAGGCGATGTCTATGAACAGGGTCCTGTCGGCAGAAACAGAAGGCAGATAGAGCAGCATTGCGAGGAACAGAACGGTAAGGACGAGTCGGCCGAAGGTCAGAATGTTTGGAACCTGTTTTAACATAGCCGAAAGTTTACTTTTCTATCTATATAATTCAACACTAAATTTGTTTGCACAGCAAATCGTAGTCACTGGTTCCAGTGACTTTGGTCTTAATAAAATCACCGGGGTGGGCAGTGCAATTTTTTATTATACACAAGGAGTCGATTTGAGGGGCCTGGCCGAAGAAGCGTCCCTTAGCGGTGCGATTTTTGTCGATGCTGTCGATTAAGCAGGTCAATGTGCCGCCGATTCTGGCCTTATTTTTTTCGAAGGCGATTTTCTGCTGGGTGAGCATAAGGCGGTGAAGCCGGTGCTGTTTGACGCGGTCGGGTATTTGTCGGGGGAGTTCGGCGGCGTGGGTCCCTTTTTCGGGGTAGAAGGTGAAGCAGCCGAGATTGTCGAAGCGAGCCCATCTGACGAAATCGAGCAGTTCGTTGAACCGGGCGTCCGTTTCGCCGGGGAAGCCGACAATCAGGGTTGTTCGCAGGACACAGTCGGGTAATTTTGTTCTGAGATTTTCGATGAGCCGGATGATTCTGCCTTTGGAGTGAGGGCGGCGCATCGCCTTTAGGATTTGCGGATTTATGTGCTGAAGGGGTATGTCGAAGTAGTGGAGGATTTTTTTGGAGGCGGCGACTGTCTCAATGAGCCGGTCGTTTATACCTGTGGGGAAAAGATAAAGCAGGCGAATCCAGCGGAGGCGGGGGATTTTCGAGAGTTTAATGAGCAGGTCCGGCAGGGCGTTATTGATACTGAGGTCGCGTCCGTATGAGGTTATATCCTGGCCGATTATGTTCAGCTCGAGGGCGCCGGAGGCGACGAGCTCGGATGCCTCGTCGAGGATGAGTCGTTTTGGTTTGCTGCGTGCTTTACCTCTGATGGCGGGGATGGTGCAGAAGGAGCACTTTCGGCTGCAACCTTCGATGATTCGCAGATAAGCGTAATGGAGAGGAGTGATTCGGAGGCGGACGCGGTCGTCATAAAGGATTCGCGAAACGGGGCTTACTGATTCAATGATATTTTCCGAGGCGAGAGTTTTTTTGATTATGTTAGCGATGTTATCGCGGTATTCGAGGCCGACGATTGCGTCGATTTCGCTGACCTCGTTGAACAACTCTTTTCCGAGTCGCTGGGGCAGGCAGCCGGCGACGATGACTTTTTGCACCTTCCCTTTTTGTTTTCGCCCGGTGGCGCGGCGTATTGCTGCAAGAGCTTCTGTTTTGGCGGGTTCAATGAAGCCGCAGGTGTTGATAACGACGACGTCGGCGTTGTCGGCGTCTTCTGTAATGACGAAGCCGGCCTGTGCGATTAGGGCCAGCATTCGTTCGCTGTCGACCAGATTTTTGGGACAGCCCAGCGCGACGAATCCGACGATAATCTGTTTTTTGATTTTTTTTGCGGTCATGGGACGATATAATAAAATGTTTGATAATCTTTACAAGAACGTTATACTGAATAACGGCCTTTAGATTTTAAAAACGTGCGCGTGGAGGATTGTTTTTATGGATGAGTTTCAGGTTGGAAAGCCGAGCGGCGAGGACGTGGATAAGCCGATTCCTTTTGATGAGGGGGGTGTGGAGGTTTCACATTCGCCTTTGAATCTTGGCGGAAGCGGGGCACCCGGTACGGCGGGTTCAGAGATATCTGCTGTGCGTCCTGCCGGGAAGGACACCGTTAAGAAGGTGAGCTGGCCCGACCGGATTACAGGCGTAAAGACTTTTTACACGAAGTTACACCCCGGAGCGATGGAGTTTCTCGATGAGCAGGTATGTAACTGGCTTCGGGACAATCCGGGTGTTAATGTGAAGTGGTCAAATATTGTCATCGGGGACGTTGCGTCCAAGAAGACCGAGCCGAACATCATAATGTCAGTCTGGTATTGACGGTCTTTGGCGAACTGATTTGACAGGTCCGGGGAAATAGTATATATATTGAATGCGTTCACTAGGGGTGGTTCGCCCGAGAGCGTGCCTGAGAGCAAACCCTTTGAACCTGAACAGGATAGCTGCTTTTGAGGGCGATGCCTGCGTAGGGAAGTGATTGGTGATAAAAGATTATGATTTTTGAATTAAGAATCGCTTCCCTTCGGAAGCGATTTTTGTTTTAAGTGTTTTACCGCATGCTCAGCGGTGAGTATTTTTTGACAGGTGGAAGATGGCTACACAATTGGAAATAGCGCGTTCGGGGCGGGTAAGCGAGGAAGTGAAGTTTGTTGCCGGAGCTGAAGGTGTCGAGGCGGAGCTTATTCGCGTGGAGTCAGCGGCAGGTCGGCTGGTGATACCGGCCAACAAGATTCATTTAGGAAGAAATTTGAAACCAGTTGGCATAGGGCGGCTGCTCAAGACCAAGGTCAACGCGAATATCGGGGTGAGCAGCGTTCGCAGCACGGTCGAAGAGGAGCTTGAGAAGATGCGTGTTGCGTTGGCAGCCGGTGCGGATGCGATTATGGATTTGAGCACGGGCGGGGATTTGGACGTGATACGAGAGGCGCTTTTGGCCCGGTGTCCGGCGCCCTTTGGGACGGTGCCGATTTATCAGATGGTTTCAGGCAGGACGGTGGAGGAGGTCAGCGAAAAGACAATCCTTGAGGTGATTGAGAAGCAGGCAAGGCAGGGGGTCGATTTTTTTACGATTCACGCCGGGGTGTTAAGAGAGCATCTGCCGATGGTTGGGAAGCGCGTGATGGGGATAGTCAGCAGGGGCGGCGCGCTGCTGGCGGAATGGATGCTGTATCATAAAAGGCAAAATCCGCTGTATGAGATGTTCGATGAGTTGTGTGCTTTGATGAGGGAGTATGACGTTTGCTTTTCGCTGGGGGACGGCTTGCGGCCCGGCTGTTTAGCCGACGCGACGGACGATGCGCAAATAGCAGAGCTAAGGACGCTTGGTGAGCTGACGCAGCGGGCGCAGGAAGCAGGTTGTCAGGTTATGGTTGAAGGGCCGGGGCATATACCGTTCGACCAGATAGAATATAATATGCGGATTCAGCAGGAGATTTGCCACGGGGCACCGTTTTACGTTCTTGGGCCTGTTGTTACGGATATAGCGGCGGGGTATGACCATATAACGTCAGCCATAGGCGGGACGGCAGCGGCGTATTACGGGGCATCGTTTCTGTGTTATGTTACGCCGAGAGAGCACCTTGGACTGCCGGGCGCGGAGGACGTGCGGGAGGGTGTAGTAGCGGCCCGTATTGCGGCGCACGCCGGTGACGTGGCGCGCGGGCTTGCCGGTGCGGCGGAGATTGACGAACGATTGAGCAATGCGAGAGCGAATCTTGACTGGGATGAGCATCTTGCCCAGACGCTTGACCCGGAAACGGCAAAGAGAATGCACGCAGAGGCGTGCGAGGGAATTGCCGAGAGGGGGCCTGAGGCCGATTATTGCTCGATGTGCGGCAGACAGTGGTGCAGCGTGAGGATAAACAAGGAAATCAGGGAAAAGCTAAGGGTGAAAGAATCGGCTGGTAAAAACGGGTGAAATGAGGGCGGAATGGCCAAGGGCAAAATCCAGATAATAGAAGACGACCGCGATATCGTCGAAATGGTCGAGTATAATCTGAAACAGGAGGGATACCAAATTGTCTCCGCATTCAACGGCGAAAGAGGCATCGAGCAGGCACAAAAGGAAAAGCCCGACCTAATCATCCTCGACTTAATGCTCCCGGCCATTGACGGTTTTGAAGTGTGCAAAAACCTGAGGCGGCGGGAGTCAACGAGTCATATTCCTATTATAATTCTTAGTGCAAAGTCGCGAGAAACCGACAAGGTTGTCGGATTGGAACTGGGTGCCGATGATTACGTGACCAAGCCGTTTAGTCCCAGGGAGCTTATCGCGAGGATAAAAGCCGTCCTCAGAAGGCATAAGGAACAACCGCCCGTTGAAATAAAAACAGGTCAGATTGTCATAGACAGCGCCAAACACAAGGCGGTAGTCAAAGGTCATGAAGTCGAGCTTACTGCCACCGAATTTCGACTGTTGGAGTGTCTGGCCCGGCGTCCCGGCGTTGTATTTTCCAGGAATCAACTGCTCGACGCCGTGGGCACTGATGAATCGATGGTTTACGACAGGACGGTGGACGCCCACATTAAATCACTAAGGCGAAAGCTCGGCCGGGCCAAAGACTATATCGAGACCGTCAGAGGCGTAGGGTACAGATTCAGAGAGATATAGATGAGAGTAAGGATAATCTGGAAGCTCTTTGCTGCGTTTACTTTGTTGACGGTTGCAACCGTTGTTATTCTTAATTTTTTTCTGACATCGCGGCTTTACAGGCAGGTCGAGCAAAAAATCTCACAGAGGTTACAAAGCAACACTATTCTTGCCGGTGAAATCTTCAGACAATACTTTCTTGGCAAGGATAATGGAGGCATTAAGCGCGAGGCGGAGAATCTCGCCGTACGACTTAATCTTAGAATCACGGTAATCGACAAGCAGGGCAAGGTTCTGGCTGATTCAGAGAGAGATGCTGCTTCAATGGAAAACCATGGGGACAGGGCCGAGTTTATCGAGGCCATAGACAATGGTCTTGGGCAGAGCACTCGATTCAGCCGAACGCTTAATTATCCTATGAAATACGTTGCTGTGCGCGTCACCGAAGGCGACGAGGTACTCGGAATAGTTCGCGTGGCTGTTCCTTTGTCCGAGGTTCAGCTTGAGTTGCGTCAGCTTTACAGGGTCGCGGTGCTCGGCACCATTGCTGCAGTCTGTATCGCGGCGGTCGTGGCTTATGTTATGGCACGCGGAATAAGCCGGCCGATTCGGCAAATGCAGGAGGTGGCGGGTGCAATCGCAGGGGGGCGATTCGACAAAAAAGCCATTGTAAAAGGGCAAGACGAACTTGCCGAGCTGGCCCGGTCGCTTAATGCAATGTCGGATGAGCTGGAGCAGAAAATTGAACGGCTTAGGTATCTTGACAAGGTGCGAACGGATTTTGTCGCAAACGTTTCGCACGAGCTTAAGACTCCTCTGACGAGTATCCGCGGTTTTGTAGAGACGCTTGAAGACGGGGCGATAAACGACAAAGGCAACGCCGTAAGATTTCTTGCGATTATAAAAAAACATACCCAGCGACTTGGCAATATAATTGACGACCTGCTTCGATTGAGTGAGCTTGAATCAGGCGGCAGAATTAGAATGGCCGAGTTAGACCTGAAGGGTCTGCTTGACGAGGTTATGATGGGTTTCGGGCATGCGCTGGCGGCCAAAAAGCAAATTTTGACGGTTACAGCTGCAGGGGATTTTACCATCATTGGCGACAGGGACAAGCTTGAGCAGGTCTTTGTGAATTTAATCGATAACGCGACAAAATACACGGAGGAGGGCGGTCGGATCAAAGTTCAGCTTGCTGATAAGGATGATTCTGTGATAGTTACCATCGAGGACAACGGCATCGGCATACCAAAAGAGGATATGGAGAGGGTATTCGAGAGATTTTACCGCGTGGACAAGGCGCATTCCCGCGAGCTCGGGGGGACGGGACTGGGACTGAGCATTGCCAGGCACATCGTGCTGGCCCACAAAGGGGACATTTGCATCGATAGCGAGCTGGGCAAGGGCACAAAGGTGCTTGTTACACTTCCAAAGACCCAGCAGTAATTTCTGTTTTTCACCCGGATTACACAATCTCTTCATAATTTCTTCACATTCACGTTGTACCATCCATATAGGCGCCGAGGAGAAGATTTTCGGCTTGAAGGATTTATTGTGGGTCGTGATAAGGAGAAAGGAGACGAGATATGGCAAGAAAACTATGGTTATTTTTTATCATGCAGACACTTTTTGTTTGTGCAACTCAGGTCAGGGCCGACGAAATCAGCGATTTGAAGAAACAGCTTGCCGAGTTGCAGGCAAAAGTCGAGCGGCTGGAGGCCCAGCAGAAGAAAGTGATTGCAGAGGAGGTGGACAAGGCAGTAGAGAAAAAACAAGCATCGGCGCTGCCCGACAGCATGAAATGGGTGGAAAAGGTGAAAATAAGCGGGGACTTCAGATACCGCTACGAAGGTATCGATTCGCAAAGCGGCGGCAAATGGACGGACAGTGTTAATCGGAATCGTATTCGCGCCCGGCTGGGCATATCCGCAAAGGTCAATGACGAGGTTGACCTCGGGTTTCGGCTGGCAAGCGGCTCGGCAGACCCGGTCTCGACGAATCAGACCCTCGAAAACAGCTTCTCCAGCAAGGATATATGGCTCGATTTGGCATACTTCGACTGGCATCCGGGCATGATGCAGGGATTTAACTTTATCGGCGGCAAAATGCCTCAGCCATTCTATCGGGTTGGCAGCAATCAGTTAATCTGGGACGATGACCTTAATCCGGAAGGATTGGCGGTGAAATATGAATTGCCGCTGAACGATAATCTTAAGGCGTATATCAATGGCGGCGGTTTCTGGGTCAATGAGAGAGACAGCGCAGATTCGGTTGACAGTTCGCTTTGGGGCGTTCAGGGTTATCTAAAAAACAAGTTTGATGCCGACACATACATCCTCGGCGGTATGAGCTACTATGACTACGGCAATATCGAAGGTGAAGGCGATATTTACACGGCATGGAAAGGCGGCACGACCAGAAAATGGTTTGGCAATACCTTTTCGGGCGCCACCGCCAACACGGGAGTGTTCGCGTATGACTACGACATACTCGAGGGATTCGCAGAATACGGCTTCAAACTTGCAGAATATCCAGCAGTAGTCTATGGCAATTATGCTCACAACACCGCAGCACCAAGCTCAAAGAGCAACGGCTGGCTTGTCGGCTGCACGTTCAACAAGCTTAAAGACACTGGGTCCTGGCGGGTCGGATACGACTATCGTGATATTGACTCCGATGCTGTAGTAGGCCAGTTCAACGATTCCGATTTTGTCGGCGGAGGCACAGACGGCAAAGGCCACAGGTTTAACTTCGCTTATCAGCTTGCAAAGAATTTTGAGGCAGGCCTGACCTACTTCCTCAACGAGAGGAAAGATGACGACAAGAACGATTACCATAGATTGCAGGCGGACTTGGTTTTCAAGTTTTGATGAAAACTTAACATTAAAAAGAAGTTTTAGTTTGGGAGGCATTAAAAATGGAAATAAATAAAAGCGAAGGGTCGGCAAGAAGTGACATTGTGTTTGTTGTCATGGTGTGCCTGCTTATCGTGTTTTTGGGGACAACCATACGGGCTGCTGAAAACAAGATGATAATGATAAAGGGCTCGGACACGATGGTGCATTTGGTCAGCAACTGGGCCGAGGCGTTTATGAAGCACAACCCGGATGCAGAGGTGGCAGTGACGGGCGGTGGTTCCGGGACGGGTATAGCAGCGTTGATAAACGGCACGGCCGACATCTGTGCAGCTTCAAGACAGATGAAGGAGAAGGAGAAGCAGCAGGCCCGCGAAAAAGGCATCGAGCCGCGGGAAATCATCGTGGCCAGAGACGGCATTGCAGTCGTGGTGAATCCCAAAAATCCCGTCAAGGAGCTTGAGATGAAGCAGATTGCACAAGTTTTCACAGGCGAATTTACTCGCTGGAATCAGGTCGGGGGCAGGGATGAGGAGATTGTTGTATTCTCGCGAGAATCAAGCTCTGGGACTTTTGTTTTCTTTCAGGAGCACGTCCTGAAAAAGAAGGACTACACACCAAAGGCCAGACTGATGGCGGCGACTTCGGCCATTATTGAGTCGGTCTCTGCCGATGAAGGTTCGATTGGGTATGTAGGGCTCGGTTATGCGTTGGCAGCCGGCGACAAGGTCAAGATTATAGCAGTTAAGGCGGACGCCGACTCGCCGGCGGTGTTGCCGTCAGATGCTACGGTTACCAGCGGTGAGTACCCAATAGCAAGGCCTTTGCACCTGTATGTTGACGCCAATGCGCGGGCCGACGTGAAGAGTTTTGTTGATTTCTGTCTTGGTAAAGAAGGACAAGCGATTGTCAGGGAAGTGGGTTATGTGGCGGTTAAGTGATGAAACATTTATGGAAGGAAAAGATAATTGAATATTCGTTTCGGTGGACGGCTTCCGTAAGCATCCTGATTGTGATATGCATCTTCGTCTTCATCTTCAAGGAAGCCATTCCGTTTGCGAAGCATCCGGGGCTTGGAGAACTTTTTAAGACCCGATGGGTTCCCACTTCTATGCAAAGAGAGACGTTCGGCATTTTGCCTTTAGTTACGGGGTCTATTTTGGTGACCGTGCTGGCAATGCTGTTGACGATTCCTTTTGGGGTGGGTTCCGCGGTGTATATATCGGAGCTGGCGGCACCTGCTGAGCGGGAGATACTCAAGCCGTTTATAGAGGTGCTGGCCGGTATTCCTTCGGTTGTGATAGGTTTCTTTGGCCTGATGGTGCTGGTGCCGTTTGTTAAGAGTTGCTTCGGGCTGGCGACGGGACTGACGGCGTTTTCCGGTGCGGTGTTGTTGGCGCTTATGGCGATACCGACGGTTACTTCGATTTCGGAAGATGCGCTGCGGAGTGTGCCAAAGTCGTACAAAGAGGCATCACTGGCCCTCGGCGCCAGCCGGCTGCGAACAATCTGGCGGGTGACCGTCCCCGCGGCGTTACCAGGGATAATGGCGGCGGTGATGTTGGGCACCGGCAGGGTCATCGGTGAGACAATGGCTGTGATGATGGTTACCGGTAATTCGGCGATTATAACATTCCGGCCGTTCGACTCGGTCAGGACTATGACGGCCACTATCGCGGCAGAGATGGGAGAGGTGGCATTTGGAAGCGACCACTACCACGCGTTGTTTTGTGTCGGGATTGTTCTGCTGATTGCGACTTTCGCACTGAATATGGCGTCACAAAAGGTTCTAACCAGATACAGGATGGGCTGATGGCGGGCAGGTTATCGCAGAAAGTTATGTGCTGGATAATGCGGCTTACCGCCTACTTTGTAGTGGTGATAGTCGGCTTTATTGTTTTTGAGATAGTGTGGCGCGGAGCAGGGGCGATTAGCTGGGAGTTTTTATTCAGTATGCCGAGGCGCAGCGGCGCAGAAGGAGGGATATGGCCTGCTATTGTCGGAACGTTATTACTTGTGGTCGGCAGTATCATAGTTGCGTTTCCGCTGGGTGTGGCGACGGCGATATATCTTTCCGAATATGCCCGGCAGGGCAGATTTATGCGGGCGATTCGGGTGGCGATATCGACTTTGGCCGGCGTTCCGTCAATTGTATTTGGTCTGTTCGGGCTGGGCCTGTTTGTGATATTTCTCAAGTGGGGTTGTTCGATAGTATCCGGCTGTGCGACTTTGGCGTGTATGATACTGCCGACGATTATAGTATCGAGTGAGGAGTCACTGCGGGCAGTGCCTCAGTCGTTGCGGGAAGGCAGCTTGGCTCTTGGCGCAACAAAGTGGCAGACGGTTTGGAGCAATGTTTTGCCTTATTCAATTGGCGGGATGCTGACGGGATTGATTCTGGCAATCGGGCGTGTTGCCGGCGAGACAGCACCGATACTATTGACGGTTGCTGCTTTTTATCTGCCTAAACTACCTCACTCGATATTCGACCAGGTTATGGCGTTACCTTATCACCTCTACGTTTTGGCCACGCAGCACCCCGATACCGCGGCGGTTCTTCCCAAGGCGTATGGAACAGCGTTGGTTTTGCTGCTGCTGGTACTCGGCGTAGGTCTGGCGGCAATTATTTTGCGAATTCATTTCAGGAAAAAATACAAATGGTAACCTGGAAGAATAACGGCGTCAGTGAGATCAAAATACAGGTCAAAAACTTAGATTTTTATTATGGCGGCACGCAGGCCCTGTTCGGCATTACTATGGATATTTTTTCCCGTCGGGTAACGGCGCTGATAGGTCCTTCGGGATGCGGGAAATCGACTTTCCTGCGGACGCTGAACCGGATGAATGACATTATCGACGGCACACGCCTTACAGGACAGATGTTCATAGATGGCCAGGATATTAACGGCGGTATCACCGATGTCGTGAAGCTGCGGAAAAAAGTCGGTATGGTGTTTCAAAAATCAAACCCGTTTCCAAAGTCTATTTTTGACAACGTAGCATACGGTCCTCGCACTCACGGCGTCAAAAACCATAAACAGCTTACAGAGATAGTGGAAAAAAGTTTGCGTCAGGCCGCGTTGTGGGATGAAGTAAAGGACCGGCTGGCAGTAAGCGCAATGGACCTTTCGGGCGGACAACAGCAACGGCTGTGTATTGCACGGGCACTCGCCATTGAACCAGACGTGCTCCTGATGGATGAACCAGCCTCGGCTTTAGACCCCAAAGCAACATCCAAAATCGAAGACCTCATTGACCAGCTTTGCAACGACTACACGATAATTATCGTAACGCATAATATGCAGCAGGCAGCGAGAGTTTCCGACATAACCGCGTTTTTCTACGAGGGACATCTTATTGAGATGGGCCAGACGGAGCAGATATTCACAAAGCCGATGCAGAAGGAAACCGAGGATTACATTACCGGCCGATTCGGATAAAAGGAAGACCCTATGACCGTGCATATGCAAAAGGAGATTGAGAATCTCAAAACCAAGCTGCTAACTCTGTGCGCAGCAGTGGAAAAGAGTTTATGCTTGGCGGTTCAATCAGTGGAGGAAAGAGATGCCGTTCTTGCGCGGGGTGTTATAAGCGATGACGTTCACATAGACCAGATGGAGGTGGACATAGAAGAGGAGTGCCTTAAGATTCTGGCTCTGCATCAGCCGGTGGCGATTGACCTTCGGTTTATTATCACTGCTCTGAAAATAAACAACGACCTTGAGCGCATTGGGGACCTGGCGGTTAACATTGCCGAGCGCAGCGAGTTTCTTGCCGGACAGGAACCGATAGGCGTGCCTTTTGATTTTGATGCAATGGCCGAAAAGACACAGTGGATGGTTACGGAAAGTATTGACTCGCTTGTTGATATGGATTGCAGGCGGGCTTATCAGGTTTGTGCCGCAGATGATGAAGTCGACGCGGTCAATCGCAAGATGTATAAGCAGGTGGGAGTCAGTATCGTTGCTCATCCCCGGTGGACACAGGGGTTACTACATTTATTGTCGATTTCACGGCATCTCGAACGCGTGGCTGACCACGCGACAAATATCGCAGAGGATGTTATCTATATGGTCGAAGGCAGAATAGTCAGGCATAAAGCCGAGAATTACAACTTGCACAGCTAAGGAACGGGCAAGAGGTGCCGCGTCCGCTCAGGTTTTCATCGAGTCGAGCTCGATGAAGGCGATGGGGGCGAAGATAAAGACAGGCAGCCACGCCCAGAGTTCGGGGACGACGATTCCGAAGACATCTTCAGTGGCGAACAGCTTGCAGACGAAGACGATGATGAGAGAGGCGGCGGTGATTGCGAAGCTGATTGCGACGGCGGATTTCATAGATTTGGGGTCGCGGCAGACGAGGACCGGCAGGCACACAAGGAGCATAACGAGGTTCATAATGGGGTCGGTGATTCTGAAGTGCTTCTGGCTGTAGAGGAAGGCAAGGTCTTTTAGTTTTGTTCCCTGTGCGGCCAGTTGTGATAATTGTCGTGAGCTAAGAAGTGTTTTTTGGTCGGATGTTTGTATTACAGGGATTTCCTTTGGCGTAATGTTGGTATAGTAAGCGGGAAGGGACACTCGTGCTAAAATAGTGTTCTGCTCGTCGGATTGTTGCGGTCCCGTTTTTGAGATGGGCGTGAAGAATCCATCCGTAAGGAGCCAGGTGTGGTTTTGAAAGTCATAGTGTGCGGATTTGGCTTCAATCCAGCCGGTGGGCTCCCAGATGAAGGAACCGGTTTTTTTTGCGCGGGTGATGATTATCGGCTTTTGAAGCGTCGAGGATTTCACATCGAATCTCGGAGAGCAGATAAGCGAGCCGTTGGCGTCGCTGATAAACCAGACGTCGTAAGATTCCTGTCCCGGGAGGTCATCCTGACTGCGAACCAGTTTGTTGCTGAGGGAAGGGATAATGAGCTCCTGGTCAATTATCAGAAGTCCGGTCAGGGCGATGGCGAGGACAAGAATGGGCGCGATGACCCGTTTGAGAGATATGCCTGAGGCCATCATAGCGGTCAGCTCGTTGTGCTGCACCATTTTGCCCAGCGAGAAGGCCGCGGCCACGACGGTAATCATTCCCGCAAAGTCGCGGAAGTAGAGCGTGATGTTCAATCCGTAATATATGAATATGTTTGTTATTACGGAGGCCGTGCCGAGGTCGGCGTGCTCGGTGAATTCGTCGAGATTTACAAACAGGTCTATGACTATTCGCAGACCGATGAGCACGCAGAATGCAATTATGTAACCGATGAGGAAGTTCTTTGCGACGTATCTGTCGAGTATCTTAATCTTCATTTCGGCATTCTGTTTTCAAGTCCTTGTTGTTCAATGTTTTAACAATCGGCGGTATAGTTCGAGCGCCAGAAGGGTGAGGACAATAAGGCCTGCCCACATCAGCATTACGCCCGACAGGACAGTAGATTGGGGATTATTAGTAATGTTTTTCCCCATCATAATGCAGGTGACCAGGGCAAGAGCAGGGAGGGCGCTAGCGGCAAAGGCGGTAAGCAAGTGCCCGTCTTTGAAGACAATACCAAGACCAATACCAATCATAATCAGGGTAATGCAGCCCAGGCCGAAGACGAGGCGCGAGTGAGTTTCGGCGCCTATTTGCGCCAGCGTTTGGGTGATTTCGTATTGCAGTTCCTTTTGCAGGGAGGTCAGAGTAGTGCTCGGTTGTGCGTGGAGAGCGGTTGAGGTCGCCTGAGGAGTTATTTCATTTAGGATGTTGGCTGATTTGAAATTGTCGGTGACGGCGACAGGCAGTGCAAGGCCTCTGATGATATATCTGGCGATGATGTTTTCTGTCCCCGGTGCTCTCCACCATTTTGCATTTCGTATGTCCAGAGTCAGGGTCGGCGACAGTTCATCTCCTTCGATATCGAGAAAAGCTTTCTGGCATCGTAGTGTCCGACCAGGCTGATTGCTTGTCAGCGGTTGTTCCACAATGACGACGTCATCGGCGAGCTGTAGCCGTTTTTCATCGATGATTGTGCAGCTTTTCGCCGACAGCTCCACTATCTGACGGTCGGTGTGCAATCTGAACGGCGATTTTTTGTCCGAGGCGAAGGTTTCATTCAACTGTTGAGCAAGCAACTCCGCAGTGAATCGCGAGTAGACCTTTCGAGCGAGCTTTGCAACGGGGTCGAAGAGCATCGGGTCGAGACGGATTTGCTTCATTTCGTCGATTTTTTTGAATTTGACATCGTCGCCGAGCAGCGAGCCGAATTCGGCGGTCAGTGAGAGCCATTCGGCCGAGAATCCGGCGTCCTCGTCGGGGCCCATCTGATAAGTATTGTGGGCGGTGATACGAACCTCATTGAATTTTTCGTGGGGGTTAAAGGTAATTTTGGCAGTTTCGGCGGTAATGATTTTTTTTATTTCGCCGTTGTCTGCGTTTTCCACGGCGACGACGCCCGCAAGGGTATTATTCCTGATGTCGGCGTCGTCGGCGTAAATCCAGTAACGATTGTCAGGGGGCAGTGGATAGTAACCCCTTCGCTGCACGTTTCTAAACAGGATTTGTCTTGCGTCGTTTTTGAGTGAGTTTTCGGCCCGTTGCACAAAGACGGGAATAACGTAAAAGCTCAGAAGAAGGTTTGCAATTGCGACCATAATAGCGAGAATCAATCCCGGATAGACCAGAGGCAGCAGGGATATACCGCTTGCCCTGCAGGCGTCCAGCTCGTTGTCGCCGGCCAGTCGGCCATAGACCAGCGAGGTGGCGAACAATGCGGCCATCGGCAGGACAAAGGTCAGCGTAATCGGCAGAAAGTAGCCCATAAAGTGAATGACCTGGCTTGGGCCTACGCCGTATTCCTGCACGGGGCGCAGAATGCTGCCCAAGCTCATCATCAGCGTCAGAGCCACTGCTGCGAGGCAGAAGACCTTGAGAACCTCGCGAAAAATGTATCTGTGCAGCGTGAAAACCATCTTGTTTTTATAATTGTCAACAATAGTAGATTATTTGCAACAGAATTCATCGGAGCAGGCGGTTTGGTCTTGAAATTGAGGGGTAAATGGTTTAAAACATCAGTCGGAGTTGTCGCTGAATGTCGGGTGATATATGAGATTGAATCGGACAATTGGTTTTGCTGTTGTGTTCATCGGTTTGGCCTTTATGTCGGTGAAGGCCGATGTTGTGGAGTTAAAGGGCGGCCAGTCGCTTATTGGCGACATAGTGGCCGAGAAGCACGGTCGCCTTTACGTTGACATCGGCGTGACGGTCATAGCCGTGCCTAAGGAAGATGTACTCGAATACAGCTACGATGCGACCAGTGAGGCAAACGAAATGTCAGCCCGGCAGCCGGAGGAAGCAAATATGACGACAGCAGAACCGGCGACAGGACGGCTGTATTACACAGGCAATTTCATAAATAAGACGATTGAACAATGCGTGGCGGACGTTGCCGAGGCAGTGGTGAAGGTGAGCAGTCCGGAGGGTTTAGGGTCGGGATTTTTCATCAATGAGCAGGGGTATCTAATAACCAATTATCACGTTATTGAGAAAGAGACAAAGATTGAAGTAACGGTGTTTAAGAAAGCGGGGGACGGCTTTGATAAAAAAGTCTTTAAGAATGTCAAGATTGAGGCCATAAATCCCTTTGTTGACTTGGCGCTTTTGCGGGTCGAGAATGCAGGCGATTTTCAGTTCAGGTATGTTTATCTGGGCGACATTGACGAAATCAGGGTCGGCGAGCAGGTGTTCGCCATCGGCAACCCGCTTGGTCTTGAGCGGACAGTGACAAACGGAGTGATAAGCACCACCAACAGGGCATTCGAGGGGCTTATTTACGTGCAGACCAACGCGGACATTAATCCGGGCAATTCAGGCGGGCCGTTGTTCAATCTCGCCGGAGAAGTCATCGGCGTTACGAATATGGGCTATATTTTCTTCGGCGGGCTGGGCTTTGCGATACCGGTTGATTACGTGAAGCACTTCATAGACAATCGCGACGCATTTGCGTATGACAAAGACAATCCCAACACCGGCTTTCGATATATTCAGCCGGACGGCAGACGCAATAAAGCGAAGCCGGTATTTCTGAAAAGCAGTGGAAAATGATTGCACGCTCTTGAAAGGGGCCGAAATGCGGAGGAAGGTTCAGTCAGTTTTCATCGTTGTAGGTGTGTGTTTTACATCGGTTATCGCTGCGAGGGCGGCAATCCTGCCGAAGACTGCGGAGCTTGTGCCCACCGAAACGATTGTGCTTGTGGATATAAGCGACGTCAATCACTTGAGAGCGAAGTTTGAGAAAAGCCCGATTTACAAGTTATACAAAGACCCTGAGATGTCTGCATTTGTGGAAAAATTCACGGGCCAGTGGCGAGAGAAGATGCGTAAGGAAAAAGACCTTGTCATCAAAACCATTCTCGATGCCAACGGCTTACCCGAGGGCAGGGTTGCAATTGCGTGGGTGCTCACGGCAAACACAGGTCAGATGCAGGAGCCGGCGCTTCTGGTGATAAGTCAGTGGGGCAGCAACGACGGAGGGATAAAAGCGGCGATAGATAAAACGACGGCCGAGGCAGTCGAACGAGGCGCTCACAGGGCGATTGAGGATTACCGCGACGTGAATATCGTGACGTTGACGACTGAAGCGGCCCCGCAACGTGTGCCCGACTGGGAAGGTCACAGGCCGGAGGATGGAAATATAACGTACAAAACGGTGCAGCCGCCGCCTGAAAGAACTGTTTATTGTTTCATCGATGATTGCCTGATAGCCGGCACGGACGTGGGTGCAGTCAAGTTTACCGTTGCGCGGATAAGGGGCGCCGGCGGTTCGTCGCTGGCGGCTGATACCGAGTATGTTGCGACAATGGGCGCTGTGGGGCCTTATCACGATGTTGATTTTTATGTGAACCTGAAGCAGATGATAAGCAGAATCGTAGCCGGGGACACGAGCGGCAGGGCCCGGATGACGATTTCGAATCTGGGATTCGATAATGTTACCGGCCTGGGCTGTTCGCTTGGCGTCGGCGCAACTGAAGGAAGTTCACTTAGCGGCAAGGCCTTTTTGAGAACGGCCGGGACAAGGAAGGGCGTATTGAAAATGCTTGAGTCGCCGATGGCGGCAGTCAGGCCGCCTCGGTTTATCCCGGCGTCGGCATATTCGGTGAGCTTTCTGAACGTGGATATCCGCCGGGCATACGATGAGCTGGTCAGCATAATTTATGGTTTCAATCCTGCTGCGGCGACAGCGTTGCAGGGGCCGCTGGTTATGCCGGATGCGGAGGGTGGGTCGGCGATTGCCTTGAGGGCTGACATAATAGAGTATCTGGGTTCGGAGATTGTGATTGCCCAGAGCGTAAACAAGCCCTTTTCAACCGGCGTTATGCCGACAGAGACGCTCATCGCGGTATCAGTGAGCAATCGTGCAGCTCTCGAAAAGTCAATATCTCTTGTTCATAAGCGACTGATAGTGCCGAACAATCCTGAACCTACACGAGAACTTTTGGGGCACACGATATATATGCTGGGGCCGGTCGGGATGCCTGTTTTTGGCGGGGCTGTTCCGATGGCTGAAGTCCCGAGTCCGCGTGAAGTGCCGCCGGCCGCCAAGATGGCTTTTACGATTACCGACACGCATTTGATTTTAGGTTCTGAGTCCGCTGTTGAACGTGCGATTCGGACGCTGAGCGGAGCGGAGAGTAAGCCGATTGCTTCTGCCGAATGGTTCACCGCCGCCAAATCCGCCGTGCCCTCTGTTGTTGGACTTGCTGCCTTCGAAGATAACTTGGCGTCGGGAGAAATATTGTGGTGGATGCTGAAGGAAAGCGCCAAGAACCAGCGTGCGGATTTAGGGATGGGGCCCGCTGCGGCTGTTTTAGCGGGGCCTGATTTGTGGCGGTTGGCCGATTTCAGTCTGCTGCCTGAGTTTGACACGGTGCGAAAGTATTTTGGATACTCTGCTTTTTACAGTATCACGCGTGCGGATGGTTTCCTGTTTGAGTTCAAATATCTCAACCCACGGACAAATGATGCAAATTGACGGGTTTTTCGGCTTCCTTAAAGGCCGCTGTTGACTAACTGTTTCTCAAAATGCTACAATCAACTTTTTATAATTGTTTGATGAAATTGAGACATAGGAGAGTTCAGCGAAGGCAAGTGAAATGCGGCCGGGTATGGCCATTATGATGGATGGTGAGCTGTATATCTGTACCAAGTCGACTCACGTGACGCCGGGCAACCTGCGGGCGTTCGTGCAGGCCAAGCTCAAGAAGATTTCCGATGGCGTCATACTTGAAAAGCGTCTGCGCTCAACCGAGGAAGTCGAGCAGGCGTTTCTTGACAGGTGTGAAATGGAATACCTGTATTCCGATAACACCGGCCATATCCTGATGGATACCAGGACCTACGACCAGATAACGGTTCCCGACGAGCTGATTGGCGAGTTGATAAAGTTCTTTAAGCCCAACACGGTGGTTAGCACGCTTCTGCACAAGGAAAACGTCGGGAGCTTTCCTTTGACGAAGAAGTTGGGGGGCAATCTTATTATTAAAGCATTGAAAAAATAGTAGTAAGGATTTATGTGATGGACGTAGAAAAAGTTACCTCATGTGACCTATGCACTAATAATAAAGCGAGGCTCTTATGTACAAACTTTGATAGAATCCACAATATTGATGGTATTTACAATATTGTACAATGCAGTAATTGTGGTTTAATTTACGTTAATCCAAGACCTACGCCGGAATCCATTGTAAGCTATTATCCGTGTAATTATGGACCTTACCAGCAAACTTTAAGCCGGCAAATAAGTGCTCATAATTTCATCAAGAAAGTCTTGAAAGGTTTTTATCATCTTGTGAGTCTAAAACCATTGCTTGACTACATAGAGGTGAAAAATACCATCTTACGTCGGATATACAGAGTAAATCAGGAGACGAGGCTTTTAGATATAGGGTGTGCAAAAGGAAATTTTTTAAGAGGGTACCGTGAGAAATTTGGCTGTAAGGTTTATGGTGTTGAGATAGACAAAGGTGCTGCTAACTATTGCAAAAATCATAATGGTATTAATGTTTATAATGGAGATTTTTTGACTAGCAATTTTCCTAATGATTTTTTTGACTGCATTACCATGTGGTGGTTTTTAGAACATACCTATAGCCCCAATGAGGTTCTAAAAGAGACCCGAAGGATATTAACAAGAAATGGTATTGTTGTGATCGGTGTACCAAATGGGCAAAGTATAGGTAGATACCTTTTTCGTGACAAGTGGTATGGGTATGACACCCCACGGCACTTATATATTTTTTCACCAAGAACAATACGGCAACTACTTCAAAAGATCGGTTTCAAAGTTATTGCTATCAAATATGATTACTCAACATGGGATTTAATGGGGAGTCTGCAATATCTTTTGTTTCGTGAGAAATACTTGCCAGGCAAAGGAGTACGAAATATACAAGGGAACAAAATTGCACAGCTAATGATGATGCCGTTAGGATTGCTTTCCGGCATCTTAAAAATCGCAGGGATGATGGTTGTTTATGCCAAAAAATTTTGATTTAAGGATAATTTGGGTGGCTAAATAAAGTATATCTGATGAATTATAATAGTTCATTCTGTGTGGGTAGAATTAGAGGCAGTGAAGTAACTTAATTCCTAAAGGACGGTAATATGATACCAGTATTTAGACCTAAAATGATCAAAGAAGAAATCCTACGAGAGTTAGAGAAGATATTTGACTCAGGTTGGATCGGACTTGGCCCCAAAACTGGCTTTAATTGCGTTGCAGCAGTCCGATACGTGGAAAAGCTACTGGCAAGGCCGTAAACGTGCAGCTTAATCCCGCCATAATCTTTAGTCGCACCCTTTTTCGGCTCCCTTGAAGGCCGCTGTTGACTAACTGTTTCTCAAAATGCTACAATTGATTTTTCATTGTTGTTTGATGATTGAGTGGATATAGGAGAGTTCAGTGAAGGCAAGTGAAATGCGGCCGGGTATGGCCATTATGATGGATGGTGAGCTGTATATCTGTACCAAGTCGACTCACGTGACGCCGGGCAACCTGCGGGCGTTCGTGCAGGCCAAGCTCAAGAAGATTTCCGATGGCGTCATACTTGAAAAGCGTCTGCGCTCAACCGAGGAAGTCGAGCAGGCGTTTCTTGACAGGTGTGAAATGGAATACCTGTATTCCGATAACACCGGCCATATCCTGATGGATACCAGGACCTACGACCAGATAACGGTTCCCGACGAGCTGATTGGCGGGCTGATAAGATTCTTCAAGCCCAATACAGTTTTGACTGCGCTTGTGCACGAGGGCAACGTGGTCACTATTGATTTACCCAAGGCGGTTGAGTTGACCGTTACCGACACGACGCCTATAATTAAAGGCGCCACCGCGACCAATCAAATGAAAGACGCAGTCGTGGAAACAGGGCTGAAAATCCGCGTGCCGCCTTTTATTGAGATTGGTGATGTCGTGCGAATCAATACCGACGACGGTGCATACGTTGGCAGGGTAAATAAATAACCATTGCGCAGGGCCGAACCTGCGCGCCTTAATGAATAACCTTATTCAGCGGGTAGGTGATTATTCCCGATGCGCCGGCGCGTTTGAGGGCGGGGACGAGGGTCCTTTCGATTTTGTCCTCGATAATCACCTCGACGGCGATGTAATTGGGGTCGGCTAAGTTTGAGATTGTGGGGCTTTTTTCAGCGGGCAGCACCTTCAGTATTTTATCGAGATTGGCTTTTTCGACGTTCATTTTCAGGCCGACTTTGCTTCGGGCGTCGATGGCGGCGTTTAGCAGGATGGCGATGTTTTCGATTTTTTCCTTTTTGAATTTAT
>CAYNVP010000005.1:31642-31866 GCA_964400665.1 uncultured Pirellulales bacterium | reverse complement strand
GCTTACCCATTTGTTGCCGCTTCTGCCTCTGCCCCGTGTCTGCTCTTCGGCGAGCACGACGAGACCGTCGTTATCTTTGTTCCTGGCGTATTCGGCGGCAACGTCGTTTGTGCTCGCTGTGCTGCTGTAAACGATGACCTTTTTGCCGATGCATTTTGTTCTGAGATGTGATTTTATCTGGTCGGGGTCAAGCACATCCGGCGCTGACTTTGTTCTACTCACCT
>CAYNVP010000005.1:3560-31632 GCA_964400665.1 uncultured Pirellulales bacterium | reverse complement strand
GACTCTTGAATAGTTTTGCTCACCTGTCAATTCCGATGTCAACCGCCGTCGCTGAATGCGTGATGGCCCCGACCGCTATCCGCTCCACCCCGCACTGCGCAATCGCCGAAACGTTGGCCAGCGTAATATTACCCGATGCCTCCAGTAGGGGCTTGCTGCCTTTGCCGCACATCCTGTTCCTCATCTCTACGGCGTGCTTGAGCTGCCATTGTCCCATATTGTCCAGAAGCACAATATCGATTCCCGGTATATCCAGCACGTAGTTGAGCTGGTTATCGACGTGGTCAACCTCGACTGCGATGAACTTGGCGTGCCTTACCTTTCTTGCCTCTTTGACGATTTTAATCAGTTTTGGCTGAAAATTCCTGCCCAATTGTGCAAGGTGGTTGTCCTTTATCAATATCCCGTCGTAAAGCCCCAGTCGATGATTGTGCCCGCCGCCGCAGCGCACCGCATATTTCTCCAGCACACGCCAGCCGGGCAGCGTCTTACGCGTGTCGTAAATCTTTGCCTTTGTCCCCTGGACCGCCCGGACGTATTTGCGCGTTGTAGTGGCTATCCCGCTCAACCGCTGCAGAAAATTGAGCACCACGCGTTCGGCCGTTAGTATCGAACAAAGCGGCCCTTCGATGACCGCAAGCTGGCATCCGACGTATGCGTGCTGGCCGTCCTTTACGAACACCTTCAGCTTGAGCCGCTTGTCATACATCCGCAAAAGCTCCTTAACCACCTGCATTCCGCATACGACTATCTCCTCGCGGGAAATAATGCTCGCCTTATCGATAATGTCGTCGCCGAACAATAACTCGCTGGTCATGTCCCCCTGTCCGAGGTCCTCATCCGTTGCCAGCTTCAGCAGGGGCCGCACCTTTTCAATATCAAGTTTCGCCATATTATTTTTCGCTCTTACCTTTGAATCTTTTCAGTTTCTTTTCCGCCATGTGGTCTCGTTTCTTTTTCTTCGATTCAAGCAGAACAAGCTCCGGAAGCTCTTTTAGTTCCTTCAGCCGGTCGCGCAAAAACGCGGCCCGTTCAAAATCAAGCGCCGTCGCCGCTTCGAGCATTTCCTTTTCGATTGCACTGGCCAGCTCGACCTTCTCAAACTCACTTTCCTCAAACCGGGCCGCCTCGCGGGCGGCCTTGCGGGCCTTTAACTCCAGAGCCAGCCCGGACCGTATCTCTTTGCGTATCGTCTCAGGAGTAATGTTATGCTCTTTATTATATTGAACCTGTATTTTACGACGCCTGTCCGTTTCGTCAATAGCTTTCTGCATCGACTCGGTGACGGTGTCCGCATATAAAAATACCGTCGCGTTGACGTTTCGGGCCGTTCTGCCTATTGTTTGTATAAGCGACGTCTCGCTCCGCAGAAAACCCTCCTTGTCCGCGTCTAATATCGCCACCAGCGACACCTCCGGTAAATCCAGACCTTCGCGCAGCAGGTTTATCCCCACCAGTATGTCAAAATTCCCCTGCCGAAGGTCCCGCAATATTTCCACGCGCTCAAGCGTTTCAATCTCGCTGTGCAGGTATCGGCACCTAATTCCCTTCTTCGCTATATACACCGACAAATCCTCCGCCATTTTCTTTGTCAGTGTCGTTACCAGTACCCTCTCGTTGACCTTGATTCGCTTGTCAATCTCGCCTAAAAGATGCAACACCTGGTCTTTGGCCGGGTGCACGAAAATCTGCGGGTCAATCAGCCCGGTCGGCCTTATTATCTGTTCCACCACCTCATTGTTGCACTTATCCATCTCAAAAGGCCCCGGCGTCGCGGAGACAAATACCACCTGGTTCCACTTTTCCACAAATTCCTCGAACCGCAAAGGCCGGTTGTCCAGGGCGCTGGGTAGCCGGAATCCGTGCTCGACCAGGACCTCTTTCCTGCTCCTGTCCCCGGCCCACATCCCCCGAAGCTGAGGTATCGTCGCGTGTGACTCGTCTATAAATAAAAGGAAATCCTTCGGAAAATAATCTATCAGAGTATATGGCTTTGTGCCCGGGGCCAGCCCCGCAAGATGCCGCGCATAGTTTTCTATCCCGCTGCAATACCCGACTTCCTCCAGCATCTCGATATCGTATCTTGTCCTCGCTTCGAGCCGTTGTGCCTCCAGCAGCTTGGCCTGGCTGCGAAGCTCCATCAATCTCTGTTTCAGCTCGGCCTTTATACCATCTATCGCATTTTCTAATCTGTCCCCGCCGGTAACGTAATGCTGCGACGGATAAATGAAGACCTGCTCTTCCTGGGCCAGAAGCTCTCCGCTTGTGGGATTTATATAGCTGATTTTTTCTATCTGGTCGCTGAAAAATTCAAACCGAATCGCGAACGATTCATAAGACGGATACAATTCCACCACGTCCCCGCGGACCCTGAATTTTCCCCTCTGAAAATCAATATCATTTCTCTCGTATTGAATGTCCGCCAGCCGGCCCAATAGCTCGTTGCGGTCAATGGTGTCCCCGACTCGCGCAGCGACAACGCTTGCTTTGTAATCCTCAGGGCTGCCCAGTCCGAATATGCACGAAACCGACGCCACGATAATACAGTCCTCGCGGGTCGATAAGCTCGTCGTCGTCGAAAGGCGCAGCCGGTCCAAATCCGCGTTCTTCGACGCGTCTTTTTCGATATATATATCCCGTTGCGGTATATACGCCTCTGGCTGGTAGTAATCGTAATAGCTCACAAAATACTCAACTGCGTTGCTGGGAAATAACTCCTTGAACTCCTCATAAAGCTGTGCCGCTAAGGTCTTATTGTGCGATATGACCAGCGTCGGCTTGTTTAACGCCGCTATCACGTTTGCCATCGTAAAGGTCTTGCCCGACCCTGTGACGCCCATCAGTGTCTGATACTTTTTGTCGGCGCGCAGCCCCGCCTCCAGCCGGGCAATCGCCTCCGGCTGGTCTCCCGCGGGCTTCATCGCATTATTCAGCTCAAACTTTGCCATTACTATTTGTGTCTTTGCTTACCTTAGAATCTTCTATTATAACCCCGGAATCCGCCTTGCTCAATAAACCTAAAAAGCGGTTTTTGCTTTACTTGGGCGCAACCAGCGGGTATAAAGGCATTTCCGCAACGCTGTAAATGTGCTTGACATAATATGCGGTTCAGATTAGGTTTACGAGTTTGATTTTTAGTGCGCGGTGCAGTGTAAATTGATTTAGACAAAGTTTTTGTCCGCCTGCGGCGAGACCTCGCCAAATGGCGGGGAGGTTTTTGTGGCTAAAGAGCTGGCAAAAGAGCTGATTAGCGCGGGTGTCCATTTTGGGCATAGCGCCAATCGGTGGAATCCGAAGATGGGGCCGTTTATATTTGGCAAACGCGGCCAGATACATATTATCGACGTCCGCAAGACATTGGCGGGGCTGGTGATAGCGAAGAAACTGCTGGCCGATGTAGTATCGAGTGGCAAGGATGTCGTTTTTGTCGGAACAAAAAGACAGGCGCAGAAAGCCGTTGAAGCAGCGGCGGCTAAGTGTGGGATGCATTACGTCTCGGACCGCTGGCTGGGCGGCACGCTTACTAATTTCAGGACGATACGGTCGCGTGTTCAGCGGCTCGATGAGCTTGAACAGATGCAGCAGGCGGGAACGCTCGAAAGCCAGAGCAAAAAGCAGGCGTCCCGGCTGAAACGCGAGCTGCGCAAAATTAAGGGAAATATGGAGGGGATACGCAAAATGTCACGGCTGCCGGGGGCGGTCATAGTAGTGGATTGCAAAAAAGAATATTTGGCGCTGAGGGAGGCCAAGAAACTTGGGATAGCGACAGTGGGGATTATCGACACCGATTGCGACCCGGATACCGTCGATGTTGTGATACCTGCCAATGACGATTCGATAAGGGCGATAAACCTGATATTGAACGAGCTTGCCGAAGCGGTGGCGGTCGGCAAGACGATGGTGTCTGTACGCAAAGATGTCTCGCCGAGACCAAGGCGAGTGAGGTCAAGGAGGACGGTTCTGGCGCGCGCTGATAGGGCGGAAGCGAAACCGTCGGCGGTAGAGAATGCAGGCGAAATGCCTGAGCCGACCCCGCAACCTGCCCAGGAAGAGCCGGCACAACAAACACAACAGCAGCAGGAAACTGAGACAACATAGAAAGATTTTTGAGCAGGAGCTTTTGAGATGGCGGAAATTCCAACTTCATTGATAGTGAAGCTTCGCAAGATGAGCAGCCAGGGGATGATGGACTGCAAAAAGGCGCTTGAGGAGGCCAACGCCGATTTGGAAGAGGCAATGGCGATACTGCGGAAAAAGGGTCTTGCGACCCTGGCCAAACGCGCAGAACGCGAAACGACGCAGGGGCTGGTCGTAAGCAAAGCCAGTGACGACGGGAAGGTAGCGGTGCTGGCGTCACTGTGCTGCGAGACCGATTTTGTCGCTAACAGCGATGATTTCAAAGCCGCTGCTCAAAAGATGACCGAATATGCTATTGTCTGCTCTAATAATGAAGGTGTTGAGAACCTGCTTGAAACAGCCGTTGACGGCAAAAAATTCAGTGACGTTATTACTGAGCTGGTGAGCAAGACCGGCGAAAAAACCCAGGTCGGCGACTACGCAAAGTTTCAGCTCGATGGCACAGGACTTATTAGCACGTATATCCACTTCAATTCTAAGGTCGGCACTATGGTCGAAATCGCCACAAGCGACCAAAACGTGGCTTCCTCGGAGGAGTTGAAACGCATCGGAATGGATATCGCGATGCATATTACCGCGACAAAGCCGTTGGCTCTGGATAAAGACGGAATTGACCCAAAGGTGATTGAGCGGGAAAAGGCAATTTACGCCGAACAGATGAAAAACAAACCCGCCAATATCATTGACAAAATCGTCGAAGGCAAGATGAGGAAGTTCTACGAAGAGAACTGTCTGCTTGAGCAGAAATTCGTCAAGGACGACACTAAAACGGTGGCGCAGGTATTGGCAGATGCGGCCAAATCAGCGGGCGGCTCGACAAAAATAAAACGTTTCGTGCGGTTCGACGTCGGATAGCTGTTTTCTGGGTTTGTGTTCGCCGGCCCGGCCGGCTGCGGAAAGCGGGATATATGGGCCAGAATAAATACAAGCGGATTCTGTTGAAATTGTCGGGAGAAAGTTTCTGTGAGCAGGGGGGATACGGTATTGACGGGGGACAGCTTGAGTCAATAGCGGCCAGAATCGCCGAGATTAGCAAGCTCGGCCCGCAGGTGGCGGTGGTTGTGGGGGCGGGCAATTTTATTCGGGGACACAAATTTTCCGAAAAAACACAGATACCCCGCTATACCGCGGATTATATGGGGATGCTCACGACGATAATCAACGCCTGTGCGCTGCAGGAATCGCTGGAAAAAATCGGCGCCACCACGCGAGTGATGAGCGCGATAGAAGTAGAGGCGATGTGCGAGCCGTTTATCCGCCGAAGAGCGCTTAGGCATTTTGAGCAGGGCAGAATCGTGATATTGGCCGGGGGGACCGGAAACCCCTTCTTTACCACCGATACCTGCGCGGCGCTGCGGGCGGCGGAGCTCGACGTCGATGTGCTGATAAAGGCGACGAAGGTGGACGGAGTTTATAGCGACGACCCGCAGAAAAACCCCAAGGCCGAACTGTTTGAGCGGCTCACATATCAGGAGGTCTTCGAGAAGAATTTGCGCGTGATGGACCATTCAGCAGTCAGCTTGTGCAGGGACAACAAAATCCCGATAATCGTCCTGAATATTTTCAAAAAGGGCAACATCACAAAAGCAATTAACGGCCAGCCCGTGGGGACGGTAATTTCTTAATCCGCCGCAGGCGGACAAAAACAGGAGACGAAACTATGCCCGTCAAGCAGGTAATGGCAGACAGCGAAAATAAGATGAAAAAGGCCGTAGAGATTTTGCAGGACGAGTTAAGGGGCGTGCGGACAGGCAGGGCTTCCACGGGACTCGTTGAAAATATAAAGGTGGAATATTACGGCAACCCAACTCCGTTGAAAGCGCTTGCCGCGCTGTCAACCCCGCAGCAGGATATGATTTTAGTCAAGCCCTTTGACCCGGGATCCATAAAGGATATAGACAAGGGGATATTGGCAAGCGACGTTGGGTTGACGCCTATGGTTGACGGCAAGGTAATTCGCCTCAATGTTCCGCCTTTGACCGAGGAGCGCAGGGAACAGTTGGTGCATCAGGTCAAGGGGCTGGGGGAACAAACGAAGGTGAGTGTTCGCAACTTCAGGCGGGATGCAATAAAGCAGCTTGAAAAAGGGCAAAAGGATAAGCTCATAACCGAAGACGACCTTGAAAAGGGCAAGAAGCAACTCGATGAGCTTACAAAGCAGTATACCGACAGGACAGACCAGGTGGTGAAGCACAAGTCGGATGAGATAATGCAAAGTTAAGCTTCGTCAGACAGGCGAAACTGTCTTCTCAAGGGATTGTTTTTCCTCCTTTGTATCGATTCACGCGAGATTGAACTTGGGCTTGATGTGTTTTTGGAAAGATTCTTATGGGACCTGAAGAACAAAACAAAGAGACGATTGTGAAAAAACCAAAGAAAAAAGTATTGAAGATAATACTCATCGTGCTGGCTGCGGTGCTGCTGGTTTTGATTCTGGCGGTGGTTTTTGCTGTGCCTGCTTATGTATCGAGTGACAGTTGTCGGCGAATGATACTGTCCAGGGCAAACGCCGCAGGCGCCGGCGAGCTGGATTTTTCGGATTTGTCGATGGGCTGGGGCAAAGGTATCAGTATCAGCGGGCTTCGCTTCAAAGACAATACCGACAGTATGTCGGTTGCGGTGAAGGAGTTTTCAACTAAACCGCATTATGGTGCGTTGCTGACCGGTAATTTATCGTTTGGCCGGACGGTCGTCGATGAACCGAGGGTAGAAATAGACGTTGAGAAGATGAAGCAAAAACCCGCAGCCGAACCACAAGCACCTGCAGCGCAGAAGGAGACGGCGGCGGGATTGCCTGTTCAGCGCATAGACCTTGTTGTTAAAGACGGCGACGTGAAGATAAAAGGGCCTCAGGGCGCCGTTGAGGTCTCACAGATAAACAGCACCGTGAATTTGCGCCCTGAAGGCCAGCGCACGGACTTTAAACTGGCCGCGGATATTGCCGAAGGCGGAGGGCAGTCAGCGATAAATGCCAAAGGTTCAGTACAACCCGGCAAAAACTGGGACCTGAAAAGAACAAGCGGCGATTTGACGGTTGAAGTGAATAACCTGGACCTCGCTTCGCTCGAATCGATACTGGCAGTCGCCGGCGTTGAGATGGAAGCCAGGGGAGTGGTTTCAGCGAACCTGACCGCTGTAGTGAAAAATGGGGCCATTGAGAAAGCCGGCGGCGTCGTGCTGGGCAAAGGACTGGAAATAACTTCCCCGCAACTCAAGGGCGACAAGGTAAAAACCAGCGTGCTGGATATCGCGGCCGATGTGGCCCAGCGGGGGGATTTGCTCAGTGTTGACAAGCTGACCGTGCAGACTGACTGGCTAAAAGCCCAGGCAAGCGGCATAGCGCCGATGAGCTTTGGGACACTGGCGGATTTTATGAAGCCGGATTCCAAATATGAGCTGAATGCAAATCTCGAATGCGACCTCCCCGCGGTGGCGGCCCAGTTGCCGAGGACTTTGGGCATAAAAGAAGGAACCACTATTACCGCCGGTAAACTCCTCGGCAGTGTCCAGACGCTCTCTGAATCAGGACAAAAGAAGCTGTCGGGACAGGTGAGCATTGATGGGCTGGCGGGGTCAGTTGAGGGCAAACCCATTGCGATATCCGAACCGATTCGTGCAGAGGCCCTGATTGCCGCCGAAGGTGAACAGGTGAAGTTCGAGAAGGCGCAGATAACGTCTGCGTTTGCGAAAGTGAATTGCACGGGCACAATGGAGGCGTTCAACTACGATGCTCAGGCGGACCTTGCCCGGCTTGCCGGCGAGCTGGGCCAGTTTGCAGACCTGAGCAAATACCGGCTTGGTGGACAGGTGGCGAGTAAAGGACAAATAAACACCAACGCAAAAGCGAAGACAATTTCGATTACTGGCTCAGCGAATATAGCCAATCTTCGTGTGAGTCCAACACCGGATATAACGATTACCGAGCCGGGCGCCTCGGTCGAGATTATGGCTGCGGTTGACAACTCGGCAAAAACGCTTTTGATAAAACAGTTGAAGGCAGACACGAGTTTTGGCCAGTTTGCTGTAAATGACGGCAAGCTGCCGATTGGCAAAGATGCCAAAGGCACGATGTCGCTTACCGCCTCGGCCAGGAACGTTGACCTCGCGAAATTGCAGCCGTATCTTGTTATGTCAAAGGCGATTTCAAAGGACGTGCAGCTGGGCGGCATTGCCGAATCGGACCTGACAGTCGGTTTCAAAGACGATAATTACAGATTAACGACCGAATCGACAAAAATTGCGAACCTACTCGTTAAAGCGCCCGGCAAAGAGCCGTTTATGCAAAATCCGGTTGAACTTTCCATCGACGCAGAGGTGAACCCGACTACGAAAAACTGGACCATAAAGGCGGATATTATAAGCCCGAATATAAAGATAAAAGGCAACTTTCAGCAGAAAACCGAGGGCCAGACCAGCAACCTTCAGGGAAACGCTCAGCTCGATTACGACTGGAAGACACTCAGCGGAATGCTGTCGGCCTTTATGCCGAGCGAATTGGTAATGGAGGGCAAAAGAAAAGACACCGTTAATTTCAACAGCCGTTACCCCGCGGACAAGCCCGATGCAATGCTGGCAAATCTGAATGCCCAGACGAAAGTCGGATTCGATAGCGCCGGTTATATGGGTCTGAATATCGGTGCGACCGATGTGGATATAAAAATTGACAAAGGCCTTTTGGCCGTGGCGCCGTTTACGACAACGGTGAATAACGGGCAGTTCAATTTCGGTGGTTCTGCCGATTTCAAGCAAAAACCGACATTCTTCAAAATTGCCGGGCCGATGCAGGTGCTCAAGAACGTGCAGTTGAATGTTGAGATATCGAACAAGCTGCTGGCCAGGGTGAACCCGATATTTTCCGGGCCGTCGAGTATCACCGGTATAGCAAGTTTTGACTGTAACGAATTAGTAGTGCCGATAAGAGCGGAAAGGTCCGAAGATGTGGATATTGCAGGAACAATTGTACTCAAGCAAGTAAAGATGCAGCCGACGGGATTGCTTGGCGCAATCCTCAAGGCAGCACGCTCGTCCGGTGATATTATGACGATCCACCCGACACCTTTTACTGTGAAAGATGGCTTTGTTCGTTATTCGAATATGCAGATGGACATCGGGAACAGACCGTTTAATTTTATCGGAATTATTCCGCTTGATCCGGATCGCAGGTTTGAAAGGTTCGACGTGGTTTTGCCGATAACAGTATCAGGCGAAGAAATCAGGCTCGGCCAGGAATCAACACCGAACAGGATGACGCTCCCGATAAATGGAACGCCGAGGAATCCGGAACTTGACTGGGGAAAAATGCTTATCGATACGGGTCTTAATCTTATCTTGGAAAGATCGAGGAAATAAAACAGCTTAACCGTCGGCCTTGAAAGGAACGCTAAATGTTCGATAAGCTTTTATCGACGCCAAGTGCGCAATTGGGCAGGGTTGGGAGATTTCTGGCTTTTCAGATAAAGCTGTGGATTCACTGTTTCAGACTGTTGAAGAAAAACCGTGCAGGACAACAGGCAGCGGCTTTGTCATATTATACGATGTTCGGCCTTGTCCCCCTCGCGGTGGTGGTGCTGATGGTGTTTCAGTTCTTACCGATGTATCAGAACATCGGCCAGGATATCAAGGATACGGTCTACACGCAGTTGCATCTTTCCACAATCGAGTACCCGGACCCCGCCAATCCAAACGCAAAGATTAAACTGACGGACAATATCGACGCGATAATTGCCAAGGTCTTCGTGGAGTTTAATCAGGGCACGATAGCGATAGTCGGCGTGATAATTATTATTCTGGCGGCTTTGTTGCTGCTGTTGACAATTGAAGGGGCGTTTGATCGTATCTGGGGTGTGGGCAGAGGCAGGAGCATTGTGCACAGGATAGTCAATTACTGGGCGTTATTGACGCTAGGGCCCATCCTGGTGGCTACGGCTGTATATATTGCTACGAAGTATTCGAGGATAGGCGAGCTGCAAAAAACGCTGCTTTCACATACGACACCCGTTGTGGTTTCGTACCTGGCCTCGGTCGCGGTGTTTTTCTTGCTTTATCTTCTCCTGCCGAATACAAAGGTTAAGGCGCGGGCCGCAATCTGGGGAGCGATTGTTGCCGCACTTGTCTGGACCTTTGCAAAGTGGGGGTTCAAATTGTATGTGGTAAAGTTCATTCCATATAGCCAGATTTACGGCGCCCTTGGGTTGATACCGCTTGGCATATTTTGGATTTGTCTTAGCTGGTTCATTGTTCTTTTCGGCTTGCAGCTGACTTTCACGACTCAGCATTTGACGACCTTGGATGCAGCTGAGATTGCAGCGGCGACCAAGAAAACCGATGAGTTCTTCATCGCCGGCGACCTGACAATATTAAATATCGTAACTGAGCTTGCCTCGGCGTTTGAAAAAGGCGATGGAGTGCTGGAAACCGCAACGGTCTCGACCCGGCTTAATATGCCCGGCGAGCTCGCCGAGAAGGTATTGGAGCTCTTGGTATCGGTCGGCCTTGTGGCCCGTGTAACAGAGCCCAAGGACGGCTTCCTGCTGGCAAAAGACCCAGACACCCTGAAGCTGTCCGAAGTTGCCGATGTGATTGCACAGGCGGGTTTCGCGCAGGCGCCGGATAAACAGTCACCCGGCCTGCAGAAGGCCGTCCAGGCCCAGCGCGAGGTGTTATCCCAATATACTGTAAAGCAGATTCTTGAAGACCGTTCGGAAAAATCCGGTTAGCCGGCCCCGGCTGTCGTAGTCATCATCCTAACGGCGTTGTATATGAAAGACAGTCCGAAAAACAGCACCGCCGCGGCGCAGATTTTCAAAATAATCTTTTGAACCTTCGGGCCTAACAGTGTTGTCCCGTGAAAGCTGGCCAGCGACAACGCCGTAACCCAAATCAAATCGACAAACCAGTGAACGACCGCGAAAAGCACAAAGGCATAAATACCAAATTCTTTTGCTTTGGTTGCTAAAAGCAGCCCCACCGTTGCCCACCAAATCAAAAAATAAGGATTGGAGATTGTGAAGATAATCCCCGCCAGGATGGGTTTGTCGTTGCTTGCGCCCAGATGTATAGTTGAGGGACGGCCGGCGCTTTTGAACATACTATAAGCCATATAAAGCAGAACTGTCCCGCCTGCGATGCCGATGACGATTTGTGTCGAGGTCTTTTGAAAGACCGAACCAAGGCCGAGAATAATTAGAATCATCAGGGGAAATTCTATGATGCCGTGACCGATTGCCAGAAGAACCCCCGCCCAGCGTTTTCGCGTCCCCATCGTAATTGCTGTGGCCGTCACGGGTCCCGGCTGCATCGCCCCGGAAAACGAAATTACAAATACCTGAATTAAAAAGAACACAAGCGCCACGGGTCCTGCATCTCCGCAATGTATTATTCCCTGAACAGCACCGCTTCGCGTCCAAACCACCACGTCGTGAATACAAGCAGTGCTCCGGCGACAAAAAATGTTGAGCCGAGAATGGCCGCAAGGATGAGATAATCCATTGTCCCCTTTAGAAGTTCTTTAATCGCCAGCGATATATTCATAACCGGCACCATAGCGGTCATCCAGTTCAGCTCGATGCCGGGCAGCATTGCTATGACGGCGGGGATAATCACAATCATATTCAGCGGGCCGCAGTACACGCCTGCTTCCCTGTAACTCCTGGCGTAGATTGATATGCACAGCAAAAGTGAGGCGAAGATAGCAGCCGTCGGAACGAGCATTGCGCCGACCAGCACAAAGTCGGTTAAGCTTATCGACTGAAGGACCTCCTGCATAGTGCCGGTTATCTCTTTGCCTTTTGTTGCCAGAAGCAGCCCTACGCTCGTCAGGCACAGTAGCGCCGCGGTAACGCCGGTCGTAAACAGAACAAGGAACTTGCCGAGAACAATCTGCCACCGCGGGACCGGCGCAAGTAAAAGTGTCTCCAGCGTTCCTCTTTCCTTTTCGCCCGCGCCGATGTCGATAGCGGTATACATCGCCCCCATAAAAGAGAAAATTATGAAGAAATAAGGCAGCATCCCGCCGAGGCGCTCGCCGAGAATTTCTCTCATGTTGGCGGTGCCGTGCTCTTCGAGGGCAATGGGATTGAGCAGGTTGTCCTGGCTCCTCGGGCTTTCCAGGCCAAGCTTCGTGAGCCGTTCGGCGCGCAATCGCTCACCAAATGCGCGAATTACTTTGGCGGCCCTGATATTGGCCCTGCTTGCGACTGTGGCGTCGTTGTAGTAGAGCCGGATAGTGACCTGATTCGAATCCTCGAGCTGCCGACCGGCCGATTCCGGGATGACAATCGCGAATTTGATTTTCTCGGATGCTATCGCCGACTCGATATCGTTCGGAGATGAAATGCTGACTGTTTCAAATCCCTGTTCGTTCTCGAAGGCCTCCCGGAGCTTGGGCAAATATTCGCCGCCGAATATGGCGTATCCCAGCGTCTCGGTTCGCGCCTTCTTCTCCATATGCACTGTGAATCCTATCACCAGATTCATCAGCACCGGCACGATTATCGTCGGCATAAGAAACATAAACAGCAGGGTCCTGCGGTCACGCAGTACTTCCCTGAGCTCCTTGAGATATATGACAAGCACGTTACGCATTTGCCTGCCCCCCGGAGTCGACAAACACCAGAAACGCCTTGTCGAGGCGCGCCTGCCCCGTTTGAATGAGCATTTGCTGTGGTGTTCCTTTGAAACATAGCCGGCCCTGCCGCAGCATTACCACGCTGTCGCAAAGCCGTTCTACCTCGTGCATATGGTGCGTGCAGAACAAAACGGTCTTGCCTTGTTGTTTGCAGGATTCGATAAACTCAAGTATTGCCTCCGCCGCCGCAACATCGAGACCTGTGGTGGGTTCGTCGAACATCACAATTTGAGGGTCGTGGATGAGCGTGCGGGCAATCGAAACCTTCTGTTTCATACCTGAAGAAAGGGTGTCGTTGCGCTTGTCGATAAATTCCTTCATCGACAGCAGGCCGATTAGCTCCTCGACGCGGTCTTTAATTACCCGGCGTTTGATGCCGTGGAGCATCCCGAAGTATTCAATCATTTCTCTTGCGGTCAGCCGCCCGTAGAGCCCCGTATTGTCGGACAAGAAACCTATTCTCCTGCGGACTTCAAGCGGACTTTGAATAATATCCACGCCGTCGAACGATGCCGTCCCCATTGTCGGCTTCAGTGCAGTTGACAGGATTCTTAGCAGCGTGGTCTTTCCCGCGCCGTTCGGCCCCAGTAGGCCAAGTATCATCCCGTTCTCGGCGATGAATGTAACTTCCTCCAGCGCATGGATAATCGGGCCGCTTCCGGCGGGTTCTGCTTCGTATCTGCCCTTGCGTTTTTTGCCCCTGCGCCTAAAGGACTTGCCTATCGCCTTGATTTCTATCATAAACTTTTTCGTCTATGCCTTGCTCATCACTGATTTTTATCTGCGCGCGTCGGCTTGCCGCCTTTGAGTTCACCCGCAATTTATTTACATAGCCGGTCAAGCTCCTGTACGGCTCGTTCGAGAACACTGTCGCGGCCGGAGATTATATCTTCAACGGTCGGTTCCGAATAGACATCGGGAATGTTGCCGTTGACTTCTATTATCCTGCCCTTTGCGTCGCAGATGTAACCATTTGAAATTCGCACGACAAGGCCGCAGGGTAAAACTGCATAAACGCATTGGCCGCTTAAGTTGCCGTGAGTAGGTGTTCCTATGGTGACTACTCTGCCCGTGCTTATAATGCTGCACGCGAACAGGTCTGAAGCGCTGCCTGTGATTGTGTTGATTAAAAGGATGACGGGCCTGGTGTATTGCCAGGGGCCGGCGGGGCCGAAGCTGGTCTCTCTGATTTTGAAATCGTTGTGTTCCGGGCCGTTTTTCTCATAGGCGATGTTGACCTTCGTCTTGGCAGTTATGAGTCGACCGATGATTCTATTTTGAGAGGTGCCGAAACCGCCTGGATTTTCCCGAATGTCTATTATCAGACCGGGTGTGTCTTTTAGTTGCTCAAGGGCAGAATCGAATTCGTCTGCGATTTCGTCACGGCCCTGGAAGGACAATATTCGGATATAGCCGTAACCGGAGCTGTGGCGTCCGAACCAGACGAACCTTCGTTTTTCAAGGGGGATTTTCGGGTCGAGAAAGTCTTTGGGCTGGTAATCGACCCGTGTGAGCGTTACTGTCCTTCGAGGATTTTTGCCGTTGGGAAGAAATTTCAGCGATACATTTGTTCCTTTTGGGCCGTCGAGAAGACGCCTGTAAGCTTCTTCAAGAAATGCCCGCTCGGAGGAGTACATTTTCATCAGCGGCCGGATTTGTTCGAGTTTGTCTTTGACCGTCAGGCCATCAACTTCCACAATGACCGAACCCCTGCGAATGCCCCGAGCATACGTCTGTGAATTGACGGGAACGTCTGCCACAACCGCAGCATCTTCGAGCTTACGGATGGTAATTTCAGGCGAGTAACGTTGCAGCTGCGCCCTCGGATAATTGCAAAGCCAGGAGTGGCAATCCTCCAGCTCACGGACGAGCTGATACATAAGAGAATAGAATTCGTCGGTAGTTTTGGCTTGCCGTAAACGAGAGCGATAACGGACGGTTATTTTGTTCCAGTCGATGTGTTTGTTCTCAAAGAAAGAGTAATATCTGTCGATTGCCTGGCACAAAATATCGAAATTTTCGAGCTGTTCGGCTTTGGACAGATTTTTTTTAAGCTCAGGCAGGCCGGTCGGTTCGTCGCTAACGACATAACCGGCCCCGATACGTTCGATAACACCATCCGGTCTGGTTGACCTTTTCTCAACCCCGGCCGGTTCCTGCCTTTGGTCTCCATCAAGATGACGTATCCAGGTTATAGGCCTGCTCAGTCCCTGCTCGGCGAGCATTCTAATCCATTTGACGTTCGGACCCTGAATCTGCAGGGCCTTGCGATACCAGGGTACGGCAGCTTCTCTATTGCCGGCGAGGTCTTCGATATAGCCAAGGTAAACGTAGAGATGACAACGTTCGGAGGCACTCAGAGCGGCACCGTTTTTTGCCGCTTTCAGAAGAATTTGGCGTGCCGAGGCGGTATCCTTGTTCCGACCCCTGAGCATTTCCCGGGCCTGACTGAGCATTTCTTTCGCCGACCGCTGGTTTACTGTTTCATCAACGTCTGAGCTTATTGCTTTTGGATTCGGGAAGGACCCGGATGGCTTGAGCTTTAAAAGTATCGCGCCATCCACTACAGCACAGTCAGCATTTCGCTTGAGGTGCATACCCTCAGTGAGCTTATAGCAGCCGGCAGCTTTTCGCGGCAGCCCTTTCCAGTCGCCCGTGAGATTCCCCGATACTATCGTGGTTACGGGGACATATTCGTTAGAGAAAACTACCCCGGCGCGAGGCGATGGGTCGTGGAGAATGATAATATTGGGGTCGGGATTGTCATTCTGGTCTTTGCCGTAGCCGACGAGCGTAACCCAATGGCCGGAAATTCTTTCATACTCATCTTTTGAAGCATCATATTTGTACCAGCCGACGTTGAGCCAGACGACACCATTGCCGAGCACGCCCTGCTTAATCCGTTCCAGCGAAGGAACTTGGCTGGTGGTCAGACCGGCAACGTCCTCTGCGATGCGGCGCCAGCCCTGATATTGCAGTGATTCTATTTGATAGCCGCGGTCTGCGATAAATTTTTTAAGACCTCTTATCAGGTTTGTTGTTCCCGTTCCTTCTTCGGGGTCTGTGTCCATATACGTTTTCGAGGCGAGCAGCTTGGCAAGTTTGACCTGGTCTGCGAGAGGATTACCAGTGTTGTCCGCGAGATTTGGGAAGCCGTGTGAGTCCAGCCACATCAGGGAATTAGTTACGGCGCAATGCATGCAAAACTCCTTTCCACCGGCGGTGAAGTTTGCTTCAGGGTCGGTCTGGGTCAGGTCGGGAACCGAGTTGATTTTGTCTGTATAGTAGGCCGGCTGTGCGGCAGCAACACCGATAAAGATAAAGAGGACCGCAACAGGAGTCAGTAAAAGCTCACAGTGGTTTCTTGTCATCTACTCACCGATGATTTTGATTAGTACGCGTTTTTTTCGTTTGCCGTCGAATTCGCCGTAGAAGATTTGCTCCCAGGGGCCGAAGTCGAGCCGGCCGTTTGTCACGGCCACGACGACCTCCCGGCCCATTATCGTCCGCTTGAGATGCGCGTCGGCGTTGTCTTCCCCGTTGTTGTGCCGGTACTGCGAATATGGCTTTTCGGGCACCAGCTTCTCTAACCAGACCTCGAAATCCTGATGCAGCCCTGATTCATTGTCGTTGATGAAAACGCTCGCTGTAATGTGCATCGCGTTGATAAGGCAAAACCCTTCTTTGATGCCCGATTCAGCAAGGGTGTTCTCCACCTGCGGGGTGATATTGATAAAGTCCCTGCGATGCGGCGTATTGAACCACAGTTCTTTTCGATAAGTTTTCATAAATTTCTGCTCCAGCCAGTTTTGAGGTTTGGGGCATTTTAGCACTTTTTTAAGAATGAACAAATAACATCTTGCAAAAGCCGACTCCGCTATTTATTTTAGTCCCACCTGGAAAGGGAACTATTATGAAAAACGAGACGGTATTCTGGGATGTTGATACGCAATATGATTTTATGCGGCCTGAGGGTCGGCTTTACGTGCCGGGCGCGGAGGGGATAATCGACACGGTTAGCGACGCCAGGCGTTTTGCATTGGAAAATGGTTACTCCTTAATCGCCTCAACTGACTGGCACAAAGAAGGCAATGAGGAAATTTCGGATAAGCCGGATTTCGAGAGCACTTTCCCTGCTCACTGTCTTGTCGGCAAGCCGGGCAGCGAACGGGTGGGCTTCCTGGGTGATGTGCCCATAGATATTGTCCCTAATGAGCGGATGAGCGACGATGACCTGCAGAAGCTACTGGCCAAAGAGCAGTTTCACATCGTGATAAGGAAAGAACACCTTAATGTCTTCTCGAATCCCAATACGGCTAAGGTCGTGGAAATTTTAAAGCCGAAGCAGGTGATAATCTTCGGCGTCGCGCTGGATATGTGCGTTCGTCAGGTGGTGGATGGGCTGATTAAAATGGGTGGTATTAAATTATATGTCCTGCGGGATGCCGTCAAGGCATTGGGGCTTACCGGCGAGGCCGAGGTGATTAAGGAATTCCAAACAAAAGGTGTTCGTATCATATCGCTTGCGGACCTCGAAAGGCAGCTTTGATGTGGCTGATTAAGGATAGCCCGTCTCTTTTCACCGATTTGTATGAGCTGACAATGGCGCAGACCTATTTTGTAAAGGGTATGTGTCAGTCGGCTTATTTTGAGGTCACGGTCCGCCGCCTGCCCGAAAACTGGGGCTATTTCGTGATGGCCGGACTCACCGAGCTGGAGGATTGCGTCAGGAAATTTAGGTTCACGCGGGACGATATCGATTTTCTGCGGACAACCAAATTGTTTTCGGATGAATTCCTGCATTATTTGTTGAATGCGAAAGTGGACGTCCGTATGAGGGCACTGCCCGAAGGTTCGGTGTTTTTCCCCGATGAACCGGCGCTGGAGGTCGAGGGGAATCTGATTTCCGCGCAGTTAATCGAAAGCTGTGTTCTGAACGTCTTGGGTTTTTCGATTATATCGGCGACCGTGGCCGCCAGGACCATCTCTGCGGCCGGCGGCGTGGATGTCGTCGATTTTGGTTTGCGCCGCTCGCAGGGGCCTGTGGCAAGCGTCCGTGCGGCCAGGGCCGGACAAATGGCGGGATTCAAGGCGACCAGTAACCTGTATGCCGCCCGCATGCTCGATTTCGCCTGCACCGGCACAATGGCCCATTCCTTCGTCGAGGTCCACGAATCAGAGCAGGACAGCTTCATTAATTACGCCCACCTCTACGGCGAAAAAGCGATTTTTCTTATCGATACCTATGACCCCCTCGAAGGAATCAAAAAGGCAGCGTTCGTCGCTGCCGAGCTTTATAAGGAAAAAGGCGTCAAGGTGGCCGGCATCAGGATTGACAGCGGCTACGTAGTCAAGCTTTCGAAGTTCGCCAGAAGCTATTTTGAGCAGCAGGGCGTCGGCTTTCTGAAGATATTCGTTAGCGGAGACCTCGACGAATTCAAAATAAAAGATTTGCTTGCCAACGGTGCTGAGATTGACGGCATAGGGATAGGAACGCGATTTGCGGTTTCACGCTATGCACCGTCGATTGATATCGTCTATAAAATTGTGAAATATGGCGACAGGGAATTGTCCAAGACCTCCCCCGACAAGCAATCCCGGCCGGGAAGAAAGTCGGTCAAAAGGATTGGCGGCCAGTTTTATGAAAAAGACGTCGTTTCTTCGTTTGGTGCACAGCCCGACGATTTACTGCAGTCTTTCAAAACCGCCGAAGATATGGCGACAATAAAAAATCGCCTCAGCGACCAGTTGTCCCGGCTCCAGCCCCAAGTAAAGGCAATCCGCGATCCCGCCCGGTATCAGGTTGTTTTTGCATAGCACATCCCTCGCGTCTTGCTGTCGCAAGACAGCAGCGGGAGCATCCGCAAATTCGATTGACCAAAACAATCTAATCTGTGATTATATGCCCTGGGTTGAATAGTATCTGTGTTGCAGGGGAGCTTTGGGATTGGATACGTCTGATAAAGGGCCGAATAAGTGGCACATCAACGGCATATAAATGTTGAAGACGAGGTTTTGGTTCAGAAGTGGCGGCTGGGAGACACCGGGGCGCTCGACCGGCTCGTCGGCAAATACCAGGGCCGCATCTACAACCTCACTTTGAAGATTTGTGCAAATCCCGATGACGCCGCGGAACTTACCCAGGACACATTTGTCAAAATAATAGAGAACATCAAAGGATTCGAAGGCCGCAGCTCCTTTTACACCTGGGCGTTCCGGATTGCGGTCAACCTGACGCTGAACTACCGTAAAAGAAAGGCGGCGGTTGGTTTCTCATCCCTAAATGCCCCCGTCGCTGCTGCCGATGAGCAGGGCAGGCGCGCGTTGGCCGATGTGCTTCGGGATGATAAGACGCCGACACCCGCTGATGTCGCGGAAAACAGGGAATTGTGTGAAATTGTTCAAAACGCCCTTGCAAAGCTCGACGATGAGCACAGAACCATTATCGTGCTGCGGGATATCGAAGGTATGGATTACGCCCAAATTGCGGACGTGCTGGCCGTGGAGCTTGGAACGGTCAAAAGCCGCCTTAGCCGGGCAAGGGCTGCATTGAGGCAGATTTTGGAGGCCTTTTTGCGATGAACTTCGAAAAGGAACAAAAAATAGAAGAGCTGCTGAATAGTTACCTCGACGGCGAGTTGTCGGCGCGTGAGCAGACGGAGGTGCAGCGGCTTGTCGGCAAAGATAAGGACGTGGCTCGTCGGCTGCGGGACCTTGAGCGATGCCGGCTGTTAGTGTCTGCTTTGCCGCCCGCCGAGCCGCCGGCGGAGGTCATTGCCGGTATTCAGGAATCGCTGCACTACAAAACGGCCGTTGCAGACGGACAGGACAATGCCCGGCAGGGGGCACGGCATCTGCTTGTTCGTCAGGTCCTCGCCGCGTCGGTTATAATCGGCCTTGCAGGACTGCTGATTGCGGTTATTTATCAGATAGTCGGGCCCGCCTCGCCCGACTTGCGGGCGAGTCGAGGCGGGCCGGGAAAAATGACGCCGGGGACGGTTGCAGTCAAGCCCCGGCCGGTCGAGACGACAGCGCCGCAGGTGTCGCCCGCGGAGACGGAAAAAACCGTTGCCGCCGGGGACAAGGCGGGCGTCGGATTTTACTCGCTCCAGTTGCAGACCACCGACTTTGTCGCCGTTGATGCCTTCGTCAACAAGCTGCTCGGCGAAAGCCCCTGGCTGAAATTCGATACAATAAAAGACAATCCCGGTCGAAGTATTTACAGGGTCGTTTGCAGCAGGAAGGGCCTCGAAACGCTCGTCTCCGATTTGGCGCCTGCCTGGACAAAATTCGATTCGGCCACGTTTGTTGTGCACATCGGCGTAGGGCAGCAAGTCACGGTCGAATCCGTCCAGCCGGAGCAGGTTACCGAAATTGCAAATCAGGATACGACGGACGGGCAAATCAGACTGGCAAAGGATTTTGCGATGCTAAACAGTATCGAGCAGCTTTCCCCCGCCCAGCGAGTGCTGGCGCTTGTGGGACGTGATTATCCTGAGCTGACCACTATCCCCAGGCCTGTCCTGACCTCGGGTGAAAAACGCGTTGCGGAGATGCCCAGGGATGCCTCGGAGCAACTGCGGGTGGATTTAACTATCGTCGTCGCCGGACATAAATGACCGCCGTCCCTAAAGCAATGCTCGACGAAAAAAACTCTTTACTGGTCGTCGTGGATGTTCAGGGTAAGCTCGCCCGGTTAATGCACGACAAAGACAACCTCTTCAAAAATATCCGCATTCTTGTTCAATCCGCCAAAATCCTCGATATCCCCATACTGTGGTGTCAGCAGGTCCCCGCAGCGTTAGGCCCGACCGTCCCGGAAATCGCGGAGCTGCTGACGGACAGCCGGCCGATAAATAAATCCTGTTTCAATTGCTGCCTCTGCGACGAGTTTAACAAAAAACTTGACCTGCTCGGCCGCAAACAGGTAATGCTTACCGGCATAGAAACCCACGTCTGCATATATCAGACCGCAATCGATTTGCTGTCGAAGGATTATGAGGTGAATGTGATAGCTGACGCCGTCTCGTCAAGGACGCTCGACAATAAGCAAATCGGCCTGAATCGAATGGCTTCCGCTGGCGCCCGTATAAGCTCTACTGAAATGGCCTTATTCGAAATCTTGAAAACCGCCGACCATCCCCACTTCAAACAAATCGCAAAACTGGTAAAGTAGCTGATATCCTTATCGTATGGCACTGCTTGTCACGGCAATCATTTGGAAGGGAACCCCTGCAACCGGGATTCTTCGCCGGCGCAAACAAAAATCCCCGGCCCGGGAAATATCAGGGCAGGCGAGCCGGAAAAATGCGGGCGGAATTGTGTTGACGGTCGGCGAAGTATTAGTAAAATTGCAAAAAAAGAAATAAGGGAGTTTACGGCATGACAAACAATGCGCCTGTCATATGTTTCTATCATTTCAAAACGGCATCTAATATTAACCCCTTAATTTGGAGGTAAAGAAAATGGAAGCTGAATCAGGATGGGAAAGTTTAATAATTTCGCCGATTCGCGAAATGCTCACAAAAATACTGGGTTATCTCCCCACTTTGCTGGGTGCGTTGATAATCCTGGTAGTGGGCTGGATAGTGGCCAGGATAATCAAACGGCTCATTGAAACGGTGCTCAAGGCAGTCCGCTTCGACGTTCTGGCGGACAAGGCGGGCATAACGGGAATTCTGAAGAAAGGAGACCTGAAGATTACCGCCAGCGCGCTTATAAGCGGCCTGGTTTACTGGCTGGTAATTATTATGGTACTGGTAATGGTAGTCAATGCCCTTGGTCTTCCGGTGGCATCGAGCGTTCTTGCGAGCTTATTCGCATATGTTCCGAACGTGATAGCGGCGCTGTTTGTGCTGGTGGTAGCGATGTTTCTGGCGAGCTTCGTGTCAGGGATAGTTCAGACAGCTGCCGGCAACGCAAATCTGCCCAGGCCGGAGCTGTATGCCGGGGTAAGCCGGTGGGCGATTATAATTTTCGCGGTGACTATTGCGCTGGGTGAGCTTGGTATTGCCACGCTTCTGGTGACGGCTACGTTCAATATCATCCTCGGCGGCGTCTGCCTCGGTTTGGCGCTTGCGTTCGGATTAGGCGGTAAAGATGCCGCGGCCAAATACCTCGACGAATTAAGGAAAAAGCACTCTAAATAAAATAAAGTCAGCGGCAAGACTCTCCCATAACGATAAGCAGGTTCACGTCAGCCGTATTTACTTAAACCGGCCCGGCGGTAGTATGCTGTGCTTTGAGGGACGCTGAGTATAAGTCCGATTTTTTGGATTTGCTTTATATATCGTACTGTTTTTCTCCTTGCAAATTCGATTTAATCACGGTATAGTAGCATACGTCTGAAAGGAATGGGATTTATCAGGATGATACTTTGGGGTGAGAGGTTAACCCAGTGTATAGTCCCAAGAGTTCACAGGAGCAGGGGAACATTGGCGGACAGGACACGGCTTTCGCCGTTTTAAAGGCATCTTATAATACGTTTTTTCGTCGTTTTTATCCTGCATTGTTGCGTGCCGGTATCTATGCGTGCTTTTTCCTGTCGGGCGCCACGGCGCTGGTTTTCGAAGTGCTCTGGAGCCGGCAATTTGTGACGGTTTTCGGCAACAGCCCTTATGCCATCAGCATTGTGCTCTGTGCGTATATGACAGGGCTGGGGCTCGGGGGGCTTTTCGGAGGCCGACTGGCGGACCGTGTTTCGAATCGTGCGGGACTTTTCGGATTGGTCGAGGTGGCGGTTGCCGGTTGGGCGCTGGCAGTTCCGTTGTTGCTCGGCTGGCTCAGGGTGATTGTGCCGACGCTTGCGGCGCTGTCGCCGGAGTCATTGCTGGTAAGCATGCTGGAGCGGTTCGGATTATCTTTCGCAATACTGGTGGTGCCCTGTTTTTTGATGGGGATGACTCTGCCTTTGCTGGTGCGTGCAGTGACGGAGTCCGACCGATTTATAGGTTCACGAATCGGTGCGTTGTATTGCCTGAACACGCTCGGCGCCGCTTTCGGTTGTCTCTCGGCGGGATTCTGGACGGCGGGCACGCTCGGTTTACGCCAGACAAACCTGATGGCCGTCGGCGTCAATTTTGCGATAGCCGTTGCCGCCATAGTCCTGTCGATACCGATATCGCGTGCTGTTGTCTCCTCTAAGGGCCAGCGGGCCGTTGCTAAAAATGAAGAGGCCGCTTTGCCTGCGTCCGCCTCGGCAAGCCGAAGGCGAGACGGGAAGCGAGGCGAGCCGGCGGTTGGCGGGGCGCTACTCTTGGCTGTGGCGTTTCTGAACGGCCTCGGAGGGCTGGCGTGTGAGGTCCTCTGGATTCGATATATGTCGTTTCTGGTCAATTCGACTTATGTGTTTCCGACCATTCTGTGTTTTTACCTGCTCGGCCTCGGATTGGGCGGATTGATTTTCATCCTGCTGGCGAGGTGGATTCGCCGGCCCGTAAGGGCGCTGGGCATAGTGGAGGTGATGCTGGCCGTATCGGTCCCGGCGATGTTTGCAGTCGGCGCGCTTATATTTGCGGGGGGGCCGCCCCGGCCGATGGGGCTGAAGGAGTTGGCTTTTATGACCGTGTCGGTTCCGACGGTTCTGATGGGTGTGGCGTTTCCGCTGTTATGCGTGGTGTATGGTCGCCACGTGCAGACGCTCGGCCGGCGGGTTGGTGTGCTTTTCGCTGTCAATACGGCTGGAACTGTGCTGGGTTCGCTTTTGCCGGTGTTTGTATTAGTGCCCACGTTGGGCATCCAGAAAAGCATAATGCTGGTATCAGTGCTGTATGGCGTTATGGGCCTGGCGGTGCTGTCGAGCGGCGAGGAACAGAATCGACGAATTGCTGTGAGTGTGGCCGGTGTATATGCCGCGGCTTTGGTCATCTTTTTTGTCGTAGTGCCGTCGAATTTGTGTCAGCGTGTGTTCCTGGCAACGGACTTCTGTCTGGGTAAGCACACCGACATTATGTTCTACAGCGAAGGCAGGACCGGCACAGCAATCGTGACGCGCGACCGCGCGAATAATTGCTGTACCGTTTACATTAACGGCGTGGGTGAGGTGCCCTTGCTTTACCCGCATAAGCTCTGTTTCAAAATGATAGGCGACCTGGGCCCGATGCTCCACGCCAACCCGGACGAGGTGCTGATGATATGCTTCGGCGGCGGCGTTGCTGCGGGGGCGACGTCGCAGATACCTGAGGTCAAACACCTGACAATCGTGGACCTCGAAAGCAGCGTAGTGAAGGCGGCAAAGCTGCTGTCGGAGGAAAACAATGGGCTGTTGTCAAACCCGAAGGCGCATGTCGTTATAGACGACGGGCGCAACTATATAATGATGTCGCAGCGCAAGTGGCCGGTGATTGTTTCGGATTCCACCCATCCCAAGAGCGGCGACAGCTGGGTGCTGTATACACAGGAGTTTTATCTCCTGGTTCGCGAGCATTTGACGGATGACGGTGTCTTCGTCGAGTGGGTGCCGACGCACGGGCTGCGCACGGCGGAATTCAAGATTATAGTGCGAACTTTTCTGTCCGTATTTCCTCACACCAGCTTGTGGATTACTCACGGAATAGACGAACAAGGCCGCAGCGGAACTTATTCGCTTCTCGTCGCGACGCCGCAGCCGCTGAAAATAGATGTCTCTAAGCTGCGCCGGCGACTAAGCGCCGAAGCGGTGCGCAGGGACCTCGAGCCGTTCGGCCTGCATACCGTCGCAGGTTTTCTCGACGCTTTCCTTTGCGCGGAAGCGGCGTTACGACAATGGGCAGGCGAGGGACCTGTCAATACAGATGACCTGCCCTTCACCCAGTATGAGACACGCTACACTCGAGGCGCTTTATTTAGTAACGCGGACTTCATCGAGCTGATGGAGGATGTCTCGAATTACCTGACTGAGACGGGCAGCGAGCAGGAAGCAAACGAATTGCGAGAACGGCTCGCTATGCGGGCCGAGGTCAATCGATTGGTCCTGCTGGGGCAATTAGAAAAGGCATACGCCGTCCTGCCGGATGACGTGCGATATCGACAGATGCATCATATATATGAGCAGTTGCCGAACTACGTTGATAAGCTTGCGGATATCTACTGTGACAATCTGCAGGCCCTGTATTTTCTTGCGAAGCTAAGGGCCTGCGGGCCGGGCGGCGTCCAGGGGACAGCGCCTGTATATGAGCGGATACTAAAGCTCGACCCGAAAAACACGTCGGTCCTGAACAAGCTCGGCATTATGCATGTAAACGCGGGACTGCTGCGGGATGCAGAAGGTTGTCTTAAGCAGGCAGTGAATTTGTCTCCGGATTTTACCGATGCTCAGTTCAACCTCGGGCTTTGCCTGCTGAAACAGGGCCGCTTTGCGGAATCTGTTCAGCACTTCGCCAAAGCGGTGAAGCTTAATCCCAGTTCGAGAGACGCCCGGCTGTATCTCGCTTTTGCTCTGTATCGGACGGGCCGAGCTCAGGAGGCCCTGCCACACGTGCATTACGTCCTGAAAGCGGACCAGAATGACGAGGCGGCCGCGAGCTTGCTTGCGGAAATAGAAGGACGAAATAAAACAACCTCCGAACAGTCAACAACTACCGACATTAACTCTTCGTCTTCGTTTAGCCCTGCAGATTAATTCCCCTGCCTTAAGCGAGAGTGAACAAACATTAGATGTTATACGCTATGCGGCAATTTATTAAGGGGGCAATCCTCACATCGTGGCGTTGGTTTGCAGAAGTCCTTGCCTAAGCGGACCAAAAGCGCGTGATATTCGTTGAACAACTGAACATCGGCTGCGAGATTCGATTCGAAAAGTTCCTGAATCCGGTGATAGTCGGCGTCTTTGTCAATCAGGTGATGGCGAAGGCATATTCGGGCGGTGTAGGCATCGATGACGAAGACGGGCCTTTCGAAGGCGTAAAGCAGGATTGAGTCGGCGGTTTCGGGGCCGACGCCTTTGATAGAGAGCAATTCACGGCGAAGCCGGTCGGTGGGGATTTTTTCGAGATTTTTCAGTGTGCCCTCGTAATTTTCAAACAGCCAGTCGAGGAAGCTTTTCAGTCGTTTTGCCTTTATGTTGAAATAGCCGGCGGGTCGAATCAGTTCAGCAAGTTTTTTGATATCGAGCTTATGGAGTTTATCGGAGGAAAGGACACCTGCTTTTTTCAAATTTGCGATTGCCTTTTCGACGTTGGTCCAGTTTGTGTTCTGGGTCAGTATTGCGCCGATGATGATTTCAAAAGGCGTATCCCCCGGCCACCAGTCCTGCGGTCCGAAACGCTCAAAAAGCAGGTCGTAAATATTCTTCAATTGCTCGGATAGCATCCGGAGATTATAGCAAGTCGTGTGTTGTGCGTCTTGCGCAGCGTGTATAAACTGTCAGATTGGCCAGGGGTGGCGCAGCCGGACTGCCAAAAGTGGTTTGGGCAAGGAAGAACAAGAGTCGGCATATTTAATTTAACATCTTGTCTGATAAGAGGTTAGAACAAGGGGCTGGCGTTATGGGCAGTATTGGTATATCATTTGCAGGTTTTAATACATTTGGGGAAAAAACCAGACAGGGTTTTGATACTGATTGATAAGGAGAGCAGGCAATGGCAGTGAAAGAGTTGGCGTTTGACGTCGAGGCCCGAAAGGCGTTATTGAAGGGCGTGGAGAAATTAGCGGCGGCGGTAAAGGCAACGCTGGGGCCGAGGGGACGCAATGCAATCATCGACAAAAGCTGGGGCGGGCCGACCGTAACCAAAGACGGCGTAACGGTGGCCGAAGAAGTCGAGCTTTCAGACAAGACGGAAAATATGGGCGCCAAGCTTGTCAAGGAGGCGGCGAGCAAGACGTCCAAGATTGCCGGCGACGGGACGACGACGGCGACGGTGCTGACCGAGGCAATGTTCAAAGAGGCGTGTCGAAACCTCGCGGCCGGCGCCGACGCCATGGCGCTCAATCGCGGGATGCAGGAAGCGGTCAGGGTGGTCGTGGAGAAGCTAAAGACGCTGGCAAAGCCGGTAGATATCAGCAAAAAAACGGACATTGCAAACGTGGCGATGATATCTGCGAATAATGACGCCGAGATCGGCAGCACCATGGCGGATGCGTTTATGCGGCTTGGCAAAGACGGGGTGATTACCGTCGAGGACGGCAAGGGGCTCAAAACCACGATTGATTACGTGGAGGGAATGCAGTTTGACAGAGGGTATCTGTCGCCTCATTTCGTGACCAATCCGGAAACTATGACCTGTGAATTAGACAAGCCCCTGATATTGGTTTACGAGGACAAGATAAGCAACGTGGCGAAGTTCGTGCCGTTATTGGAGAAGGTGGCAAAGGCAAAACGGGCATTGCTTATTATCGCTGAGGATGTTGAAAGCGAGGCCCTGGCGACATTGGTGGTTAATAAATTGAAGGGCATTATTCAGTGCGCAGCAGTCAAGGCACCTGGATACGGCGACAGACGAAAGGCAATGCTTGAAGATATCGCAACACTGACGGGGGCCGAGCCGATATTCAAGGATTTGGGTATCGAGCTTGAGAACATAAGCGTCAAGCAGTTGGGCCGGGCAAAGAAAGTGACGATAGACGGGGACAATACGATTATCGTCGAAGGCGCCGGAAGCGAAGACGCAATTAAGGGCAGGATAAAACAAATACAGGCCGAGGCGGAAAAGACTACAAGCGATTACGACAAGGAGAAGCTCCAGGAGCGGCTGGCGAAGCTGACGGGTGGCGTGGCACAGATAAACGTCGGCGGAGCGAGTGAAGCGGAAATGAAGGAGAGAAAGGCACGGATAGAAGATGCTCTTCACGCGACGCGGGCGGCAATAGAGGAAGGAATTGTGCCCGGCGGCGGAGTGGCGCTGATTAGGTGCATCGACGCGGTGAAGGGATTGAAGTCAACCGGAGATGAGAAGACAGGAGCTGACATCGTAGCCCATGCCTTGACGATGCCGTGCTACTGGATAGCAGCCAACGCCGGAGCAACGGCAAATCTCGTTGTGAGCAAGGTCGCGGAGGGCAAAGGAGCATTCGGTTACAATGCGGATACTGATACATACGAGGATTTGGTAGCCGCGGGGGTGATTGACCCGCTGAAGGTTACAAGAATTGCGCTTCAGAACGCGGTAAGTATCGCTGGATTGCTGATGACGACGGACTGCGTGGTGACGGAAAAGCCAAAGGAAGAAAAGGCGGCAATGCCGGGACAGCCCGGCATGGGCGGCATGGGCGGCATGGGTGGAATGGGCGGCATGGGCGATATGATGTAAGCGCCGTGCGCCCGGCGCCCCCCGCGTGGGGGCGTGGATTGAAACACGGGACACGAAAAAAATCCCCCCTCCCTTTCGGAGCGGG
>CAYNVP010000005.1:0-3550 GCA_964400665.1 uncultured Pirellulales bacterium | reverse complement strand
GGTGGAATGGGCGGCATGGGCGATATGATGTAAGAAAAGGAATTGCCATGCGGAATCTCGTAAAGGTAACGATATTGGCCGTAATCGGCGTGATGGTCGCCGGGCTGGCGGGGTGTGCACAACCGGCAAAGGAGTCGGATATGGAACAGGCTGGCTGGTCACCGCAGCAGAAGCGGTTCAGCGACGCGAAGTTCGGCTTGTTCATACACTGGGGCATTTACTCAGTGCTTGGCGGAGAGTGGAATGGCAAGAGCTACTCCGGCGAGTGGATTATGGAGCAGGCCGGGATACCTGCGGCGGAGTATGAGAAAATCGCGGGTCGGTTTAATCCCGTGAAGTTCGACGCGGCCCAGTGGGTAAAAATCGCCAAAGACGCCGGTATGAAATACATCACGATTACCAGTAAGCACCACGATGGATTCGCTATGTATGATTCAAATGTAAGCGATTACGACATCGTTGACAGGACGCCTTATAAAAAAGACGTGCTGAAAATGTTAGCCGACGAGTGCGCAAAACAGAATATGCCGCTGTTCTTCTACTACTCGCAGCTTGATTGGCATCACCCTGACTATTTCCCGCGGGGACAAACAGGGCATAAGGCGGGCAGGCCAAACAGCGGGGACTTCAGCAAATATATTGACTATATGAATGCACAGATTGCAGAGCTTTGCGGCGGCGGATACGGTAAAATCGCGGGAATCTGGTTCGACGGATGGTGGGACCAGCAGAAAAGGAAAGGCAGTAAGGAGTCACGGGTCAACTGGCGATTAAAGGAGACCTACGACCTGATTCACCGGCTGCAGCCGCAGGCGCTTATCGGCAGCAACCATCACGAGGCGCCTTTCGAGGGCGAGGATTTCCAGATGTTCGAGAAAGGCGTTCCGGGCAAGGACGTCTTCAGTGAGTCGGGCCATGTGTCGCAGCTTCCGCTGGAGACCTGCGAGACGATGAATAATTCGTGGGGTTATAAGAAAGCCGACAGAAGCTTCAAGAGCACCGCACAATTGTTGAAATACCTTGTTCGCGCGGCGGGACACGGCGCGAACTTTCTCCTGAACGTTGGCCCGATGCCTACAGGCGAAATACAGCCGGAGTGTGCTGTTCGCCTGCAGGAAATGGGCAAGTGGCTGGCCAAAAACGGCCAGACGATATATGGCACTCGCGGCGGGCCTATGCCGCCGCAGGACTGGGGCGTGATGACACGCAAGGCCGATAAGTGCTACGTTCATATAATCAGGCGGCCAACGCAAAAACAGCTTGTCCTCCCGGGAACCGAACACCTGAAGGTGAAAAAGGCCTGCCTTTTCGAGGATGGAGAGAAAATCAAATACATTAAAGACGGTGACATTACGCTGGATATCAGCGGCGTGACCGTTGACAGTGTTGATACGATAGTAGTTCTCGAAATCAAAAAGTAAGAATAAAGACGTGAGGCATAGGAGGTTAATATGAAACTGGTGCCATTAGATGACAGAGTTATCATAAAGCAATCGGAGGCGGAAGAGAAAAGCACGGGCGGAATCATACTGCCTGATACGGCCAAAGAGAAGCCGCAAAAGGGCAGGGTCGTGGCCGTGGGGCCGGGAAAAATGAACGATGATGGTAAACGCAATGAGATGAGCGTAAAGAAAGGCGATGAGGTGATATACGCCAAATACCTCGGAAACGACGTCGAGATTGACGGAGTGAAATACGTGATACTGCACGAGAACGACATACTCGGAGTGATTGAAAAATAAGATTGATTTTGAGAAACGCAATTTTCGATTGAGAGGCGGAAAATATGACGAAGCAAATGATGTTTGATGATGCGGCCAGGGCTCAGCTTAAGGAAGGACTGTCGGAGCTGGCCAACGCGGTGAAAGTAACATTAGGGCCGACGGGCAAAAACGTGATATTGCAGAAAAGCTGGGGCTCTCCCAAGGTGACCAAGGACGGCGTAAGCGTGAGCAAGGAAATAGAGCTTCCGCAGCCGTTCAAGAATATGGGCGCCAAAATGGTGAACCAGGCGGCGAACAAGACCGCTGACGAAGTCGGCGACGGAACAACGACTGCGACGATACTGGCAGAAGCGATATATACCGAAGGGCTGAAGCACGTCACAGCCGGCGCCAATCCGATGGCGATACAGCGGGGAATAGCAAAGGCCGTCGATGAAGTCAGCAAGTTCATCAAGTCGGTTTCAGTGCCCGTGAAAGGCGATGATGTTGCCAAGGTAGCGACAATTAGTGCTAACAACGACCCGTCGGTCGGAAAACTAATTGCTGAAGCGATGAAAAAGGTCGGCAAAGAGGGCGTCATAGAGATAGAAGAAGGAAAGGGAACAGAAAACGAGGTAAGCGTCGTCGAGGGGATGCAGTTCGACAGGGGATATATATCGCCTTACTTTATGACAAACCCGGAGACGCTCGAATGCGTGCTTGAGGACGCCTACATACTGCTGCACGAAAAGAAACTGTCGAACGTGCGGGAATTGATACCGCTGCTGGAGAAAATCGCCGGCGTGGCCAGGCCGATACTGATTGTCTCCGAAGACGTCGAGGGCGAGGCGCTTGCCGCTTTGGTTATAAACCGCCTGCAGGGTGTCTTGAAGGTCTGTGCGGTAAAGGCGCCGGGATTCGGCGACAGGCGCAAGGCAATGCTTCAGGATATGGGTGTGGTTACGGGCGGCGAGGTAATCAGCGAAGACCTCGGGATAAAGCTGGAGAAGGTCGAGCTGTCACAGTTGGGCCAGGCAAAGAAAATCGTCATAGACAAGGAAACAACAACACTCATCGAAGGCGCAGGCGCCAGGAAGGACATTCAGGCCAGATGCGACCAGATACACAGCCAGATAGAGAAAACTACGAGCAGCTATGACAAGGAAAAATTACAGGAGCGATTAGCGAAACTGACCGGCGGTGTGGCGGTGATAAAGGCGGGAGCGGCAACAGAGACGGAAATGAAGGAGAAGAAAGACCTGTTGGAAGATGCCCTGCACGCGACCAGGGCCGCGACCCAGGAAGGCGTCGTTGCCGGCGGTGGAGTGGTCTTTTTGCGGGCGATAGCGGAGGTTGAGAAGGCAAGGGCCAAGGCCAAAGGCGAAGAGAAAATCGGGTTCGAGATAGTGGCCGAGGCAATGCGCAAGCCGACGATGCAGATAGCGGACAATTCCGGCGAGCACGGGGACGTGATAGCGGCACAACTATTGGAACGGCTGGATAAAGAAAAGAACCTCGGCTACGACGCCAACACCGGCCAATTCGTTGATATGCTCAAGGCCGGCATTATCGACCCGGCCAAGGTCGTAAGGACCGCGCTTGAATCGGCTGCGTCGGTGGCGGCACTGATGCTCACGACCAGCGTCCTGATAACCGATTACAGAGAAAAAGAAAAAGACGAAGAGCCGATACCCGGAGCGGTGAAATAGTCGCTCGTAGCTCGTATTTCGAGTGAATTTGAGACAATGGCAAAACGCGATTACTACGAGGTTCTTGGGGTCGCAAAAAACGCCTCAGCCGACGAGATAAAACGCGCATACCGGCGAATGGCCATAAAATACCACCCG
>CAYNVP010000004.1:0-32300 GCA_964400665.1 uncultured Pirellulales bacterium | reverse complement strand
CCTATGCCCAGGACCCGAAAGCCCGTATAAATCTCGGCATAAGACGCCGTCTTACGCCTCTTCTGGATAATAACCGCCGAAAGGTGGAACTGCTGAATTTTCTGCTGTTTTCTCTTCCCGGAACCCCCGTGCTTTACTATGGTGATGAGATTGGTATGGGAGATAATTATTATTTGGGCGACCGAAACGGCGTGCGAACTCCAATGCAGTGGAACTCCGACCGCAGCGCCGGTTTTTCCAAATCCAATCCTCAGCAGTTGTATCTGCCCGTGGTTATTGACCCGCAGTATCACTACACGGCGATAAACGTGGAAAACCAGGTAAATAATCCTTCATCACTGTTTTGGTTTATGCGGCGTTTAATCGCCATTCGGAACCATTTTAAATCGTTTGGAAGAGGCAGCATGCAATTCTTGGCCTCAGACAATCCGCGCGTACTGAGCTTTATCAGAAAACACGATAAAGAAAGCATTCTCGTTGTGGCGAATCTGTCCCGTTTCTGTCAGGTTGTGCGGCTTAACGTGGCCAAACAGGTCAATCTTGTGCCGGAGGAGCTGTACGGCGGAAACAAATTCCCGACGATTACAGATCAGCCCTATGTTCTTACGCTGGGGCCTCACAATACTTACTGGTTCGCATTACGAGAACAGGAGCAGCCAAACGTGACGCTAACCGAAAAAATTCCGCGGTTGAAGCTCGATACAACCTGGGAGAACATAACTAAGACCGATTTCTGGCCTCAGTTTGCCGGGCTTTTGCCAGGTTATCTTAAAAAATGCCGCTGGTTCGGGGGCAAAGGCAAACCCATCCGGGCAGTCAACATAATCGACAGCATTACTGTGGCAAGCGACAAAGGAACATCGTATCTGCTGCTGGTCCAGGTGACGTATACCGGCTCTCCCAAGGAGTTATATTTGCTGCCGGTCTCATTCAGCAGACAGACCGACGCCGTGGAGATTTCAAGTAAATACCCACAGGGCGTAATCTGCGAGCTTCAGTTAAAGGAAGGCGAGGGAATAATTTACGATGCGGTTTACGGGATGAGTCTGCGGGACGCCCTGCTAAAGATGCTCGCCGGTAAACAGACCATAAAGAGCGGGCAAAGCCGTCTTGTGTGCAACCGAGGCAGAAAGTTTCGGGATCTTTTGACCGACAGAAAACTGCCCCTGGAATCGAAGGTTCTCAAAGGCGAGCAGAGCAACACATCAATATTGTATGAAGACGTATTCTTTTTGAAACTTTATCGCCGACTGGAAAGAGGCGTTAATCCCGATGCGGAAATATCCAGGTGCCTGACCGAGCATACCGGCTTTGCCAATTTCCCTGCTTATGCCGGCTCGCTGGAGTGGCACAGGGAAAATTCGGACTCGCTGGCCGTCGCGCTGCTTCTGGAATACGTGCCCAACGAGACCGACGCATGGACATACACTCTGGATTCGGCCAGTCGATATCTAACTCACGCGGCTGCCAAAGCCAAACAGCTAAAGGATCTGCAGGCACCCAGGGCAATTCAGGAAATCGACGCCGGAGAGATTCCTCAGCCGCTGATGGAGTTGATTGACCCGGTTTATATTGACAGGGTTTCACTGCTGGGCAAGCGCACCGCCGAGCTTCACCTTGCCCTGGCGTCTTTGTCGCATGACCGCGACATGGAGCCGGAACCATTTTCACTTCTGTATCAAAAATCAGTTTTCCAGTCTATGCGGGCGCTGACATTGAAGGTCTTTGCCGACCTCGAAAGAAATATGGGCAGTCTAAGCAGTGATACCTCCAAAGAAGTGCAGATGATACTCGACGCCAAGCAGGAAATCCTCCGGCGCTTCAGAGACATCACGAGCCGCAAGATATCCGCTATGAAGATTCGCATTCACGGCGATTATCATCTTGGCCAGGTTCTCTATACGGGCAAAGACTTTGTTATCATCGATTTCGAAGGTGAGCCGGCCCGGCCTTTGGGGGAACGACGGCTCAAACGCTCGGCGCTTCGAGACGTAGCGGGTATGATGCGCTCTTTTCATTATGCGGCACACGGCGTTATTATTTTACAACCGGCGACCCAGGCGGCCGACCCGCAGGACCGGCAGAACTGGGCTGATTTATGGTATTATTATGTAAGCGGAGTGTTTCTCAATTCCTATCTTGCCGCTGTCGGCGATGCCGGGTTCATTCCAAAAAACAAGCAGGACTTCAAAACTTTGCTCGAAGCCCTCCTGCTGGAAAAGGCCATTTACGAGATTGGCTACGAATTGAATAACAGACCTGATTGGCTGTTGATACCGGTCAGAGGAGTGCAGCAAATTCTGGGTATAAAAAAATAAACTCATTTTCAAGGGCGACGATGAAAAAAGAGAAGCCACAGGTAGTTAACACCTTCAGCTTGTTAACCGAACACGACATCTATCTTTTCAAAGAAGGCAGCCACTTCCGGCTCTATGAAAAACTGGGCTCTCATATAGTAGAACACGAAGGAGTCAAAGGGACCTTCTTCTCGGTCTGGGCGCCAAACGCCGAAAGTATTTCAGTAATTGGCGATTTTAACGGTTGGAACACTGAAACTCATCCATTACAGGTTCGCTGGGACGGCTCGGGAATCTGGGAAGGTTTCATACCGGAATTGGGACGAGGAACACTTTATAAATATCACATTGTCTCCAAACTCAACAATTATACAGTCGATAAAGGCGACCCTTTCGCTTTTTACTGGGAGTTGCCGCCGAACACCGCCTCGATGGTATGGGACCTCGATTATCAATGGAACGACTATGCTTGGGTAAGCAAGCGTCCGCAAATACAGTCGCCTGAACAGCCCCTTAGTATTTATGAAGTTCACCTAGGGTCGTGGAAACGCGACCCTTCAGGCCCCCAACGCATCCTAAGCTGTGCCGAAATTGCTCCTGAGCTGACTAAATATATTAAAGATATGGGTTTTACGAATGTGGAATTTCTTCCGGTAATGGAACACCAGTTTTACGGCTCCTGGGGATACCAGACCACCGGCTATTTCGCGCCTTCGCGAAGATACGGCAATTGTCAGGATTTCATGACGCTGGTTGACCACCTGCACCAGAACAACATCGGCGTCATTCTGGATTGGGTCCCTTCTCATTTTCCGTCGGATGAGTACGGATTGGCATATTTTGACGGCACGCATCTTTACGAACACGCAGACATAAAAAAAGGATTTCATCCGGACTGGAAGAGCCTTATCTTCAATTACGGACGAAACGAGGTTCGCTCCTTTTTAATCAGCAGCGCATTTTTCTGGCTCGATAAATACCACTCCGATGGCCTGAGGGTCGATGCGGTGGCTTCAATGCTCTATTTAGACTATTCACGCAAAGAAGGCGAATGGATTCCGAATATCAGAGGCGGGCGGGAAAACCTTGAAGCAATAGATTTCCTGCGGGATTTGAACAAATGGGTCCGCAAGGAGTACCCGGACACATATACCATAGCCGAGGAATCGACGTCATGGCCCAAGGTCAGTGGAGACGTCGAAAATGGCGGACTCGGATTCAGTATGAAATGGAATATGGGATGGATGCACGATACGCTTCAGTACTTCAACCGGGATCCCATTTATCGCAAACATCATCAGGACAGTCTCACGTTTTCAATCTGGTATGCCTTCGCAGAAAACTTTGTTTTGCCGTTGTCCCACGACGAAGTCGTGCACGGCAAGGGTTCATTGCTGCGGAAGATGCCCGGCGACGAATGGCAGAAGTTCGCCAACCTGAGGCTGTTATTCGGATATATGTACACACATCCCGGCAAGAAGCTTCTGTTTATGGGAGGCGAATTCGGCCAGGACGCCGAGTGGAACCACAACACCAGCATGGACTGGCACCTTTTGCAAAACGACCGCAACTCGCGTTTGAGCATGTGGCTGCGCGATTTGAACCATTTCTACAGAAAAGAACATGCCCTTTATGAACTCGACTTCGATGGCTCCGGATTCAAATGGATTGATTTGCACGATGCAGAAAACAGCGTAATCAGCTTTCTGCGTTGTGACAAGTCGGGCGATAAGCTGCTGGCTGTTGTATGTAATTTTACCCCGACACCCAGACACAATTACAGAGTGGGTGTTCCGGTCGGCGGATGCTGGAGGGAAGTGCTCAACAGTGATGCCAAGGAATATGGCGGAAGTGGCCAGGGAAATATCGGGGGCACAGAGGCATCTGTCGCATCCTTCCATGGCAAATACGATTATTCCTTGTCCGTCACGCTGCCGCCTTTGGCAATAGTGGTATTTAAGCGAGACACGGATGCAGACAACAGCGGGAGCTGAATATCACGGGAACAATAACTGTAGTTTCACTGTATGGGCCCCCATTGCCAAACAGGTAAAGCTGCGGCTTGTCGGGCCCGGCAAAAAAAGAACTATAGCCATGGAGCGTGACGACCTCGGGTACTGGGACAAAACAGTCGAGGGAGTTGCTGCTGGAACCCGGTACTATTATCAACTTGATAATCTGCCTCCAAAGCCGGATCCGGCTTCACATTTTCAGCCCAAAGGCGTTCACGGCCCCAGTGAGGTATTGGACCATACCTTTGGCTGGAGGGACAAGAAGTGGCAAGGGATACCTTTAGAGAAGATGCTCATTTACGAGCTGCATGTTGGCGCGTTTACAAAGGAGGGCACCTTTGATGGAATAATTAAACGTCTAAAAGACCTGCATGAACTCGGCGTGAGCGCGCTTGAGATTATGCCGATATCTCAGTTTCCCGGCGAAAGAAACTGGGGCTACGACGGGGTCTATCCGTACGCCGTCCAGAACTCTTATGGCGGACCGACTGGCTTTAAAAAGCTCGTCAACGCATGCCACCAAAGCGGATTAGCGGTAATACTCGACGTGGTATACAATCATCTCGGCCCTGAGGGCAACTACCTCCGCGAATTCGGGCCTTATTTTACAAGCAAATACAAAACACCCTGGGGCGAGGCCATTAACTTCGATGGGCCGGATAGTGACCAAGTCAGAGAGTTCTTTATTCAAAACGCCATTTACTGGTTTCGTGAATATCACATAGACAGTCTCCGTCTGGATGCATTACACGCAATTTATGATGCCAGCGCCAAGCATGTCATACAAGAACTTACGGAACGAGTTGAAAAATTCTCAAGAGACCACAGCCGAAAATTCTATCTCATAGGCGAAAGCGACCTTAATGACGCCAAACTGATACGGCCGAGAGCACAAAAGGGTTACGGCCTCGACGCCCAGTGGAACGATGATTTTCACCACAGTTTGCACACGCTGTTGACAAAAGAACAGACGGGTTACTATCAGGACTTTGGCCGAATAGGAGATTTAGCTAAGGCCTTCAAGGAAGGATTCGTATATTCGGGGGCCTATTCGAAATACCGAAAACGACGGCACGGAAACAACTCGAAAAACAGATCTGCCGAACAGTTCGTGGTGTGTATCCAAAACCACGACCAAATCGGAAATAGAATGCTTGGCGAAAGACTTTCTCAACTGGTCGGTTTCGAGGCATTAAAGCTCGCCGCTGGAACGGTTATTCTGTCGCCTTACGTCCCACTGCTTTTTATGGGGGAGGAATACGCGGAGGAATCGCCTTTCCAGTACTTCGTCAGCCACACCGACAGGAAGCTTATAAAGGCGGTGCAAAACGGCCGAAAAAATGAGTTTAAGTCCTTCGGATGGAAAAGCGAGTGCCCGGACCCCCAGGCAATCTCAACATTCAAAACATCGAAGCTGAAATGGCAAAAGCGAGACCGGGGCAGGCATAAAATTATGCTGGATTTTTATAAAACCGTGATTGCTCTAAGAAAGAGCATCCCCGGGTTTGTCGATAAGAAAAACATCTCGGTGCGATACCCGCCCGACAGACAAATACTACACTGGCACCGAAAATTCGGGCGTCGTCAGCTTCAATGCCTGATGAACTTCAGTAATAAAGAACAAAAGCTGCGGATTTATGCTCCGGCAAAAGAATGGACAAAGATACTGGACTCATCAGACGTTAAATGGGCGGGGCCCGGCTCCAAGCTTCCGGCGACGATAGGGAAAAAGAAACAGGTTACATTGCCGCCGTTGAGTTTGGCGCTGTTTGAAGAAAGACGGGGACCGAAAAAGGCAAAGGCACCACGGAAAAGGATTTATGCGCATTCCCACAGCCACGTATAGATTGCAATTTAACCGCTCATTTGGCTTTCGGGAAGCCAAAAAAGTCATACCTTATTTGCGCGCTCTGGGTATAAGTGACATTTACGCCTCGCCCATATTTAAAGCAAAAACGGGCAGCACTCATGGTTATGATGTTGTAGACCCGAACGCGCTTAATCCTGAACTTGGCAGCCAGAACGACTTCGATGAAATGACAGCGGAAAGACGCAAATACAAGATGGGGTGGCTTCAAGATATTGTCCCCAACCATATGGCCTTCGACAGCGAGAACGAGCTGCTGATGGACGTATTCGAGAACGGCCCGAACAGCCGGTTTTTCAATTTTTTCGATATCGCCTGGGACCATCCAGACGAAACTCTAAGGGGCAAAGTGCTGGTCCCCATTCTGGGCAGGTTATACAATAAGGCGCTTGCGAGCGGCAAAATCCTTCTCGAACTGAGTGCCTGCGGACTCAGCATACGATACTATGAACATCGCCTGCCTATAGGTCTGGCCAGTTACTCGCACATTCTTAAATACAATCTCGAATACAACAAAGACACTTCGAATAGTGACTTTAAAGAGCTTTTGGATTTATGTGACCAGTTCGATTCATTCGAAAAACAGCCCTGCGGCAGCCGCGGCGACGAGCAAATTCGAGAAGCCAAAGAAAACCTCTGGAACCTTTACACAGCTGACGGGCCGGTTAAAATGCACATAGATTCGGTCTTAATTTTTTACAACGGTCAAAACACGCAGAGAAACAAGTTCGCCCCCCTCGAAGCCCTGCTGAGTAAGCAGCGCTTCAAGCTGGCCCTGTGGAGAAAGGCCAGCGAGCGAATCAATTACCGGCGGTTCTTTTATTTGAACGAGTTCATCGGCCTGCGGGTCGAAGACCCCGAGGTTTTCGAGTTCACTCACCGGCTGATACTGCAACTGGCCAAAGACGGCACATTCACCGGCCTGAGAATAGACCACGTGGACGGACTGCTCGACCCGACAAATTATCTGATACGCCTGCGGGAACAGCTCGGCGAGACTTATCTCGTCGTGGAGAAAATCCTGGAATCCGGGGAGCAACTGCCCGACTGCTGGCCCATACAGGGAACTACCGGCTATGAGTTCGCAAACTTTGTAAACAAGCTTTTTTGCTGCGGGAAAAACGAAAAGGCCTTCAGCGAAATATACAGTTGTTTTATCGGTTCGGTCCCGGACTACAATAGCCAGCTTTATGAAAAGAAAAAGCTCATCGTCCAAAAATATATGCGCGGCGACGTGATATACTTGGCCGGACTCATCCAAAAATACGCCGAAGCGAAAGGTCATCTTTCAAAGCAAGATTGCTGTAAGATTGAAGATGCCATTACGGAAATTATCACGGCCTTTTCCATCTATCGAACATATATAAACTATGATACCTGCCGACAGGCAGACCAAATACGCACAAGACAGGCAATCGAACTGGCTAAAAACAGAAACCCGTCACTGAACCACATAATAGACGCTGTCGGACGGTATTTGCTTTGCGACGACCAGGCCGACCGGAAAAATCCCGCCGGAAACACCGCTGTCGACCTCATTATGAGATTTCAGCAGTTGACCGGGCCTGTAATGGCGAAGGGCTTCGAAGATACATTCCTGTACTGTTACAATCGCCTAATCGGCCTGAATGAGGTGGGGTCAAGCCCGGATGAGTTTGGAATATCAATCGAGAAATTCGACGAATTTAACGCCGCAAGAGCAAAACAGCAGCCGCAATCACTTAACACCACCAGCACGCACGATAGTAAGCGGGGCGAGGATGTGCGTGCGAGGATAAATGTCTTATCCGAAATACCGGAACAATGGAGCGCAAAAATCGACCACTGGAAACGAATTAACGAGACGAAAAAAACAGTATGCAATACCTCAACGGCACCAAGCCCCAACGATGAGTACCTTTTGTATCAGTCGCTAATAGGGGCCTTGCCTTTTAAACGAAGCGAGTTCAAAACCTTTGGAAAGCGAATCAAAGAATATTTCATCAAGGCAATAAGAGAGGCAAAGGAGCACACAAGCTGGGTTGAGCCTAATCAGGAGTACGAAACCGCCTGTGCGCAATTTGTGGACAGGTTGCTTACCTTCTTGCCTGAGGATGAATTCTGGCAAGATTTTTCGGTCTTCCAGAAACAGATAGCGGAATACGCAATCTACAATTCGCTTTCTCAGACACTCATCAAGATGACCGCCCCCGGCGTTCCGGACTTCTACCGGGGTTCCGAATTGTTCGACCTCAACCTAGTAGACCCTGATAACCGCCGGCCGATAGATTTCAAGGTGATGGCCAAGCTCCTGGAGCAAATAAAGAGCGAGGAAATGCGCGACTCATCAGGGCTTCTAACAGAGTTGCTGCGTTGCAAAGAAGATGGTCGGATAAAAATGTTTTTGATATACAAGGCCCTTGCGGCCCGCGAACAATACAAACACATTTTCGAAAAAGGCCTCTATGTGCCCGTGCGAGTCGAGGGTTGCCACAAGGGAAATATCGTTGCCTTTGCGAGAGTGATTGAAGAAAAGACTGCGATTACCGTTGTGCCAAGGTTCGTCACGTCAATTGTTCGGTTCGCCCAGCCGCCAATCGGCGAAAATTTATGGGAAGATACGCGGATTATAACTGCGAATCGTCTTCAATACCCATGGTTAAACGTGATTACAGGAGAGAAAATAGAAGGTCCGAACGAATTGCTTGTTGGACACATCATGAACAAGTTTCCTGCCGGCTTAGTAATCGTAGCAAAGCGAAATTGAGTTTAGAAAAGCCCCGTAGCAATATCTAATCTCGGGCATAAATTTGGGTAAGGCGTCTCAACTTGCTCGAAACAGTAGCGCCGAGCAGGCCCGGCCTTAATCGCCACAGCCAGTTACCCTTAATCTTGGCAGGATGGTTCATTCTCGCGCTACTCTTCAGACCCAGCAGGTCCTGAACGGGTATTACCGCCAGCCGGGCAACGGAGCTCATTGCCAGCCGAATACATTGCCAGTGAACCTGGGCAGGGGACACCTTGCAACCCAGGTATTCGCTTAACCGCTCCTTCTGCGATTTGGTGGCGTCTTTTTCGAACCATCCACGCATAGTATTGTTGTCATGTGTGCCGGTATAAACGACGCAGTTTTCGATGTGGTTGTGCGGTATGTACGGATTGCCGGAGGGGTCGCCATCGAAGGCAAACTGGAGAATCTTCATGGTCGGCAGGTCGTATTTTGCGATAACCTCCCTGACGTCGGCCGTTATGTAACCCAAATCCTCGGCAATGATGGGGGCCAAAGGAAAATTCCTCAAAAACACTTTGAAAAAGTCTTCACCCGGGCCTTCAATCCATATCCCTTTCTGAGCCGTCTTATGATGAGCAGGGACCTGCCAGTAGGCGATAAGCCCGCGAAAGTGGTCGATGCGAACGAGGTCGAATATCTTCATGTTGTGCTTCATCCGCTCCATCCACCACAGGTATTGCGTCTTTTTCAAAACCTCCCAGTCATAGACGGGGTTGCCCCACAACTGGCCCATGCTGCTGAAATAATCCGGTGGCACACCGGCGATAAATTTAGGTCTTTTACTACGGTTCAGTTTGAAAAGCTCCGGATGCGCCCATACATCGGGACTGTCATAGGTCACATAAATGGGGATGTCGCCGATTACACGAACGCCAGACTGAATGCAGTAGTGTTTCAAATCCGACCACTGCTTATAGAACACATATTGCAAAAAACACTGGTATTCAATTTCATCACTTATCCGCCTGCCAACCTCTTTTAGACTTTCTTCTTTGCGGTTTTTCAAGTGCTTCGGCCAGAGGTTCCAGCTGCGCCCGCCGAAGTGCTTCTGCAGAGAAATGAAGGTCGTAAAATCTTCGAGCCAGAAAGAATTTTCAACCTTGAATTTCTCATACGCCTCTGATTTAACACGGTCCTGAAAACGACCGAAAGCAACCTCGAACAAGCGTTTCTTGTAAGCTGTGACCTTGCCGTATTCTACGGAGTCCTGCGCGAATGATGGCACGCTTTCGAGATGCTGTTTTTCTAAAAGGCCGTCCCGATACAGAAATCTTGGGCTGATTAACAAAGGATTCCCGGCAAAAGCAGAGGAGCAATTGTAGGGCGAGTGAGCTGTTTGAGGTGTTGTATAGTTCAGGGGCAATACCTGCCAGTAGTTTTGTTTGCTTTTTACAAGGAAGTCAACAAATTTGTATGCTTCCGGCCCTAGGTCGCCGATGCCGTATTGTGCCGGAAGAGAAGTTATGTGGAGTAATATTCCACTGGCTCTTTTTCTTAACATCTCAATCCCCCAAATAAGGACTTTTTTCACTTGCCATAAACGAATATCACTCGATATTCAACTCCAGATGGTCTGCTATACTTTCGAAAGATTCCGTCCATGTCAAAGCGTCTCTGTCTTTAGCTGTTGCCTTTGCCTTCATGTCGGGATATTTTTCTTTGAGAATCGTGAAAAACAGATTCTGGGCGGTCTGCAAGTTCATATCTGGAACAAAGCTGTGTAGGATATTAAGCACACTCTCAATGGTAATCAATAGTTGAATATCATCACGAGCTTGTTCTAATTTTTTCATAAGACCGTTGATTTTAGCAGAGGCCTCATATCTCAGCGTTGTCTGGTCGAGTTGAAGTGAAAGTCTTGCAGCTTCATCGGTAAGCTCCTTCAAGCGGACGACGTTTATCTCTTCGGCTCGTATCAGATTGCATAACTCCTGGTTCACAATAAACTCCGCCGGGCCGGCCAGGGCCTTGGGCAAAGCCATGTTCATACCTCGTAGCATAAGCATTATTGCGTAGTTATGTTCGTAGATATGACGAAAAGACCTCGTTATTTCTTCCCAGGTATCGCCAAGCAGCTCATATATCAGCCGGCGTTGTTCGTCCTTGAAAAGGTGCCAGATGGAGTAACTGTTTCCGCTGAACCGTATGTTCATCTGCCTCATAACCTCGTTGGTGTCCCCCCTGCGAAAAGCATCTTCAAGATTGCGGCGCATTTGTTGGAAATCCCCGTCCGGCATAGGTGCACTCAGCGCTGTAATCAAATTGTGGTCACCCAAATGCAGTGTAGCAAAGTCAACTTGCTGCATCTCCTGAACAACATTTGACTGGATAAGGGCCTTGCCCGTGGCCAGTATTTGAGCGCCGGCCTTGGCCGTTTCATAATCAGCCATCGTAGCCGTATAGGAGTATATCTCCTGTTCCTGGTCGGGTGATTCGGCGAAGATGGAACTCAAAGCAAAATTGGCACCGACCCTGTAGAGGTCGATTCTTGCCGGTTTAACATATGCTTCAAAAACGTCCTGCCCATTCTTAAGACTAGCAACATTGGCGGGCGCTTCTTTGAGTATGGCTTCAAACCCACCATGTAAATCTGTTTTTGTTATTTCCTGATGCAGTTGTATCGCACGAGAAGCGTATTGCATCACCTGCACTGTCTCTATGCCTGAAATATTATCAAAAAACCATCCGCAGCTCGTATACATAAGCATAGCCATTCGCTGCATTTCCATTAGCTTCAAAAAAGTGCTTTTGTCTTCGCAGGGCAACTCCCTGCCTGCGGCCTTATTAATGAAATTATTCACGTTCTCACTGGTTCTATCATTTATTATGTCTATATATGCGTTTCTTGTCCCCCATGGGTCTTGGCAATATTTTGATAAGTTTTGTTCAAAAGTTTCTGATATTTTATCCCGAAGCCAGTCCAGAGCTTTTCTCAAAGGCTCTCTCCATTGTTGTTTGCCCGACAAAGACTGGTTCGCACAACATCCACAATTACTTCTCCATCTTTCGACTCCGTGCACACAACTCCAGGAACTGTTTTCATGGATTTGCACCTCGTGCGTAGGCGGATACTTATCGAGGTATTCAGCATAAATGGTAACTTCGGCAGAACCATTGGTCCTTATGTGATACAGGCAATAGGCCAAAGCCATATCGCCGTGCCGGTGATGGTGCCCAAATGATTCGCCATCGGTGGCGATGTGTGAGAGACGGGCAGGGCTGTCATTATCATTGAAGGATTCTATCAGCCGAGCCGCAAAATTCTCTCCGCTGTGCAGCAATCCCCCGTATGCAACGTCATGTGCCACTTTGCCGTCATAGAAAAACAGATTTATGCTCTTGCCCGAAGGGAGATTGCAAACATACGGCATAGTGGTGCACAAGCTGTCTTCTTTAGCATCGGTCCACTTCTTGCTTCCTGTCTTGCGAAAACGTCTGGCCTGGCGCGGTGCCAGGATTGTGAACTTTATCCCATGCTCAGCCAGAATCTCCAGCGTTTCTGTGTCCACAGCAGTCTCGGACAGCCACATACCTTCTGGTTTTCTTTTGAAACGACGCTCAAAGTCCTTTATTCCCCAGATTACCTGTGTTTGTTTGTCTCGAGAATTCGCCAAAGGCATAATTATGTGATTATAAACCTGGGCCAAGGCCGAACCATGTCCGGAGAACAGTTTTTTGCTTTCACTATCAGCTTCGATGATTTTTTCATACACCTCGGGTGTATGTGACTCCAGCCAGTATAGTAAAGTGGGCCCAAAATTAAAGCTGATGCTTGAGTAGTTATTGACTATATCGATGATTTTTTTGTCCGAGCCGAGTATTCTTGATGCCCCATTCTGTCTGTAGCATTCCTCGGTTATTCTCCTGTTCCAGTCGTGGAAAGGATAAGCCGACTCTTGTAGTTCCACGTCTTCCAGCCAGGGATTTTCCCGAGGCGGCTGATAAAAATGTCCATGTATACAAACGTATCTGTCCATTTATACCCCTTTCTTTTAAAGAGCGTACCGTGATTTTACAATGAATCTCATCTATATGCCATTTATTTCAATCGTATTGTGTCGAGGTTTAATAAGCACTTTTCGAATAACAAGCAGTATGATGTAAAGCACGAGGATGATTTTTAGAAGGTGCCTGACAGACTATCGAGGATTTAATAAAACAGTAAAAACCCAGAAGAGTAATTCACGCCTCAATATGTTGCGGTATCACGACATGTCAGACGTCGCTTCCTAAAATTCTTTGAAGCCCCTAATAAAAAAGAAGAAGCGGACAATGGGATTCGAACCCACGACATTCGGCTTGGGAAGCCGACATTCTACTGCGGAATTACACATACACGAACTAAACTGCATTTATATCCTATTGCTGGTTTGTGTTAATAGCTCAGATAAAGAATCATTCGGTCTCATTGGCGATGCAGTTATATTTTAGAAAGCACTCAGTATCGCAGAGATTAAAATTCTATGTGAGTTTACAGGTTGTTCTTGAGTCGTTGGTGCAATAAAATGAAGCCTAAAAGTGGGTCACTGAATAGGTCAGTCATCACATGATGGTGGCTTGTAAATCATTTTCTCAGCGACTTTTTAACCACTTGTAAACCTCGTTTTTGGCCAAAAAACGCTCCATAACCCCTTTTAAATAAGCACATATAAGCCGAGAAGGGGACTGTCGACAACAGGCAGTTCGTCCCAGCGGGTGGTGTAACGTTTGGAGCGCCTTTTGAACTTCACCTGCCAGGGCTGATTGATTCCTTCGACCGAACAGTGATAGTACTACCTGATAATATGATCTTTGCAGGTTAGATTAAGCTTTGTGTTATGTGCCACGGTCCATATATTCCAAATAGGCTTTTTTATCCTTATCAGGGAATACGATGTTTATCCGCCTATGGCGGGTTCCCTTCCCATCCCACGAATCTCATTTTGAATTTTTGACAAGCAAGAGGCAATTTCGTATAAGTAATCAGTATGAAATCGGAACAGCGTTTCAGCAGGTACGCTAATCAAAGGTTCTACAGCAAAAAAATGAAAACGAACAACCCCAAAATTTGCGTTGTCGGCAGTTCAAATATAGACCTGGTAGTGAAATCACAGCGATTACCTTTACCGGGAGAAACAATTTTAGGCGGTGAATTCCTGATGGTTCCCGGCGGTAAGGGAGCAAATCAGGCAGTAGCAGCCGCCAAGCTCGGGGCGGAAGTATGTTTTATAGCTAAATTGGGTGACGATATATTCGGGGCACAATCTTTCGCCAATTTCAAAAAAGAGGGCGTGAATACAAAGTATGTTACTCGAACAAAAAAAGCATTGTCTGGGGTAGCTTCGATTGCTGTCGACAAAGAGGGCAACAACACAATTGTGGTAGCTCCGGGTACTAATCATATGCTGTCGCCGCAGGATGTCAAAAGGGCCGAACAAGATATTGCTTCGTGTGGTGCTTTGGTCGCCCAACTTGAAATTCCTATGGAAACCGTCGAGTTCGCCGCCAGATTAGCTAATAAGTTCAAGATACCTTTCATTTTAGACCCTGCCCCGGCCCAAAAACTAAAGCCGAAACTTCTCGAAATGACGGATGTTATAAAACCAAACGAGACGGAAGCTAAAATTCTTACCGACGTGGAAGTCACGGACGCAAAGACCGCTGATAAGGCAGCAAGGAGCCTGTTAGCTCGCGGGGTAAAAACAGTTATCATAACAATGGGCGCACAAGGCTTCTTTATAGTCAACAACGAAATAAATAACTTCTTCCCCGCTAAAAAAGTTAAAGCAGTAGATTCCACGGCAGCGGGCGATGCTTTTGTCGGAGGTTTTGCGTTATGTATCGCCCAGGGCCGGACACTTTTAGAGGCAGCTTTGTTTGCAAACGATGTGGCAGCCCTGTCTGTTACTAAAATGGGAGCACAATCATCTATGCCGAATATGAAAGAGGTTGAGAAATTCATAAAAATGAAAAACAGAAATGATGAGGAAAGATGAAAGAATGAGAAAAACAATCCTTATATTATGTGTCGCGGTAACATCCGTGTCAGTATGCGGATGTAAGCAGCGAACCTCTGGCAAACCGAGGGTTGCCCTTGTTATGAAATCTCTGGCTAACGAGTTTTTCAAGACGATGGAGGAAGGTGCACAAGCGCATCATAAGGAACACTCAGCGGACTACGATTTAATAGTGGTAGGTATTAAAGACGAACAGGACGTGGCCAAACAAATCGACCTCGTTGAGTTGATGATTGCACAGGGGGCGAACGCCATAGTCATTGCTCCAGCCGACTCTAAGGCACTGGTGCCTGTATGCAAAAAGGCAATGGATAGCGGGATTATAGTCGTCAATATCGACAACAAGTTTGACAGAGATGTTCTCCATGAGAAAAACGTTAAAATTCCTTTTGTGGGGCCGGATAATCGCAAGGGGGCGAAACTTGCCGGCGACTACTTGGCAAACAAACTGAAGCAAGGGGACAAAGTAGTAATAATTGAAGGTGCGCCCAATGCGTTCAATGGAATTCAGCGTAAACTCGGATTTGAGGATGCTATAAAGGCAGCGGGAATAAATATCGTCAGCTCTCAAACCGCCTATTGGGAAATGGACAAGGCCAATCAGTTAGTGTCGGCATTAGTTACCGAACATGCCGACCTAAAGGGTATGCTATGTGCTAATGACAGTATGGCGCTCGGCGCCGTATCGGCGATTAAGGCGGCCGGCAAGTCGGATGATATCCTTGTTGTCGGTTTTGATAATATCCTCGCCGTCCAAAAATTGCTTAAGGAAGGGAAAATTCTTTGCACAGTTGACCAGCATGCTGATAAGCTCGCTTTATACGGAATCGAGTATGCACTTGAGATGCTTAAAGAAAAAACTGTCCCGACAGATAAAGAAACCCCGGTCGACCTTATTACGGCTGAAAATCTCAAATGACAGACACAGCGAGCGAACTACTTTTCACGGCCTGCGCAATTAGCAAGTCCTTTCCGGGCGTAAAGGCACTTGCAGAAGTCAAATTCGACTTGAAAGAGGGTGAAGTCCACGCCCTTGTCGGTGAAAATGGCGCCGGCAAGAGCACGCTTGCACGCATTATAGCCGGCGCTGAAATTCCGGACTCGGGCGAGATGCACTTTTGCGGGAAATCCTACCGTCCGAACAGCAGAACGGACGCGGAATCATCCGGCATTCGTATGATAATGCAGGAATTACATTTGATTGGCAATCTAACAATTGCTGAAAATATCCTGCTAAACAAGCTCCCCAACAAGTATGGAATAATCGACTATGAGAAACTCAATCGCTTGGCACAGGAAGTCATGATGCAAGTAGGTCTCGGAGATATTAACTCTGCCACATTGGTTAGATTTTTAGGCACGGGGCAACAGCAGCTTGTTGAAATAGCTGCAGGGCTTTCTCAGCGGTGCCGGATATTGATTATAGATGAGCCGACCGCGTCTTTGACAGACACCGAAACAGAACTTCTTTTTACCCAAATTAGAAAACTAAGGGCCGATGGAGTAGGAATTATTTACATTTCGCATCGTATCGAAGAGGTTGTACGCATAACCGACCGGGTCACGGTGCTTAGAGACGGCAAAATAATCGCAACACATCCTACAAAGGGTTTGAGCGTTGACGACATTATCCGTATGATGATCGGCCGCGATATTGAACACCAGCAACTGCGACATGCGGCGACAACCGGAAAGGCAGCTCTTAGAGTTACCGGCCTCACAAGGGGAGATAAGATAAGAGCTATAACTTTTGAAGTTCGTAGGGGCGAGATTCTTGGTGTTGCGGGCCTGATGGGCTCCGGCCGCACGGAAATGGTCCGAGCTTTGTTTGGCGCCGATAGTTGCGATAGCGGCGAGACATATCTTGGAGAATCAAAAAAGCCGCTTAAAATCCGCAGGCCCAAAGATGCTGTGCGCAGTGGAATTGCGCTTCTTCCTGAAGACCGTAAGGAGCAGGGACTCCTTCTTCGGCTGCCTGTCCGGGTAAATATTTCAGTGACACGATTATCAAGCGTCAGTCACTTTGGCTGGATAAACATATCCAAAGAAAAAAACATAGCCGACAAGTTCGCTGATGCCCTGTCAATACGCTGCTCATCCAGCGAACAAATAGCAGGAGAATTAAGCGGAGGTAACCAGCAGAAGGTGGTCATCGCGAAATGGATACACAGGGACGCTGATATCTTTTGCTTTGACGAACCTACTCGGGGGATTGATGTCGGCGCCAAATTCGAGATATATCAATTGCTCGCAGACCTTGCGGAAAAAGGAAAGGCGGTTATAGTTATCTCATCCGACCTTATGGAACTCATGGTTGTTTGCGACCGCATCATGGTAATATCGGCAGGCCGTATCGCGGCAATATACGGCCGAGGTGAGTGGAGCCAGGAAAAAATTATGTCTGCCGCATTCAGCGGATACATAAACAAACCGGCAGGGGGCATAACAGGTTCATGCTAAAGACAGAAAACAAAAAAGCAGTCGATGTTCGGGCTTTTGTCACTGATTATCTCGGCTTGTTTTTCGCCCTGGTGGCGCTGTTAATCATATTCGGTCTCTCTGCCAATAATTTCTTTACCCTCATGACCTTCAGAACAATTGCCAACCAGATACCGGATATAACAATCGTCGCTGTTGGTATGACCTTCGTTTTAATAATCGCTGGTATCGACTTATCGGTAGGTTCGGTGCTGGCCTTGGCCGGTTCTGTGCTGGGCATTTTTCTGGTCGAATTTAATCTGCCTCTGCCGGTCGCAATCTGCGTCTGCCTCTTTGTGGGTATTCTATGCGGCATTACCAACGGCTTTATAACCATCCGCTGGAATCTTCCCTCTTTTATTGTTACGCTTGGGATGCTTGAAATCGCACGAGGAGCCGCATATCTGGTGACCAATTCGCGAACGATATATATCGGCGGCCCCCTTGAAATAATCACGGACACTTCGATTTTGGGGCTTTCACTGCCGTTTATTCTTGCAGTTCTTATTGTAGTGATTGGGCAGCTCGTATTATCGCGAACTGTTTTTGGACGCTACATGATAGCCATTGGCACAAATGAAGAGGCAGTTCGGATGTCAGGAATCGACCCTCGTCCGATTAAACTTTTGGTCTTTGTTCTGTGCGGCTTTCTGACTTCCATAGCGGCAGTCATACAAACGGCTCGAATGTCATCCGCAAGCCCGAATGCCGGCTCTGGTCTGGAGCTACAGGCAATCGCGGCAGTGGTTATCGGCGGAACAAGCTTAATGGGCGGTCGCGGCTCTGTGATAAGCTCGTTCTTTGGCGTGCTTATTATTGCAGTCCTGGGAACAGGACTTGCCCAGATAGGCGCACAGGAATCGACCAAACGGCTTATCACCGGGTGTGTTATCATCGCGGCCGTTATCATTGACCAGTATCGCCACCGGATTCGCAAGTCAAACAGGCATGTCGCACTATAAAAGATTCATCGCCATTCTCACCAACCTGCAAATTATTAGTTTCTAGGTCAGAAAATCCCAGCATTCCCGCGATGCATTCCGTGTTTGTCTACCAAAACGCATATGTTTTTAGATAATTTTACATATTTGACGATTCTCTTCTTTTTTTGGATTTTTTTTAAGCTGGTTTGCAAGCAGGGGGATTGTTAAATTATAAGTTCTTTGTTTAAAACGACTAACGATTTTATACCATCGGACTGTCGATCCGAAGGTTGAGGGTTCGAGCCCCTTCGGCCTCGTTTATGAAAAGCCACTCTTTTTGGTGGCTTTTTTCATTTAAGCTGCTTTGTGACAGCAACAGGGCTCGAACCAGAGGAGGTTTGGGAGAGAAGCTCCCCCAGGCCGTCGGGGTGACAGGCAGCGAAGCTGCCGCCAGAGGGGCAGAGCAGCTTTTGTAACCCATTGCGCCGCCTTAAGATACAACTTCGCCGCAGTTAAAAACTACCCTCGCTACTCAAAATCAGTTGCCGATTCCAACCACCCCTGCAATTCGATTGCTATTTGTTTTATCTGTGCTAAAGTCCTTTGTTTTTCATTGGCCGCTTCAAGTTCCTCGCTCACCTCCGCGTTGTCGTTGTAACTCAAAGCCTCGGCAGGTAACTCGATAGCTTTTTCCTGTTGATTGTTAACTTCCAGCCCCGCTGCTTCTTCGGTTAACTCTGAAAATGTCTGCTCCGGGACAGTTCTCTCCATCTCGTTTTCCGTTTGTCTTTGTTTCACTACGCCACTTTCGACTATTGAATCCGTTACGATCGATGTTTCATATACACCCTGTTTTTGAGAAGAACGAGAGGCTATCAATTGTTTGAAAGGATTTTCATTTTGCTGTATATATAAATAACCTGTTACTATGCAAAGTATAGCGATTGAAATCAAAGCAAAAAACTTTAACTTGGTTTTAAACCTTGATGCAGTTTTTGCTGCTTCTATCTTGATTTGCTTTATTTCTTCAGCTTGTGCCTCGCTCTCCCACTGTGCCTGGTTCAGCTGCTTAGCAGATTTCTGTTGCTTCCGCTTAGCCTCAGCCCCGACCTCCTCTAAAGCTCCTTCATGCTCCCTGCTTTGCTGTAATAGCCTTTCCCTTTCCGCAGCCAGTGCCCCGGTCTCACTCAAAGCAGCAGCAAGTTTCGCTTCTGTCTCCGCAATCTTCGCTTTAAGCTGCTCTGTTCTTTCCTCATAATCAGCCTGCTGTTGCTCCGCTTGCTCCCTGGCTTGTGTCCGAGCTTGCCTCAATATTTCCGCATGTTGTTGTTTTTCCTTTTCAGCATCAGCTGTCAGCTTTTTTATGGTTTCTTCACGTTCCCTGCTCCGCTGTAATGCTTTTTCCTTTTCCGCAGCCAACGCCTCAGTCTTCCGATTTGCTTCACTCACAACAGCGGTAAGTTCCGCTTCTGTCTCTGCAATCTTCGCTTTAAGCTGCTCTGTTCTTTCCTCATAGTCAGCCCGCTGTTGCTCCGCTTGTTCCCTGGCTTGTGTCTGTGCCTGACTCAATATCTCTGAATGTTGTTGTTTTTCCTTTTCAGCATCAGCTATCAGTTTTTTTATGGCCTCTTCATTTTCCCTGTTCTGTTCTTGAGCTTTTTGCTTTAAATCAGCCAATGATTTTTCATAGCTGATTTGCTCGGGCTCAGTCAGTTCTTTTTCGGTAGCGCTATCGCGAAGTTCTGTCAACAATTCAACCGCACTGCTGTGCCTGTCCTGAGGATTGACAGAAAGAGACCTTAGCAAAACTTTATTCTGTTTCTCGCTCAACTGAGGTAATTGCCCGGGCTCTTGTTCAAGCTCCTGGGATTGTCGCCTGAAAGGCTCCTCGCATAAACTTTGGTGGATACAAGACGCCAGTGAATATATATCACTCTGTGCAGAACAAGCTGCATTTCCCAATTGTTCTGGTGCCGTATAAAGAGATGGCTCTGTTTTTCCCTCCGGTGAAATCCTCGAAAGCATCTCTTTTATTTCTTTGCCAATCGCAAAATACGCAAGCTTTATAACGCCTTTTGAGTTTATCAAAACATTAGCGGGACAGATATCGCCATGAATAAATCCCTGTTTATGCGCAAGGTCAAGACTCTTGGCGATTGGACTAAATATCTCAAGCACCTGTTCTAAATTTAATGGGCCTTCGGATGCGACCTTTTCCTCCAGTGAACACCCATCGAAGTACTCAACAACAATGTATCTGGCGTTCCGTTTCGAGTAAACGCCGGAAACATTTAATATATGTTCATCAGTTAATTTATTTAAGCTGTCGCATAGTTCAGAGAGGGATTTTATTTTATCTTCATCAGCAGCGACAATGGTTGGCAATGCCCAGATAATTACGTCTTTTTTCTCTTCCGCGTCTTCAGCAAGATATTTAACCCCGGTAAAATCAGAACTGAGCTCGCGAGTAATGATATAACGCATCTGCAGAACTTGGCCGTTGCTCGTACCGCCGTAGGTATATAATCCGCATCGAAGGTCGCTCCCCGAAAGCGGAGATGCGCATTTTTCGCATCGCTGGGCCTGCTCTGTGTTATTACAGCCGCAAGTGGGACATTCAATCATTTGTTTTCAACTCCGACGTATAAATGTTTCTCGATGTTAAGTTTTTATCGGAATAATCACGCCGATGCTGTAATTAATATGTGGTCAATTTACGATTCTAATGCCTGATTTTCGCAAAATAGTCCCAAAAACACGGCTAAGCCGAAGATATATAAGAACACGAAATATAAGGGGATATCGGTCTGCAACCCGCCCAAAACCATTGCCTGCCGCCAGAGGGGCAAGGCCACTATGGGGAGCGAACGAAAGCGAGCGACGGGTTCAAGAGCCCCTTCGGCCTCGTTGCCATAAAGAAGCCGCCAATCAGGCGGCTTCTTTATGGCGATTGTTTTGCGATTGGTTCGAAAGCAGAGAATTAGAAATCCTGTTTAAGCAGACAACTGATGCTTCAGAATACTTTTCCACGTCTTATACGCTTCCTGGCAGGCCTTTGTTAACTTACTGTTCGGCTCAATCGTTCTTACGGGAGCCAGGCCAACGAACGCGTCTTTTATGTCTCTGTAGATTCCCGCGCCAATACCTGCGCCTCTGGCGGCTCCCTGCGAGCCATCTGTATTATAAAGCTCCACGACCGACTTTGTAACCGTCGCAAAAACCTGCGCAAAAAGCGGGCTTAAGAACATATTCGCACAGCCGGCCCGAATGGTTTTTACTCCGACGCCGACGTTTCGCATTATCTCAAGACCGAAATTAAGCGCAAATACGATGCCTTCCTGAGAGGCTCTGAGCAGGTGCGACTTGTTATGGATATTGAAATTCAAACCGTGAATCGAGGCGCCGATATCCTGATTCTCCAGAGTTCGTTCCGCGCCGTTGCCGTAAGGAAGAACTACAAGACCATCTGAACCAACGGGCGCTTTGGCTGCCAGCTCGTTCATCTCGTTGTAATCCATCTTGCCTGTATTGTGCTTGAGCCAGCTATTGAGAATACCGGTGCCGTTAAGGCACAGCAGCACGCCGTACCTGGGCTTGTTCGCAGCGTGATTGACGTGGACGAACGTGTTGACCCTTGATTTGGTGTCGTATTTCGCTTTGTCCGTAATGCCGTAAACCACGCCCGAGGTGCCGGCAGTGGCCGCTATCTCGCCGGGATTAAGGACCTTCAAAGATAGTGCATTGTTCGGCTGGTCGCCGGCCCTGTATGAAACGATAGTGCCCGCCTTCAGCCCCAGTGCATTTGCCGCCTCTTTAGTGATATTTCCTTGCACCGAAAATGTCGGGACAACCTCGCCAATATAGTTCTGTGATATTCCATAACGCCCGAGGACAAGCTCCGCCAGCCCCTGTTCTTTGAAGTCCCACATTATTCCTTCCGAAAGGCCCGAAGGCGTTGTCCTGATTTCGCCGGTCATCTTCATTGCGATGTAATCGCCGGGAAGCATCATCTTGTAGATTTTGGAGAAGATTTTCGGCTCGTTATCCTTGACCCATTTGAGCTTCGAGGCCGTGAAGTTGCCCGGTGAGTTCAGCAGATGGGAGAGGCATTTTCGTTCGCCGATTCCTTTAAGGGCCTTACGCCCGATTTCGACCGCTCTGCTGTCGCACCAGATTATCGCCGGACGCAGCACCTTCTGCTTCCTGTCTATAATGACTAATCCGTGCATCTGGTATGAGATTCCAATCGCCTTAACGTCGCTGGCGGCAAAATCTGTCTTTGCCTTTATCTTCTGTGTTGCGGCTATTACGTTTTCCCACCAGGTCTGCGGATGCTGCTCCGCCCAGCCGCTCTTTTTTGCTATGATTTCCAGTTCCCTTTCAGGCGAGGTCGCCGAGCCGACCACCCTGCCTGTCTGAGCATCCAGAAGTGTTGCCTTTATTGAAGAACTTCCGACGTCATATCCTAATAACAGCGCCATTTACCCGCTCCTTCCCGTGTTTATAAGTCATTTCCATTGTCACTACTTATACACAGTTTCAATAAACGCATTGATATTTTCTGTTGGTACATCCGGGGGCATGCCTCCGCCGCAGGACGCGATTATCCGGCTGCGGCCTTGCAGACCTTTCATCATCGCCTCAACCGCCTCTTTCACCTGCGCCGGTGTGCCCGCAGCCAAAACGTCTCTCGCCGGGATATTGCCCATCAACGTAACACTATCCCCGGATAGTTTCCTCATTTGTGCCAAACCGTGGTCGCTGCTGAAATTGAAGAGATTTACCCCGATATCAGCCAGATGAGGCGAACATACAAGACCGGGCGCATCATTGTGGAAGAATCGAACCTTCACGTCCCGGCAGGTGAAAATTTTCTGCAGCCGCGGCTTGGCAAATTTGACAAAGTCCTGTTCACCGAGAAAGCCGACGATATCATCCAGTATGAAGATGCCGCCGATGGTCGGGAATGTTTCCATCTGAAGACTCAGCCAGTCAATAATGAAATCCGTAATCGTATCAAGAAGCCGGCCGGTCTCATCGGGATTGGCACGAACACCCATAAGAAACTCGGTCGTGCCGATAAGAAACGAGGCGATATTAAGCGGCCCGCGGGAAACGGCAAATCTTATGGCGTGCCCCTCCTGCTCGATTTGGCTTTGCGTGTGTTTCAGACGGTTCAAAACAAACGGAGGCAGACCATCTTTTGAAGGGTCGGGCCTCCCTATAGAATCGACCTTTTCAAGTCCCGCGATAACCCGATGTGCAAACGGCAATTCGTTTGTCTGCCAGGAGCATTTCGAGCCGAACGCCGACGGCTCGGTGCACATACCAAACTCAGACCAGAAGCCCGGCAAAAAAGTCACCTGCGGAAATGTTCTGATGGCCTTTAGATTGGCCTCAAGCCACATCTGTTCGCTGGTAAAATAGTCCATTACCGACATACCTGCCCAGCCCGGCAGCCAGGGGCTGTCTATGATGAAGCCGACCGGCAGGAACTTGTTGACTTCGCCGTTTATTACTTTAAGTAATGCCGCCCATTGCTTCTCTGTCATCATAACTCCTTATCAAATGGCGGGGGCTTCCAGCCCGTCCGGCTACGGCCCGGCGCTTCGCCGAGACGAGTGAATACAAGGCTCTCTGCTAAAAAATGTGCAGGGGCAGGCAGGATGGTTCTGCTGCCATATTTACACTCGCCACGGGGGCCGCATCGGCCGAGACAACATTTTATTTGCTTCGTCATCTTCTATAAAGCACTCTTTTGACGGATTCCATTGCAGCTTGCGTCCAAGCCGGACCGCGATATTGCCGATATGACAAACCGTGGCGGAACGATGACCCGTTTCAGCGTCCGCAACCGGCTTTCTCCGCAGCCGAACACAATCAAGAAAGTCCTGCTGGTGGTCGATGCTGCGATAAAGGTGAATGTCATTGGGGCCCATTCTTGACTGAACAAGCGAAGAAGGATTCGAAAAAAACCTGTCCCTGCTGACAAAAATCCAGCCGTCGCTGCCTTCGAAGTGAACGTGTGTCTCCGGTCCATCGGGTTTGCGGGTCGTGCACAGCAGTCGAACGCCGTTTGAATAGATGTACTCTATTTCGTATCGAAGCGGAGTTTCAAAAAGGCCCCCTTTGGGAAACTCACCTGTCCCGTGAACCTCGACAGGTCCGGTCGAATCCGCTCCATTGCCCCATTGTGCGATATCCAGCATATGCGCGCCCCAGTTTGTTAATTGTCCCCCTCCATAGTCATACAAAAAATGCCATTTATAATGACATCCCTGTTCGATATACGACCTGAAAGGTGCCGGCCCAAGCCAAAGGTCATAATCAAGCCCTTCCGGCGGCCGGGTAACTTTCCACGTTAGAGGATTTGGCTGGCTGTTTTCAGGGATTTCTACTCGTATAGTGTGCAGTTTGCCGATTCGACCGTTGCGCACAAGCTCGCAGGCGAGCCGAAAGTTATTATCCGAGCGCTGATGTGAGCCGGTCTGAAGGACACGACCGTATCGTTTCACCGCATCGCACAAAGCCCTGCCCTCGGCGACGTTATAGGCAAGCGGTTTTTCGCAGTAAACATCCTTGCCTGCTTTTATGGCTGCCATTGAAATCAAGGCGTGCCAATGGTCAGGCGTGTTCACTACTACCGCATCAATGTCCGTGCGTGCCAGCAGCTCGCGAAAGTCGTTATACGATGAATCCGCAGAGAGACGTGCCATCTTTCTTGCCTTTTCGCGATGCTCATAGTCAACGTCGCATACAGCCGGCACCCTGGTTCGGGGCTTATGTAAAAAGGCCTTGAGATTAAGTATGCCCTGACCGCCCGTACCGATGATGCCTATAGCGATACGGTTGCTCGGCGCTGTTTCGCAGAGTACCGAACACGGGATAACCTTTGTTGCCGCAAAAGCTGCCCCGGCAGCGATGTTTTTCTGTAGAAAACCACGTCTCGATAATTTTTTCTGCATTCCTCCTATAATACCCTGACGCTGCTGCTTTGACAAACATTTACAAGGCACTCATGGCTGAGCGTTGCCCTGTCAAAAAACAACCGGGGCCTGCTTCGCCTTTCAGCGCTGCAGGCCCCGGAAAATGTTACTACTACTTACCGTAAACTATCGACCATACTAGTCTGGTGGCCAGAGTTTCTCGGTCAGCCACTCATCGCACATCTTGGACAGGTCGCCGAAGTTAACTATATCAATCGGCTCGTCGTGCTTGAGATTGGCTTTAGCAGTTAGCTCAAGGTGGAGTAGGCCTGTGCCGTCGGTTGCTATGTAAGCTACTTCCTCATCTGACAGAGCATAGTCAAAAACCTTGAAGTCGTCGATTTTGCCGGACCACATGGCCCAGTTGTCGCCGCGTGTGCCGATTCGGAATTGTCCCACCGGCATTGAGAACAGCGGTCCATAGACATTTACATTCGGGTCGCCGGGTAGACCATTCGCGTCTGTATGCGCAACCAAATTACCGTTACAATAAATCAACAACTTGTAGGGTTCCTTGATGAAAGCCCAGTGGTTCCAGCGGCCACCAAAGTTCAGCAATGGCAGGTATGTACTTGCGGTTGCGGAGGGGGTCCTCTTGAAGAAGCCGACTTGTCCCTCACCACCCCCGAGATTTACCGGGCAAGGAACTTCCACGGTTTCTACTGTAGAGGCCGCGTTCCAGATGCCGAAAATCCCGGGCCATTGAACGAGGAAATCTCCTACCAGGCTCGCGTTAGCCCACATTGTGAAGCTTACGCCGCCGCCGCCAGGTCCCGGATGGTTGGTGTCAGACATGAAGCCCAGCGAACATGGATCAGCCGAGACGTAACTCTGATTGGTTGTAGGGAAGGGTCCTATCGGAGGAATGTATAAACAACCGCCGTTATGACCAGAAGAGTTCCAGTTCATGGGAATGTATCTTTGGACAGTGCCTATATAGGTGCCTGTTTTACCTGAATCAGCACATGTCGATCCGATGGTTTCATCAAATTTGTACCAAAGAACCGGTGTATTGGGCGACGTTATATTTGGAAGAAAGTTGAAATCTTCGTCCTGGGCGAGCCAGAAGCTCGCAAGAGCGTCCAGGTCAGAGACGTTAACAACGCAGTTCCCGTCTAAGTCGGCAGCAGGCCCTTCTTTCGGCACGCACGTGCTGCTGAGAACCCTGAAGTCGTCGAACATCACGTTGCCGTCGCCGCCGGGAACCGCGAGACTCCGGCATCTGACGCCAAATCCTAAATACAGGTCGGTGACGTAGCTCATGTCCACGGTCGCAGGCGCACTATTCGCTACTAATTGGTCGTATGAAATAGCCCACTTTTCCCAGTCAGCGGCCAGTTGTGCGTTGGCATCGGGATTCTGGGAAATGCTGACGTTGTCGCTGGAATCTTCGACCACCACGTACATCCTGTCATAGGTCGGATCAACGCTGTTCGTTGCAGCCCCGCGATATGCGAGTTCAAGCAGCCTGGGTGCTGAGTCCAGCACGCCGCCGCCGGTAAAGTTAACGTTCCCGCTGTACGCGCGATCCACCTCTGAAAAATTGTACTCGCCCGCTGCGGTGTCGGCACCTTTTTTGTAGGTGAATCGCATATATTTGCCGGATTGTCCTTCTCGTATCAGCGCAAGTGTACCAGTTCCATACTTATTGCAAGCACCAACAGGCACATCTTCCAGCCAAACGCTGTTCAGGTCTGTGGTGGTTTCATATTCCTGGAAGTCATCAACGCTGACGGAAGAGCCCGTGTTAAAGGACCACGTGCCGCCGAGCCCGGAACACCCTGTTTCACCGGGTTGCCTTCCCTTTGAGTCCGCTTCATCAACTCTCCAGTAGTAGATGGTATCCGGGGCCAAGGTGTAACCCGGCGCTTCCAGTAACTTGCTCAGCGCGTAAACAGGACTGCTTACAGTACCTCTGTACACCGGTTTGTCGTCTGATTGCACTGCCCCGCCAACATCGGCGGAGCTCGTGCCAAAATAGACCCAGTGCGTAGTTGGCGACCAGTCGCCGGCCGTCCAGGTTAATTGCAACGGCATCTTTAAGCCGCCGACTACATCCGCAGGCGATGGGTTGGATGCCTTGCTGCCTACGGTTTTAAACCGCCATATTAAACCCTTATGGTTGCAGGGGTCGTTGACCTCATCAACTCTCCAGTAGTAGTCTTTTCTCTCAACAAAATTCGCTTCTGGGATATCGATATTGGGGTCATTGTTGACATCGCTTGGATTAGCTACATGGCCTTTATAGACAGCCGAGGCGGTCCCGGCTGGACCGACGCCGGCATTGGTAACGTCAGCTTGGCTCGTCCCGAGGAACACATAGTGACCGTTATTGGGTTCATTGATATTGGGTTCGCCAATCCAGTCGCCCGGCCTCCAGCTAAGGTTCACGCCTCCTGTGGGATGGTAGTGGACGTCTATATCTAAGTGTGCCGGTGACGGCTGCCATGCTTTTCCGAGGTTGACATCCGCTGTGAGTGTTGTTTTGCCTGCTGTGTAGGTCGGACCAACCAAAACGCCGCGAGGAGAGACAATCCGCTGAGCATTAATATAATTATTAAGCTCACTAACCCTGTTGCCGGCTAATCCGAGCGTTCCGCCGTTGATATAAATCTTGTTCCTTGCCCACCCAGTACGGATGACAAACTGTGTAGGCGAGTCGCAGGTGTCATACACTAATCCGCCGTTGAGGGTTATATCACCGTTGTATATCGCGATTCTCGGAGTCGTTATTGTTCCGCTATTTACTATCACGTTGCCCCAGTTGGCCATCCAAGAGCTGCTGCCTCCGCCAATCCATAAGCCCCTTCCGCCGTAGCCGGGCATTGGAGGATTATCCTCATCCTCATACATCGGGATGCTGTTGGTTTCGTCAATGGCGAGTAAGCCGCCGTTCATATAGAGAACGGCCGGAGTATCAGTCCAGCCCGGCTGGGCATATTGCAACGATCTGCCGCCGAGCGAGACACAATTGGTGTCAAAGCGACCGTCATTTATTACAAAGTTGCAGTCCTCCGGGCCATATTCCCACATCCACGGGTTTATATTCAGCACATTACAGTTGACGTCGCAGGGTTCGCCGGGAGCCGAAGGTATCCACGGCATTGGCGACTTGGCCTCGATGTTCGCTTCTTCTCCGTTGTTGAAGTCGGGCACGGGTCCTAAGCCTTCATTCCAGTTGCCAGCGTCAAACCAGTCGTGAGCTGTTCCGCCGCCATTCCAGTTCGAGGCAAGAGCATAGTTGCTCAGAGCCAACAAACACACAGAAACTATAATGGATATACTTTTCCTATACATTATTCTTACCTCCTTATCACCCTAAGGTTTCTAAAAAATACTTATACAATCTATGTATGCTTAGCTCCACCGCTAAGCCGTTATCCACTATCAGCATATCAAGCCAGTCCCGAAAAATCAAGCTTTTTCTCCATTCCTTCGAAGTTTTTTACTGTCCTGTGTCTTTTTCTATGATTATGTTTTTACATAACTTCTTTGTTTTCAAGATGTTAGAAGTAAATATCGAATTGCGTTGTAATACACAAAGCGAAAGTTCAAAGGTCTTAACTCCTTGCTATTACTAAAGTTGCGTTTTGTTGTTATGCCAATTGTATATTTACAGACCCCACTCCAGGCCGAATGACGCGAAGTCTTCGAAATCCAGGAAATCCACATCATCGAGCCAGTCGTCGACAAAGACATCAAGGTCGTAGATATTCACGTGACAGTCACCGCCGAATAAATCCCATATCGGCGGGTCGGCCTGCAGAACAATATGGCAGACGGTCGTCTTGGGGATGGTGTATGTGAATGAATTGTCTGTGATACTGCTTATTGACGTGGTTTCTGTAATGCTTGAGCTTGTATTGCTGAATTTCCAGACCCTGCCTGAAACAAAGTTTCGCGAACTGTTGATATTAAACGTCCCGCTTATTGCATTGTCGATATTCTTGTTGATGACTATCAGGTGAAGCTCGCAGGCAGATTCGTTAAATACCGATGCGTATATGGAGCTGTCAACCTTATTGGACATTGTTGAATACACTTCAGTATCGCCGAATGAGGAGCCGGAGCCGTCGTAGTTTCTATATATTTTGAATGCGGCATCCAGGTAAGTGCCGATTTCACCCCAGTAGTTTGCTATGTAAACGCCGTATTTGCCGAAGATGCCTAACACGTCGGCGATAGCTATACCGCCTGAGTAGTGGTCTTTTCCTCCATAGTCATACTCAGTGAATGCAAGATTCGTATCGGGATAATAGGTATTGATGGAACTTTTTAACTTGGGCAAAATCGGAAGATAACTACTATTCCACTCATTAATCCAGCTATTTTCACCGTTAGTCCCAACGTAATCCGTGTCCCATAGTGTTCTCGGCGCCTGCATACGCGCTTCGTACATTGCCCTGGTGTTTACAGAGCTATCTGTAATCCTTTTACTAGTACCATTATTATAGGTAAAGGGTGGACCATCATAAGCTTCTGGATACCAGTGAACGTCGAGGACGTCCAATAGCCGTTTTCCGGCGGAGATGCCGGCCTGCTTCATCTTGTATAAATAGTAGGTGATGAACCAGTCGTACCCGCTGCCCTCGCTGCCCCAGTCAGGTGCGCTTTGAAAGCTAAGATAAGCGGCAAATCCATAGAGGACGGGACCGAGAATCTGGGCGTATGGGTCAACATTTTTTACGGCCGTGGCCAAGGCGATGCCTTTATCTCTAACCTCAACGCATGTCGGCCTATAAGGATGAACCTCCCAGTGTGTAGCGTGTGTTATAGGAGGAGAGGTGTCGTCCTGGTACCAAAGGGCCGGTTCGTTGTCCAAGGCGTAGAATTTGACGCCGTTGGACTGGTTTGCATAGCCATATTCGCTCACTAAGAAGTTTACGAACTCATCCATATAAACGTAGGCATCGGTGGTGACGGGACTGCCGGGCGGACTGCAGAAAGGAGCGCCTTTGGCAAAAACAACCTCCTTGAACCTTGACGATGGCGCTGCCTCTGTATTGCAATCGACATAACCGTCATCATCAGCCGAGACATAACCGGCCATTTGCAGAGTTACGATTGAGTCCTGATTGTTCGAAATACAGGAATCGCGGAAGTCGGTTACGACTATGCCGGGAATTAACCAATCTTCCCACGGTATGCCCGCGTTCCATGGCAGATAGGTATCATTATTCCACCACCAGTCCGCGCCGGCGTTTGAGTAGTTGTTTTCCCAGTTGTAAGCCGTTAAGCGGTTTCCGCCGCTTCTATGTATGGTGTAATGCGAACCGGCTTGCCCGTTTCCGCCGTAAACGTATGGACTGATTGGCGTTCTGTTAACATCGGTATCAATGTTGTAAGTTATATTTATGGAGGCGGCCTGAACGACTGATACACAGAATATGATAATTACCGCCGTTACTACAGGAAATGCAACCCGTTTCATCCCTTTCTCCTCAATTTTTACGCTGCTCGTCGGCATAATAGTGCGATTACCGCCCCGCAGGCATACGGGTTAGGAGTGTGGTCTATATTATTATACGTTATCAGGCCGCAAAAAGTCAAGGTTTTCTCCGTTTCTTTTTTAACCCATTTTCCCAGATGAACTTATGAACGGAGAGCATTCGCATGTCGAAATATTGGCGACAAAAGGAATTTACAGGAAAAAAGCCCTGTGTTATAACCCTGTGTATTGTGTATATTGTATGGTCCAAGCGGTCATAGGATTTGGTTTTTTAAGCTAAAAACGCGTAAATAGTGGAGAAAACAATGAGAGCAAAAACAAGTATTCTTATGTTATCAGTCGCGGCGGGGTTGCTGATAGTCAATACGTCATGCCGTGCGGCCGGCAAACCCGAGTCGAAGATATCCGGCTTATCAATGCAGCCGGCATCGTCTCCCGCTGGACGGCAGGTTATAAACTTCAACAGCGACTGGAAATTTGCCAAAGGTAATCGTGCAGGGGCAGAATCAGCAGATTATAACGATGCGGCCTGGCAATCCGTGCGTTTGCCTCACGACTGGGCGATTTCAGGGCCTTTTAATCCGAAAGAAGACGGCTACGCAGGGAAACTGCCCTGGTGGGGCGTCGGCTGGTATCGCAAGACCTTTAAGATTGATAAGGCAGACGTAGAAAAACGAGTATATTTTGATTTTGACGGTGTTATGGCGTTTCCGCAGGTCTATGTAAACGGCGAGCGGGCAGGGAGGTGGGATTATGGCTATATGTCGTTTAGAGTCGATGCTACCCCATACGTAAAATTCGGCAAAGACAATATAATTGCGGTCTATGTTGACACGCGCAAACACGGCACACGATGGTACCCCGGCGCAGGAATTTACCGAAAAGTTACAATGAATATTTGTGAGCCGGTGCACGTCGCACACTGGGGCACATACATAACCACTCCCGAAGTGTCCGACAATTCCGCGACGGTTCGCGTTCGCTCCAATATCGAGAACCATCTCGATAAAGAATCGAAAATCAGCGTTTCAGTCGTCCTGCTCGACCCCGACGGTAGGGCGGTGGCGACGGGCGGAAGAAATACTACGGTTTCGGCAGACGGCTCACGCGAGACAGACCAGTCATTCACAATCAAAAATCCCCAGCGATGGGAAATTACAAGCCCGAAACTTTATACCGCCCGGACAATCGTTCGCATCGATGACAGGGTCGTTGATATCGACACAACCACCTTTGGTATCCGCACGTTCGAGTTTACCGCAAACGACGGATTTCATCTCAACGGCAGGCGCGTGCAGCTTCACGGTGTTTGTCTTCACCACGACCAGGGGCCTCTCGGTGCCGCCTTTTACACTCGCGCGATGGAACGCCAATTGGAGATTATGCGGGATATGGGCGTAAACGCCATTCGCACAAGCCACAATCCTCCTGCCCCTGAGCTGCTTGAGCTGTGCGACCGGATGGGATTCGTCGTATGGGACGAGTGTTTCGACAAATGGGACAAGACCGCAGACCGGATAGA
>CAYNVP010000003.1:27533-35542 GCA_964400665.1 uncultured Pirellulales bacterium | reverse complement strand
GGGCTCGTAGCTCAGCGGTAGAGCAGTGGACTCATAATCCATTGGTCCAAGGTTCGAATCCTTGCGGGCCCATTAAATCCTCCGGTTTTCATCTTTCGTAATGCTCAGGGCAAGCAGGCGACCTAAGTTGTATCAGCGGTCGGATTTGCGGGTTTCGCGTCGGCGGTCGGATTCCTTCAGAAAGCGTTTGCGTAGCCGAATCGAGTTAGGACAAATCTCGACAAGCTCGTCTTCCTGAATATATTCCATCGCGACTTCGAGGGCCATTTTTCGGGGAGGCCTGATTTTTGCGGCGTCGTCCTTGCTGGCGGCGCGGATGTTGGTAAGCTGTTTGGCCCTTGTCACGTTTACGGGTATGTCATCCTCTTTGCAGTGCTCGCCGACCACCTGTCCTTCATAGACCTGCTCGCCGGGTTCAACGAAAAAGAGGCCTCGGTCATACAGCGCGTCGAGAGCGTATGCGGTCACCTGGCCTGTGGTGGTGGCAATCATAACGCCAGCTTTGCGCTGCGGTATGGCGCCGCGCATCGGCTCGTATCTTTCAAAGGAATGGTGCATAACGGCCCTGCCCTGAGTGGCATTCAACATTCTGGCGTTAAGGCCGAACAGGCCGCGGGAAGGAATGAGAAATTCCATATGGATGAAGCCGGATGCGCCGCTTTTGGCGTCCATTTTGACTATTTCGCTTCGCCTTTCGCCGAGTAAGCTCATCACGGTGCTCTGGCAATCAAGGGGGCAGTCTATAGCGAGCAACTCAACCGGTTCGTGAGTTATACCTTCGACATCTCTTAGGATTACATTTGGTTTGCCGACGCAAACCTCAAAACCTTCCCGCCGCATATTTTCCAGCAGAATTCCGAGGTGCATAAGTCCCCTGCCGGAGACGCTGAATTCTTCAGCGGATTCGCCCGGCTCGACGCGCAGGGCGACGTTGCTCTGAAGCTCTTTTTCGAGCCGTTCGCCGAGCTGCCTGCCTGTTACGTATTTTCCGTCCCTGCTGGCGAAGGGGCCGTCGTTGACCCTGAAGGTCATAGTCATCGTCGGCTCATCCACGGCGATAACGGCAAGCGGTGATGGATTGTCGGCGCAGGCGATGGTGTCGCCGATTTCAATCGGGTCCAGCCCTGATATCGCGCATATATCGCCGGCCTGCACGGTTGCAACCCGCTTCCGGCCGAGGCCGTAAAACTGATGAATGTGCATAATCTTTTGCTGTGTATGAACGCCGTCTTTGTTGATTACAGTGACTTTTTGGCCTTCGGCTATCCGGCCGGCAAAAACCCTGCCTATTGCAATTCGTCCCACGTAATCGGAATATTCGAGATTCGTTACAAGCATTTGAAGGGGGGCGTCGGGATTAGCTTTCGGAGCGGGGATTTTTTTGATAATGGTATCGAAGATGACTTTGAGATTACTGGTTTTCTTTTCGAGTTTCGCAGTCGCCCAGCCCTCTCTCGCGGATGCGTAAATAACGGGAAAATCGAGGGCATTGTCGTTGGCGCCTAACTGCACGAACAAGTCAAAAACTTCGTTTACGACGTCGTCGGGCCGGCTGTTTTCACGGTCAACCTTGTTGACTACGACAATGGGCTTGAGCTTGTGTTCGAGGGCCTTGGTCAGAACAAATCTCGTCTGGGGCATAGGGCCTTCGAATGCGTCCACAAGCAGCAGGACGCCGTCGGCCATTTTGAGGACCCGCTCCACCTCGCCGCCAAAGTCGGCGTGGCCGGGGGTGTCGATTATATTGATTTTGTATTCGTCACCCTTAGAGTCCGTATAATTAATTGAACAATTTTTGCTCAGGATTGTGATGCCCCGTTCGCGTTCGAGGGGGTTGGAATCCATAATCAGGCCGAACTCACCACCGGCAAGCTTATCCAGCTCTTCTGCCCTGAACATCCCGGACTGATACAGCAGCCGGTCAACCAGCGTCGTTTTGCCGTGGTCAACGTGGGCTATTATGGCAACGTTGCGAATATAATCCGAATACATACTAAATCTCAAAATAGCTCGACAAGCACACCATAAAAGGGATAACGAACATTCAAGACGTGGTTTAATCGTCGTGAAGATACAATATTTTACGCTTTATTACGTGATTGTCAAATACAAGTGCGTTAAATCGAAAAGTTTCGGGGCCTGGCTGGGCTTTTATCAAACATAGCATCTTATTATAAGCATACAGCGGTAACCCTGCGGCTAAATATTTTTGGACAAATATCTGCGGCGGTGGTAAATTGACGGGAATTTCGAAAATCGGCCAAGGGATTCATGAGAAGGCAAATTATGCGAGCGGCAATAATATGGTTAGCGACGCCGGTGGTTGTCGTGTGGGCCGCGACGGCATTTGGCACGGCTCAGCCGAATACCTTTACAACCCTCAAGGACTACCTGACCTACGCAGAGACACACAACGCAGGGTTGAAGAGCAAACAGCAGCAGTGGATTGCGGCGATGGAGGAGGTGCCCCAGGCCAAAACACTGCCCGACCCGAGATTAACATACGGTTACTTCATCGAGGAAGTGGAAACTCGAGTTGGCCCACAAAGACAGAGAGCCGGCATAAGCCAGACATTTCCGTGGTTCGGGAAGCTTGATGCACGAGCGGAGGCGGCATTGAAAAATGCCGAGGCGGCGGGGCAAATGTACAGGGGAGCCCGACTTGCTTTGTTCAGGGAGGTGAAAGATGGCTTTTACGAGTTTTCATACCTTGCCAGGGCAGTTGAGATAGCAATGGAGAATCTCGAATTACTCAGGCACTTCGAGGAGGTGGCGAGGACGAAATATACTGCGGCGGAAGCAGGCCAGCCGGACGTAATAAGGGCGCAGGTGGAGCTTGCGAAAATGGAATACGTTTTGCGCTCCCTGGAGCAGCTGCGAAAGCCCACCGTAAGCAAACTGAACAAGGCATTATCTTTTCCTGAAGACACGAACCTGCCCTGGCCTAAGGTCGAGGACTTCAATGCGGCAGGACTTGAGTATGAGCGATTAGTAAATATACTCCGGCAGAAAAATCCCGAGTTAGCCGGTCTTGACTTTAAGGTGATGGCCGCAAAGAGCAGAATTGAGCTTGCCAAAAAGAATTTCTATCCCGACATAAGCGTTGGTGTTGACTGGATACAGACCGACCGTGCGATATCGCCGGGAGTCAGGGACAGCGGCAAGGACCCGGTGATGCTGATGTTTTCGATAAATCTGCCTTTGTGGCGTGACAGCTACGCTGCTAGCCAGCGCCAGGCCCAGGCACTTACTGCCAGTATCGAGCAGGAAAAGATTGATACCGAAAATACCCTGCTTGCAAAGGCGGCAAAGAGCTATTACGACTACGGTGACAGCATCAGGAGGATTCGTTTGTATCGCGACACGCTGATACCGAAAGGAGTTGAACTTTTGCAGGCATCGGAGACGGCGTACAAAGCAGGGACAATCGACTTTCTGAGCTTGATTGATTCACAACGGCTGCTGCTGGATTATTACCTGTCTCTCCAGCGGGCTTTGGCGGATAATCGGCAGAAGCTGGCTGAGCTGGAAATGCTGGCCGGGGCGGAACTTAAAGCGAGGTAGCAGGGACGAATCAGAGGCGGGATTTTTTGCAGAACTTATTCCTATGGGATTAGTATAGTATGAGAAGGACCAAGCAATGGCAATTATAAGTTTGAAATCAAAATGGGTGGTTTTGTTTCTGGTCGCGGCGTTTGCGGCCGGATATATCACGCGCGGGCTTACGGCCAGTAAGGAGGAGAAATTTGGTGTTGCCCAACAGGGCCAGCCGAAGCCCGCCTCTGCGCAGAAATGGTGGACCTGCGCAATGCACCCCCAGATTCGTCAGCCCAAGCCGGGCAAATGCCCTATTTGCTTTATGGATTTGATACCTGTCACGACGGAAGAAGAACAGGTTGGTGCTCGACAGATAGTATTTTCAGAGGATGCCCTGAAACTGATGGAAATACAAACAACGCTTGTTGAGCGTAAGTTTGTCGAAGCCGAGGTTCGATTGGTCGGCAAGGTGGAATACGATGAAAGCAGGGTAAAGGAAATTGCAGCGTGGGTGCCGGGAAGAATCGACCGGCTGTATGTTGATTTCACGGGAATACTCGTGAGCAAAGGCGACCATATGGTTTACCTTTACAGCCCGCAACTGCTCAGCGCGCAGGCGGAGCTTTTGCAGGCGGTCAAGGCAGTAAACCAGACAAGCGACGCAACAGAGCTTATACGAAGGTCAAGCATAGCAACAGTGGAGGCGGCGAGGGAAAAGCTTCGACTGCTGGGACTTCAAAAGGAGCAGATAGAAGAGATTGAAAAAACGGGCAAAACCACCGACCATTTAACCATTTACGCGCCCATCGGCGGGATTGTAATCGCCAGGCACGCCAACGCGGGCGACTACGTCGAGACGGGGGCGAAGATTTATACGATAGCGGACTTGTCAGAATTGTGGGTAAAGCTGGACGCTTATGAGTCAGACCTGGCGTGGCTGCGATACGGCCAGGCGGTGGAGTTTACCACGGAGGCATATCCGGGCGAGACCTTCGAGGGGACAATCAGCTTTATCGACCCGGTTTTGAATCCTATGACAAGGACTGTGAAGGTTCGCGTCAATGTCGCTAATCCCGACGGCCGGCTCAAACCAGAGATGTTCGTGCGGGCCGTTGTGCGGTCGAAGGTGGCCGGCGGCGGAATGGTTATGGACGAAAATATGGCGGGCAAGTGGATATGCCCGATGCACCCATCGGTTGTAAAAGCAGAGCCGGGAGCTTGCGACATTTGCGGGATGGATTTGGTTACGACCGAATCGATGGGCTACGTCAGCGCCAAAGAACCGAATGAGGCGCCGCTTGTGATACCGGCTTCTGTGCCTTTGATAACGGGCACGCGGGCGGTGGTTTACGTTCGTTTGGAGAGAAAAGAAAAGCCGACGTTCGAGGGAAGAGAAATTGTGTTAGGGCCGAGGGCCGGGGATTATTATCTGGTCAAGGAAGGATTGTCAGAAGCAGAGCAGGTAGTAACAAACGGGAATTTCAAGATAGATTCGGCCCTGCAGATACAGGCAAAGCCGAGTATGATGAACCCGCAGGGTCAAGCTGCCCCTCATCATAATCACCAACATTAAATGGACATAGTTTTTTAGGAGGTCGCAATGGAGACCAGGAGAAGATATTTGTTTTTGGCTGCTTTGATTACAGGTGCATTAGTTATATTTGGCGAACACACACAAACGGTCGCCAAAAACGGACAAATTGCAGTTATTCTCGATACCGACATCTGCGACGACATCGACGACACCTGGGCGCTTGCCTTATTACTTCAGTCGCCTGAATTTGACGTCAAATTGATTACTACGGCCGTAGGCGATACGCCTGCTAAAACAAAGGTTGTGGCCAAGCTCCTTCAGACGGCCGGCAGGACGGATATACCCATCGGGATTGGTGTATTCGGCGATATGAAACAAGGCCACAGGCAGGACGAGTGGGTGAAAAATTTCGATTTGTCGAAGTACGAGGGCAAAATTTATCCCGACGGCGTGCAGGCAATGATAGATACGATTATGAATTCGCCTGAGCCGATAACACTGATTGCTATAGGCCCCCTGCCGAACGTCGCGGCTGCGCTGGAACGTGAGCCGAACATAGCAGCCAAAGCCAGGTTTGTCGGTATGCACGGAAGTGTCCGCAGGGGTTATGGCGGAAAGTCGCAACCGCAAAGAGAATATAACGTTGTTTCATTTATCAAAGCGTCACAGACGGTTTTCACCGCTGACTGGGATATGACAATCACACCGTTAGACACCTGCAGCTTAGTAGTGCTCAAAAGAGACAAATATAAGAAGGTGCTGGAGAGTGCAAATCCTATGGCAAAAGCGGTGATTGAGAATTACCGCGTTTGGTTAAAAAGCGGCAAAATGAACGAGGCGGACGTGAACGTAAAAAGCTCGACACTATTCGATACCGTGGCGGTTTACCTTGCAATGAGCAGCGATTTGCTGGAGATGGAAAACCTCGGCATCCGTGTTACGAATGACGGATTCACAGCGATTGATGAAAAAGCAAAGAAAGTCAACTGTGCGATGAGGTGGAAAAACCTCGGCGCCTTTGAGGATTTCCTTGTTGAAAGATTAATAAGTCCAGTCGAGCCGGCGGAGAGAACCGGTCCAAAAAAGCAAAAGAGCAATCATAATCAACGAAAATAAACCGGAATGGGAAAACTATTTTTGAAAGGAGATTAAAATGAAGGCGAAAAGAAGGTATTTGCTGCTGGCGGTTATGGTTATAGCGGCGTTAGTTACGCTGACCGGCTGCAAGAAGAAAGAGAAGCCGGCTGCGCCGGCCAAGGCGCCGGCAGGGCGAGAAATGCCAGCGCAGACAGAAAAGGTGAAAGAGACCGCAACTGCGACGGCTTCAATGGAGCAGACGATGTGCCCCGTAATGGACGGCAACAAAATCGACAAGAACGTTTTTGTCGAGTACAAGGGCAAGAAGGTTTACTTCTGCTGCACCGACTGCAAGGCGAAGTTCGAAGCCGACCCGGAGAAATACGTAGCCAACCTACCCCAGTTCAAACAATAGTTCGGCAGAGCAGCGCAAAAACCACACCCTTGATTTTTTTTCAGAGGCCCGGATTTCGATGGATGAGATGAAGGGACAGCAGCCGTCGTTTATCGACAAGGTGATACGCTTTTGCCTTGAGAACAAGCTGGTAGTGGTGCTGCTTATCCTGTTCTTCATCATCTGGGGCGCGATAGTTGCTCCTTTCGACTGGGAATTCAAACTGCTGCCGAGAAAACCCGTGGCAGTGGACGCTATTCCAGACATAGGCGAGAACCAGCAGATAGTGTTCACCGAGTGGCCGGGCAGAAGCCCGCAGGACGTTGATGACCAGATAACGTATCCCCTGACGACGACTCTTCTGGGCGTGCCGGGGGTAAAAACGATTCGCTGCTTATCGATGTTTGGCTTTTCGAGCATATACATAATCTTCAGCGAGAAGGAGGACTTTTACTGGACGCGCAGCCGGGTGCTCGAGAAGCTCAATTCCCTTCCTTCGGGAACGCTGCCTGAAGGCGTGCAGCCGATGTTAGGGCCGGATGCCACGGCCTTGGGACAGGTATTCTGGTACACGCTGGAAGGCAGGGACCCCAATGGCGAACCAACAGGCGGATGGGACCTCGATGAGCTGAGAAGCATTCAGGATTGGAACGTGAGGTATTCACTTCTAAGCGCCGAGGGCATCAGCGAGGTGGCATCCGTCGGCGGCTTTGTCAGGGAATACCAGATAGACGTGGACCCCGATGCGATGCGCGCGTTTAAGGTCGGCCTTGATGAGATATTCGCCGCCGTGCGGGCAAGCAACATAGACGTCGGCGCAAGAACAATAGAAATTAACAGGGTCGAGTACGTCATACGCGGACTGGGTTTTATCAAGAAACTCTCCGACATTGAAAATACCGTTATAAAAGTCAACGATAATGTCCCCGTTTATGTAAAAGACGTATCGCACGTTTCCTATGGGCCTGCACTGCGGCGCGGCGCGCTGGACAAAGGCGGCGCTGAGGCCGTCGGAGGCGTGGCGGTTGTGCGATATGGTTTCAATCCGCTGGAGGCCATCAAGAACGTCAAAAAGAAAATTGACGATATAACACCCGGACTGCCCTCAAAAACGTTAGCTAACGGGACCGTATCAAAAGTTACGATTGTGCCCTTCTACGACAGGACGGGTCTTATTTACGAGACCCTGGGGACTCTTCAAAGCGCTCTGACCGAGGAAATATTAGTGACCATCGTTGTGGTAATCGTGATGGTCCTGCATCTTCGCAGTTCGGTGCTGATAAGCGGCCTGCTCCCGCTGGCGGTATTGATGTGCTTCATCGCGATGAAGACGTTCGGCGTTGATGCCAACATCGTGGCCCTGTCGGGTATTGCGATAGCCATCGGCACGATGGTGGATATGGGAATTGTGATTTGCGAGAACATTCTCCGACACCTCGGCGAGGCGAGGCCCGAGGATAACAAGCT
>CAYNVP010000003.1:21728-27433 GCA_964400665.1 uncultured Pirellulales bacterium | reverse complement strand
TGGATATTTTTTGCGTGGTGGGCGGGGGTGATTGTGCTCGGCATAGGCACATATCACCTGCTGCATGAACGGCTGCCCAAAAGGATAATCGGGTGGGGGCCGATGGCGGCAAATATCGCGGCTATCGCTTTCGTCGGCATTATTCTGACCAGGCACTGGCTGCCGCTGGGCGTGGACAAAGGAACCGTGCTGAATCTCGTGTTCGTAACCATACTCATAGGTGGATTGCTCGTTTTTTTCCGCCTCTTCCAGGGAGTTTATCCGCGGATTTTAGGGTGGTGTCTGCGTCACAAGCTTTTGTTTTTGTCGGTGCCGGTTTTGATTATCGTGCTGGGTGTGCTTGTCTGGTCGGGGCTTGGCAAGGAGTTTATGCCGCCTCTGGACGAGGGCTCATTTTTGTATATGCCGACGACGATGCCGCACGCCTCGATTGGCGAGGCACTGGACATCGTGGCCAAACAGGATGAGGCGTTTCAGTCGATACCGGAGGTCGATTTGGTTGTGGGTAAAATCGGCAGGGCCGAAACGCCTTTAGACCCGGCGCCGATTTCGATGATAGAAACGGTCATCAACTACAAATCCGAATACATCCTCAACAAAGACGGCAGACGGGTACGGTTCCGATACGACAGGAAAGCAAATGATTTTGTTCGGGACCCGAATGGAAATTTGAATGAGGATGACAACGGCAGGCCATACAGGCAGTGGCGGGAAAACATCAAAAGTCCAGACGATATATGGAAGGAAATAGTCAAGGCAGGACAGATACCGGGAACAACCAGTGCCCCGAAATTGCAGCCGATAGCGGCGCGGCTCGTTATGCTGCAAAGCGGAATGCGGGCGCCGATGGGAATCAAAGTCAAGGGGCCGGATCTTAAAACTATCGAGCAATTCGGGCTGGAGCTTGAACGACTGCTGAAAGAAGTCCCCAGCGTTGAGCCGGATGCGGTGATAGCGGACCGCATCGTGGGCAAGCCCTATCTCGAAATCAAAATCGACCGCCGGGCGATTGCGAGATACGGCATAAGCATTCAAAAAGTCCAAAATGTCATTGAGGTAGCCATAGGCGGAAGACGCATCACGACCACGGTGGAAGGCAGAGAGCGTTACCCTGTGCGGGTGAGGTATATGCGGGAGCTTCGCGACCAGATTGAAACATTAGGAAAAATACTGGTACCAGGCGAAGGAGGAGTACAGATACCGCTGGTTCAGTTAACAAATCTTGGCAACCTCGATGAGGTTTACAAAGCCGGGCCGCAGGTGATAAAAAGTGAGGATACGTTTTTGACCGGCTATGTGCTTTTCGACAAGAAGCCGCAATACGCGGAGGTGGGCGTGGTCGAGCAGTGCCAGAAATTCCTGAAGGACAAAATCGCATCCGGTGAGCTGGTTGTCCCTCAGGGCGTAAGCTACGTGTTTGCAGGCAGTTACGAAAGTCAGATAAGGGCACAAAGGACGTTAATGTTTGTGGTGCCGCTGGCGTTATTTATCATATTTATGATTCTTTATTTCCAGTTCAGGTCGGTCATAACTTCGCTATTGGTATTTTCGGGAATAGTTGTGGCGTGGGCGGGAGGTTTCCTGATGATATGGGCGTACGCCCAGCCGTGGTTTCTGAATTTCAGCTTTTTCGGCGTCAATATGCGAGACCTTTTCCAGATGCACCCGATAAACCTGAGCGTCGCGATATGGGTGGGATTTCTCGCGCTGTTCGGCATCGCATCCGACAACGGCGTGATAATATGCACATATATCAATCAGCAATTCGAAGGACAAAAACAAAACAATATCGACGTGATACGGGAAAAGGTGATTATGGCGGCCCGGAGAAGAATCCGCCCGGCCCTTATGACCACGGCGACGACGATACTGGCGCTTCTGCCGGTGCTGACAAGCACGGGGCGAGGGTCCGACATTATGGTCCCGATGGCGATACCGTCCTTTGGCGGAATGACTATTCAAATAATAACGGTGCTTGTTGTCCCCGTACTCTACTGTGCGAGAGAGGAAATGAAAATAAAGAAGGAGACAAGGCACAGTTAAGGTTGGTTGAAAGCAGTATCCCAGTCCTTCCAGACGGGTTCGAGGCCCTGTGATTTCAACATAGCGGCGATTTGGGCAGGTGTTCGTTTATCATCTATTTCAAATTGTTCTACTGAGCCGGTGGTTTTTGAGTATCCGCCGGGATTTGTCTTGCTGCCGGCGCTCATCTTTGTTATCCCCATTTTTACAAGCTGGTCTCGCAACTCTGCCGGCTCTCGTGTTGAAATCGTAAGTCCTGCATCGGCGAAACACAGCCGAAGAGCGAGAATCATCTGGACGAGATTTTTGTCGGAGAGGAGGGAAAACTGCGTTCGGTCAACGTCCTTCGCGGGTCGCAGCCGAGGAAAAGAAAAAGAAATATGCGATTGCCAATAGCGTTTCATAAGATAATGGGCGTGCTCAGCCAGCGCCAGCGTTTCGAGCCGCCAATCGGAAAGACCCAATAGCGCACTAATTCCTATTTCCCGCATACCCGCCTGTGCGATTGCATCAGGCGCAGATAATCGATAATCATAGTAGGCCTTTGGGCCTGAGAGGTGATATTTGCTGTAAGTATCGCGGTCGTATGTCTCCTGATACAAAGTCACGCCTTCAATACCCGCGGCAAATAGCTTGGCGTATTCCTCAGTGGTCATTTGATATATCTCAACTGAAATCGAGCTGAATTTCGGACGCAATTTCGCCGCAAGCTCACACAAATAATCAATACTGATAAAATCCCTGTCTTCGCTGCTGACCAAGAGCAAATCTTTGAAACCCTCTTTTGCGATTATGTCTGCTTCGGCTAAGGCCTGCTCGATAGTAAGGCGGATGCGAGGGAAGTTATGACTTCTATTGAAGCCGCAGTAAACGCAATCGTTTACGCAGAAATTAGACAAGTAAAGAGGCGCGTATAATCGAATGGTTTTGCCGAATCGCTGAAGCGTTAATTGATGGGCCAATTGCGCCATTTGTTCGAGATGATTTTCCGCGGCGTGTGAAACAAGTATCATCAATCGGTCAAGGACGTAATAGCCCGGCTTGCGCGATAGCGCCCATTCGACTTCAGATGGGGTGATTTCTCCGAGGCGCTCGGTCCAAATCTTCCTCCCGCAGCCGTCAAGGCCCCTGTAGGCCAGAATCGCTTTAATATCAGGTTTGCCTGCGGAAATTTTCATAATCAATCATTACGCAAAAAGCCGGTGAGAGGGCTTGAGGCGGAGGCCCTTTTTGTTTCGGCGGCGGCGCCGGACAAAAACGCCGTCCTGCCCGCAACGACAGCCAGCTTGAATGCCTCGGCCATTTTAACCGGCTCAGCGGCGGTCGCAATTGCGGTATTAACCAAAACGGCGTCAGCGCCGATTTCCATCGCCTCGGCGGCGTGAGAGGGCAACCCTAGTCCTGCGTCAACTACTACGGGGACATTGGCCTGCTCGATTATGATTTCGATTGCAGCACGGGTTTTCAATCCCTGGTTCGAGCCGATTGGACTTGCCAAAGGCATAACGGTGGCTGTGCCTATATCCTGCAGACGCTTACTCAATATCGGGTCGGCGTTGATATAAGGCAGAACAACGAAACCATCTTTGACGAGAACCTCGGCCGCCTTGAGCGTCTCGACGGGGTCGGGCAGCAAATAGTACGGGTCAGGCGTCACTTCGAGCTTTACCCAGTTGATTCCCGTCGCGGCACGCGCCAGACGCGACAGGCGAACGGCCTCATCGGCTGTGCGGGCACCGGAGGTGTTCGGCAAAAGCAGATACTTGCTGCGGTCGATTGCAGCGAGCATATCGTCGTTTCGGTTTGTGATATCGACCCTGCGAAGTGCGACGGTCACTATTTCAGCTCCTGCGGCTTCGATGGCCTCGGCCATAACGCTGCTGGAAGAAAACTTACCTGTGCCTATGAGCAGGCGGGATGTGAAGCGTCTGTTTGCGATAACCAGTTCGTCCATAATTAGCCCCCCGGAACAAATCTTATAAGTTCGATGCGTTGACCATCATGCAGTGACATGTCTGAAAAATTTGCTTTTTCGACGATTTGGCCATCGAGTTCTGCGACGACTGTCGCTGCGTCGACGCCGAGTTCCTGCAGCAAATCCGCTATTGTTACAGGCGTTTTATCGTCTGCGAATGTTTCTTCTTTTCCGTTTATCTTAAGGGTGCCCATTTCTGAACCTCACAGTTCAAGGTTTTATCTCATCAATCAACAATTCGAGAATCGCATTTGCCTGGTGCATAGCTGCGACGCCGACTCTTGCGGCGGTAAGAATTTTACATGTATCCACGCCCCTCTGGCCGTCACCGACGAGAACCAGACGCGACGAAATGCGCCTTGTTTTTATATCGTTGCTCCTGCCGTAACCCGCCAACCCGCTGACGGAAACAATCCTGACGCCATTCATCTTTGTGAGTGCCGTCTCCACAATCATCTGCTTTGCGCCGGCTGTGTCGAAGCACTCGGCAATACAATCGGTCGCGGCGAAAATCTGAGGTATATTATCGACGTCGAGCTTTACGCGATGGCCCGTGACCTTTACGGCTGGATTGACTCTCCGGAGATTTTCTATCATACACTCAACTTTACTTTTCCCCGTCTGCTCAACAAAATACTGTTGCCTGTTGAGATTGCTCTGCTCGACCTTGTCAAAGTCTGCGATTATGAGCTTACCTACGCCCGCGCGCGCAAGGGCAATAGCGACGTTGGAGCCCAGCCCCCCGAGACCGGCTATCCCGACTACCGAACGGCTTAATTTCTCAGCTATCGCAGCCATAAAACAAAAAGCACTCCCGCAAAAGGAGTGCCTTCCAATCCGCCTGGTTTGCCTCCCTTCGCAGGTATTACCCTGAGCAGGTTCGTAGGGTCACCCCGCACCTATTTTGGAGTCTCAACCATCGACCACATCGGAAATTCCTGTGTCCGACAGAGTCCCCCGAATCGAGTTAGATGCCAAAACACCAAAATAGGTGCGGGGTTTCTCAGCCGGCTGTCCCGCCCAATGCTGGGCGGGGTCGGCTCCCCTGGCTTACCCAAATATTACACGTCTATATTATACTTGTCATTGTCAATCGTTGTGCAGACAAGATGTTCGCCTGCAGGATAGCACAATTCGCCGGAGTAGTCAAATTTTTGCGGTGGATGGCCATTTTTTCGGGCCAAACGACAACACATCTCTTTTTCTGGTTAAGTCCGGCGTTTTGTTGAACGAAATTCTATTTAGTATATTTTTTTTATAGGGTGTGATAATGATAGCTACCTGCCCACATTGCCAGAGCGGTTTTTACATTACTCCCGACCTGGCCGGCAAGGTTATCAACTGTTCCAAGTGCAAAAAGCAGGTCAGGGCGCCTGACCGGCGCGCCGGTGGTTCGCTTTCGCAGGCACCGCCCAGCGATGGTATCCCGATGGCGATAGTGGCAGAGACCAGGGGCGAAATTGAAGAACGGCTGAAAACCGAAACCGAGGCAAGGCAGGAGGCACAGCAGCGACTCGAAGCAGAAATCAAGGCACGTACCGAGCTTGAGTCGAGGTTAGCGGCCCAAACTAAGGAAAAAGAGGAGCTTGAAGCGAAACTAAAGGCCGAAGGCAAGGAGGGAACAGGTGTCGCCCCACAGGCACTGGTGGAAATCGAGGCGAAGCTGAAAGAGACCGTGCGAATCAAAGATGAGCTGGAGGAAAAACTC
>CAYNVP010000003.1:13036-21628 GCA_964400665.1 uncultured Pirellulales bacterium | reverse complement strand
ACAAACACAAGCAAGGGCCAAAGCGGAGGAACAAGCGAAAGCCGAAGCAGAGGCAAGGTCGAAGGCCGAGGCGGAAGCAGGCGCCGAGTCCCGAGCGCTGGCGGAGACCGATGCAAAGCTGAAAGAGACCGTTCGAATCAAAGATGAGCTGGAGGAAAAGCTCAGCGATACCGAAGCCGTTAGGGCGCAGGCCGAAGAACGGGCACAAAACGAATCACAGGCAAAAGCGCAAATAGAACAGCAGCTACAGGCACAAACACAAGCAAGGGCCAAAGCGGAGGAACAAGCGAAAGCCGAAGCAGAGGCAAGGTCGAAGGCCGAGGCGGAAGCAGGCGCCGAGTCCCGCGCGCTGGCGGAGACCGAGTCGACGCTGAAAGAAGCCATCCAAATCAAAAATGAGCTGGAGGAGCAGCTCAAAAAGGAAGCGGCGGCCAGAGCGAGGGCGGAGGCACGGGCGGAAAGCGAAGTGGCTGCAAAAGCTGAGATAGAGAAGCTGCTGCAGGCAGAGCTGAAGGCAAGAACCAAGGCGGAGAGCCAGCTCAAAACGGACGCCTCGGCCAAACGAAAAGCCAAGGCGCAGCTCGAAGAAGAAATCGAGGCGAGGGAAAATGCCGAGAAGATAGCGGCAGCGGCAAAGACCCGGCTCCGAGAAGCACAAGCTGCGGCGATTTTCAGAAAGCCCGTAAATCTGAGCAGGGGCCTGACACGGCTGACCTTCGTGCTGTCACCCGTTGCGGCGATAATCACAGGTATGATTGCCTACAATAACGGCTACGTAATCTTGAGCCCCTTTGACAGACCCGTTCACCTGCCTTTCTTCGACGGGCTGGTATATCTGCCGTTAATGACGATTGCATTTTCCCTGGTCGGTTTTGCGGCAGCGTGGGCCGCATACCTGGTGGCGATTTTTATAATAAAGGGATTTCGGCAACCATCGATGATTAAGTCAACGCAGCGACAAGCTCCTCGGTCGGAGGCCGAACCGGTCGCCCCCGCCGGAAGCCACAGAATGTGGAGGTCATCCTGAAGGCCTTTGCGGGGTCGTCACAAAGAATCCGCATAGGAAAAGTCCGAGAAACTCCTCTGGCAAAAGTCATTTTCGCTGTTTTTTGGGCCGGATACGATGTCTGTGATAAACACGGTAATGCAACGAGCCAAAAAAGCCGAAATAATATGGTGACAAACGTGCTCGCGCAGCGTGAGCATAAAATGAAAAAAGCACACAATAATTAGGAGAAAAACATGACTCCGGTAAAGACAGTTTCAAGACCTGTAACAATGGCCAATATAAAGGAGAAGGCCAAAAATCTCGGCATTAATCCGGCTAATATGAAAAAGACGGAACTGATTCACGCCATTCAGCGGGCCGAGGGCAACAACACCTGCTACGGAACGACCAACGGAACCTGCCAGTGGACCGAGTGCTGCTGGATGTCCGACTGCCTCAAGATTAGGAATTAAGTCTGCCTTTGTGTAGATTAAGTCGGCTAAATCTTTAATTGACAGCCGCTCGAGAACGGGTTTTTCAAAACGGGGCCTGTTGTGCCCCGTTTTTGTTTGCCTCGATAATATATGATGGGCCATCCATTGGGTATCACCAGCGGTAAAAATTTGGGCTGGCGTCAGCAGCAAAACCAGACAACCATCCTCAGCGTCTTATAATATCCCATTGAAAACTGCTAATATCGATGTTTTCGCCACCTTACGGTCTGCCTGACACAACGAGGTTTCAGGCCGGCAATTTCCCTTGAATCGCACGGTCAATTGTGCTATCATATGCTCATAGCGCTTCATAGGGAGTTTTTAGGGGCGGGGTGGTGAACCTTTCAGCTCCTTTAACCCTCTTGGTAACGGGGAACCGGCAGGGACGCGAAAGTTAAAACCTACGGAAGTAAAGCGGAGAAAGGGTAAAATCTGAATATGGCTGTTAAAATGGGTAAGCGCAACAGGCGTTTCGTAATTCCGCTGCTGGCGATTTCTTTGCTTTTCGGCACTTTCACTGTCAGCACCTCAGCGGCGCCATCCGAGCCCAGCCGAGACTGGCTGCGAACTCCAATTACATACAGTTGCATAAATGAGCCGATAGAAACAGTCCTCTTGGCGCTGGCTGACCAGGCAAAGGTGGACATAGTCAAAAGCCCCAAGGTCAGCGGCAACGTGACGGTTAAGCTGACGGATGTCCCGCTTCAAGAGGCATTGACAAACATCCTCGCGGCGCACGACTTCACGTTCATAGCCACCTCGCGTATGATAAGAGTTGTGCCGCTGCCTGAGATTATGACGGTCAGAGAACCCCTCGACACGCGAATCTACCACATCTCCTTTGCCGATGCCAACGAAGTTGCAACGGCCCTGGCGGGCTTCGTATCGGAACAGGGAAAGATTGCGCTGAACAAGGGAACAAGCCATCTGGTAATCACCGACGTCGAGAGCAGAATCAAGGTCATAGACGAATTCATCCAGCAGATTGAACGCCCGACGCCGCAGATTCTCGTGGAGGTCCAGATATACGACATAACCACAAACGAGGGATTTGAAATAGAGACAAACTGGTCCGCCGGCCGAAACACACCGCTTAAAACAACCGAACATTCAAGAACCAATATCGACACCGACCTTCCAGCCGAGACGACCGTGTTTGATGAACACATAGAAGGATTCTATAGCGATGCCGACGAAGGTCCCGGTCACGTCGATACCTACAGTGAGACAACTATTCCTCGCGAAACCTTCTCCGAGACGGACACCCAATCCTGGACGACCAGACGCAGAAAACCATTTGTGGGGGCCACGTCCGACGCGCAAACAGGCGGGACGCTTCGGTTCAGTCTCCTCAACGATGCCGTGGACATAGAGCTTGCACTAAGGGCACTCAGCAAACAAATCGAGTCCAGGCTGCTTGCAAACCCCCGTGTCCTCGTGCTCGACAACGAAACCGCCGACTTTGAGATTGTTCGGGAAATCCCATACAGAGAGATGATGCAGGTGGAAAGAGCAGCCGGTATTACTTATACTGCGTTTAAGGACGTGGGTATCCGGCTGAAAGTCACGCCTCATACAGCCGCAGGCGGGATGATTAAACTGCATATCACACCTGAATTCGGCATATTAGTGGGCCAGAATGCCGATGGCGCACCGACCGTTGATACACGACGGGCTGACACCATTGCGATGATAAAGGACGGTCAAACGGTCGTGATAGGAGGTCTTCGCAAACGAGAAACGGTTAAAGCCATTTCTAAGACCCCCCTGCTCGGCGACCTGCCGCTGCTCGGCGGGCTTTTCAAAAGCCAAACCGAGTCGGTCCAGGTCAACGAGCTGGTCGTGTTCATCACCAGCAGAATCGTCAGAGAACCGGTGCTGTCTGACACTGAGACTCGACAGCTTCGCATCAGTGAGATGTACACACAGGATTTTTCGAAGATTGAAGCGGAGCGAGAGTTGACCGAGAAGATTCTTAAATCGATGTCTAATAAATAACGTTAGCATCAACGGCCTGCCAACGATTCGAATTTGACATTCCGTTTTTACTCCGGCACACGGATTATGACGTCATCTTTTCAAGCTGCAGTAAGCACGGATTTGCGAAGTAAATTATAGTCTGAGATTCCTGCTCCCTGTCGCCGATTAACAACATTACAAATCATCGGCCTATATGATTCTTATCCGGACAAGCTCTCCAGGTATCAGTTTGAACCCGGGCGGTATCTTTATCAGGATGGGCCTTCCCCACTGAGGCACATCAGGAGTCAATCTCAATTGTTCCGGCATTAACTGCACGTCTGGTCCGAGATGCGTTATCTGAGAATACGCAATCTGAGTTGTGTCGCCTTCCTTTCTGAGCTCAACCTTCATATTTGCCTGAATTCGGCTCACCTCGCTTCGATTGAAAAAGGCGATAATCTCTCTCGGCTCGGTCTCAGAGATAGCAAGTATTGGCTCGCCCGGCAGAACAGCTTCGCCGGGGCTTCGCTGAATAGAGCTGACAACACCTTTGAACGGCGAGATTATTACCAGTGCAACACGTTCCTGGAATATGTCCTCGATAGTTTTTTCCTGAACGAGAATCTCTTTGCGTATAACATTCAGAGCCAGGTCCACCGAAGGATGTCGAACCTGACGCTGCGAAAAATCCTCAAGTCGCTTCTGTGCGTATGTCAGGTTGTTCTCGGCCTGAGACAGCAGGAACTGCTTTTCCTCTATGCTTTTCACCAGCGAGTTATATGCAACTTCGGTCTTTTTCAGGTCGTAAATTGATGCGTCTTCCTGCTGCAATCGCCCCTGAGCAACGAAGATTTTCTTGTCAAGCTGGAGCTGTTCGAGGGCCATCTGGTCGGTTTCAAGCTGCGCTTTTATTTGCAGCACCTCCAGCCGGGCATTCTCGACATCGACGGCAAAACGCCTGTAGTCGGCAATGGTGCCGGCCTCTCGCTCAGAGGCCTCGGCTGCCATTTGGTCTTCGGTTGCCTTCAACTGGGCTTGTAACCGCTCGATTTCAGCCAGAACGACGGTCCGTTTGGACTCCAGCTCTTCCTTAAGGTGCTTATGGTCGAGCACGGTGTCCACGATAGCAACGGGGTCGCCCTCGTTGACGGTCTGAAACAACTGAACGGGAACGTTCAGCAATCTGCCGGAACTCGTCGCGGATATCTCACGGACCTGGCCAAGTGCCAGTCCAAACACCTCGATACCCTGTGTTTGTTGACGAAATAAAAAAATCACCACCACCAGTGCCACCAGCCACACCAGCACTGGCAGTATATGCATGCGTATATTGCCCCGTCGATGATGTTCTGTTCTTATCATATTTATACTATACCTCTAACAACCTTTCCTGCATTGTAAGATTGATGTTTCCGAGGCCTTCAATCTTCTCAAGCCGGTTCAGCATCTCCTCGTTTTTCCTGGAGTTTCGCACCATCAGCTGGTAAGCATATTCGACGCCCTGACCCTCCGGGCTGTCGGAGGTCGATACGAGCACATAACTGCCGCAGAACAGCTTGAGAACGGCGGTAATAGGATGCTCAGACCCGATATGTTCCGGGAAAGTGAATCGCAGAAATCCGTTATGTGACTCATGGGTGCCGAATGCCGATACGTGAAGATACAGGATAATAAAACTCAGGACTATCGTGCCTATTATTGCTATGGAGTAGGCCTGAGTGCCGGTTGCCATCCCAACAACCAGGGCACAGAATATGAAAACCATATCCCGTGTGTCTTTGATAACATTACGAAATCGTATGATTGCCAGGGCCCCCATCAGGCCAAACGCCCTGGTGATATTGTTTCCGATGACGGCCATAATCAGCGATATTACAACGGCCTCGATAACAAGTGACTGCACAAACGATTTCGAATACGACAGCCCTGTATGAGTGAAGTAATAGAGCCAAGCGATTACCTGGCCAAGGACAAACGCCAGCAATAGAGACAGAAGCACGCTCTCGGGCGAAAATATGCCTCCTCTCGAAGGCGGATTATTCAGTATTTCCCATATCTGGTGCATATTTTAGAACATCCTCATAGGCGACAGAGGAGAGCAATACCCTAACTGACAGGATTCCCTTATCGAGTTGGTATACTTGGATATCGATTCCTGACGAAGCCCGAAATACTTAACCATCGTGTTTAGCCATGCAGGATAACGGCCGTTAAATTTGATTTCGAGAATCACGTTTTGCGTGCTCATGGCATGGTGCTGCCAACCGCCGCCGTTGAGTTTTACCTCCGGTCTGTCGGTAACACGATACGACAAATCCGTGTCGAACGTCACACGGACTCTCGTATGAGAATCGCCTTCGTAGGCCTTGCGGTTGTAGCGAATCAGAACCTTGGGCTTTGCGTTAATGCTTCTCGTGTATAACTGAAACTGTCTTAGTATTGCTTCATCAGTCGCATAATACTGGGAGTGTATATATCTGCCGGCCAGCAAATCTTTTACATCGTGATGTTTGACCCTGTAACGACTCTTGACAATAACGGTGTTTGCCCGCCGTTTGATTTCGAAAAAACGCGGATATGAAGTGTCATCCGTGTAACTGCGAATCCGCAGCTTATAACGACTCAGCTTGCCGGTTAAACTCTCAAGGCAGAGTTGTAAATCATCTGAGTCGAGGTAAAGACTGGATATTGGATAAAAACCGGTCGGCTGTAGCTTGGAATAGCGGTCCATCGGCAAATGCAATGCGACGAATCGCTCAACCTCTTTAGCTTTGGATTTGCTAATCAGATATTTCAGTTCATATCGGGAGCCAAGCGTCCGGTCCGGCAGCACAACATCTGTACCTACAATACTGGCAGAGACTCCACGATGGGATGTCTTGTTGCCTCCCTGAATCTCAGCTTCGTTAAACGAAGCTTCTACCATTCAATACCCTCCCCATTCAATAAAATTCGGATGAGCTAAGAACCCTCTTCCCTAAAGTAGTCCAAAACCCACCTCTGTACCCTTCAACCTGCCGTCCCTGCAGAGGACAAGCATTAACTCTCTTCAAGTTTGTCTTAGCATTATAGCATTTTTAGCAAAAGTTGTCAATACCCCTTTTTCCTAAAAAAAAGACGTCCAAGGACACTCCCGGTTTCCGTCGGTTAGTCCAATTTTATTCGACTATATTTTCGTAACTCCATTCTCACAAAGAAGTTAACCTTAAGAAAGCCATTTTAAACCGCGTTACGGATTAGCAGAACCGGGCGATGGGTTGGCTGCTTCCCAGTTGTCAATGTCGTTGCCGTATGATGTCGGGACCTTCCGGCTAAGCGATTTGCCGCCGGCATCCGCTGCCTTGGGCCATAAATCCACGCCCTCATCATCAGGGTGCGAACCGTCGCTATAAACAACCCTGTCAACCCGGACATATACCGTCTGGCCTAATTCGTCGGTGTCGGTCGGCTTGCTTATCTCGAGCTTCTCGCCCGAGTTGCTAAGCCAGCCGTTGTAGGGACCCAGCACAGTAACTCCACCCGGAACCGAATATTTTGTTATGAAGTAAGCCGGTGTCGTATGTACCAGGAGCAGATACCCGTTGCCGGGAATAGTCACGGCCGGGAACGTATATTTGATGCCGTCGGTGAACTTCCAGCCGACGCCGTTGACGTCATACAGATTAACGGTGCTGCCGGTTATATTGTGAAGCTCGATATATTCTTCGTTCTGTCCGCCGGAAGCAGGGCTGTACATAATTTCATTGATAACAACCGGCCCTACCTTGGGATAGACGTTGTCAGCGCCGGGGGTGTTCGTGCTCATAGCCACGAAGTTATACGTCCCCGTGCTCTTCTGATAGCGTCCGAAGGCAACGTTGTTTTCAGAGGCATCGAAATCCTCCTGCTCCCGGTATCCTGTAAGCTGGCCGCCATCACTCGACGCCAGGTAGGCGGTCTCGCCGTATTCGCTGAAGGCAAACGCGGTGGTTTTGCCGGTATCGGTGCTGGCCGGTCCGAAATTGGCGTCTGCCGAGAGCACCAGATACGCACCGGGAGCAAGAACAGTCCCTGGTTTAATCCGGTACTTGGTCAGGTTTTCGTCGTCATCACTTAAATACCAGCCGCCTATATCGATTGAGCTGGTCGTGGTGTTTTTCAGCTCAATCCAGTCGCCCGGATAAGTATCGGAATGCGCCAGCATCTCGTTAACCGCTATCGAATGTTCTTTGAGCAGCCCGTTATCGTCGGCATCCGGAGTGCCGCCGGGATATTTGCTCGCACACCAGTTGGCCTTGTCGTCCCAGGTATTGGGCTCGGCGTTTTCATCGAAGATATTAAGCGAAAAGCCCTCTCCGTCCGTAACCTTTCGCCAGCCGTCTTTATAACTGAAGTCAAGTATAGTCCTGCCTATCGCGTCTTCAAGGCGAATTCGCTCGCCTGCGTTCGACAGAACGCCGCTATACGGCCCCGTATATTCGCCGGCGATATTAAGGCCCGTGCCGTACTTGTCTTCAAAGGCCGACTGATTGTGCACCACCAGAACGTGCTGACCTGCCGCAAGTGTCATATTCGGGAACGTAAAGTGGACACCCTCGGAGAACTTGACAAGATTGAGATTGATAGTGCTCGTCCCGATATTCTTCAGCTCGACGAATTCCTGACAGGGGTCGCCCGGCTCAACCGGATGGTACATAATCTCGGTGATTCGCAGGTTCTCCTTGACGGGCCCTACGGCAAAGGCCGCCTCGTTAAGCGCGCTCCAGTCGCCGCCGCCATAGTCGGCACGTGCCTTGAGTGTCAGTGAGTTATTTATAGTAACAGACGAACCGCTCGAAATGGTCGTGCCGTAATCGGCTGGTTCAGAGCCGTCAGTGGTATAGTAAATAGTTCCGCCGCCCGTGATGGTTACACTGCCGCCCGCGGAGATTTCACCGCCGAACTGACTAAACGACGGCGCTGCAACGTCAGGATAAAAACCATAATCCAGATATCGATATGTGAGCATATGATTGGTGCGATTCGGGAAGTAGGGGTCGGTCAGTCCGGTATGGCTCGGATTTATCATTCTGTCGCGCTCATTGTCCCAATAAGTAGGCGTATATAAATCGTAGCTGCTTAAGCCCTTGGTGTCCCGCAGGAAATCTCCCCAGCGGGCGGATTCACCGA
>CAYNVP010000003.1:0-13026 GCA_964400665.1 uncultured Pirellulales bacterium | reverse complement strand
ATAATGGCGTCCTCAATCAGTTCGGCCCGGTTTTCCCATCGGATTGTATTGCTTGTCTGGGTAAGAGCCCCGTTATTGAACAGGTGCTTATGGACGCGGTCTGCCAGCAGACGCTTGTAAACCGGATTTTGATGCACGCAGTTATGCATCACACAGGGAGGCCCTGCTGTATAGCCGGAGAACGGGTAGCCCTGGCCGGTGTAGGGGTCATCCATACAACTCTCGGAATCCCAGGAGTAGAAAATCCACTTGCCCAGAGGCGGGCCGCTGGCGTCCAACGGGTTTCGCTGGCTGCCGGCGTACCAGTTTTTGGAGCTCCAGTCCCAGCTTGCGACGAAGGTGTTGTAAATAATGTAGTCGCACAACTCGGTAGTGTCTATGTACTGCGCAAGTTCCGAATAAACAGATGCGCCTACCGGCGTGCTATAGCTGTATCCGCTAATCAAACTGTACATATAGTCCCAGCTGGCAAGCTGCCCCTCTTTAAGTTCCGTACCGGAGTCAGCGCCCTCTACTGCGTCGTACTCCTCGCGTTCGCCTCCGATGTGCTCGGCGAGGAACGGGCCATCTGAACGTTCACTGGCCTGATATATTCCCCAGTAAAGTCCGTTGATATATACGTGGACCTGCCTTGAATACGGCGAGAGCCATCCCATATCACGCAGCGAATCCTGTGCAAATGAATCCCGCAGATAACTGGCCATAGGCACCGCCGATTGATGTGTGCTGTCCATCCAGCCATAGTGGTAGTCGGAGCGAAGAGAGATATTATTGAGACGCTTTGCGCCGATGCCTTGGTACAAGGCGGAAGTTTCGAATTCCGGCGGGCCGAATTCGCTCTTGAAGAATATACGCAATGAATGCTTGGAGGTATATTCCGGACCCTGGCTTTGATTGCCCACCATTCGCAGGCCGGCGTTTACCTGGAAATCATCACCCGTACAGGGGTCGAAATACTCTATCGAAGCAGGATTTTCTATCCCCTCCCAGTTATTGACGTATATACCAATCGTTGAGTCAAAGAGATACTTCATATCGGTGACAAGCGAGATAGTTGGTATCGCCGTCATCGCCGTCTCAAATCTGCTGCTCCAGCCGGGGTTACCGAGGACATCCGGGTCCATCTCATAATCGGCGTAGCCCGCGGCCCACGTGGTCGGGAAGCCCTTCGAATAGGCGTAGCTGTTGTCCTGGGTTTTCACTTCGTCGAGGAAAATGTAAGTAGCGGTGTTGACAACGCTGGATTTATACCCGGCCCTGAACGCCGCCGTTCGCAGACAAGTCGTGCCTGTAACATCGATTCTCGTGGTGGGGTTATATGTCAGTCCGACGGTGTCTGTTGGCGTATCACCATTGAGTGTATATTTTATCGTCGCATCGTCATCCTCGCAGAAAAGCTCGACCGTAAACGGGCTGTCGTAGAAACCTCGACCGTGACTTATATCTACTTCATCGACGAGACCCAGATAGCCCTGGGTGTTCTGTGCGCCTGGTGTGGGGGCACCCATATACTGCCAGCTCTCGGTTCCATCAGGGTAAGGTCCATAGGAAACATCGGTGTATTGCTCACCGAACTCGATACTGTCAACTAAGGTCAGGTTGCTGCCATACAGGCCGACTGCCTCGCCGTCTTTGTCTAATTTGAATCCGACGTGCAAAGGTCCTTCGCTCGTTTCATCGTCAGCCCAAAGCACTAAATGACCATGCCCTGGGATAGTTGTCTGAGTCGGCGCGTCGCCCGGTATCTGCCACTTGTCCGGCTCATTGAGGTCGTCCGTAATGAACATCCCGCCGATGTCGATTGACTCTGTGCCGGGATTGTATATCTCTATCCAGTCGTCATAGTCGCCATACCCGTCGGCTATCACCGAGCTATTGGCGGCCATCAGTTCGTTTATAAGTGCTTGGGTCGGCTGTGGCGGACCGGTCCAGTTATTTAACAGCATAACGTAGTCCGTAAAGTTAACATTACCGCTACTGTCGAAATCAGCACAGGTAGGCCCCGGACAGCCGGCAGGTGCCAGCCATTGGTCGGCGAAAAGGTCGAAATCGGTCCAGTCAACGCTCCAGTCTCCATTGAGGTCATAGTTTGGGGGTTGTGGCCCCTCTTCCGCCGCTGCAAACGCGGCAACCGAGTGAGCATTTCTATTGCCAGGCCCCGTCCAGCTCATCGTCACCATTCCCGCCGTCGAAACTGACCTTGTGCTTGCCGCGGCAGACGAACTGCCGATTGTCGTATCCCAGCGTTCGTTCATGCCGCTGGTTGTAGTTGAGAACGAGCCGCCGTTGCCTGAGCCGACAACGTCCACCACCCAGGCGCCACTGGTCAATGTGGTAATATTGGTTGAAATGGTGTCAGAGCCGGTATTCGAATTGGTTTCTACGGCTTCTCTGGCTAACTGCGCTACTCCCGCCAGCGAGATTGCACCACCATTTATCTCATTGATGCTACCGGCATAAGTAATGATAATCGTATAAGTCCCCGCCGACGGCAGAGAACTATCCAACTGATAATACAAGTCCGTCTTCTGGAGCGTGCTTGTTCCCACCGAGCAGCTCGAACCTGCTACGGGCAGCATTTCGACGCCATTGTAAGTAACGCTACTGATTACCAGGTCGCTTGAACTATCGTCTTCTGCACCGACGCCGACTATCAGCATACGGTCGTCGCCTGACCCTATTGTGTGTGACCAGCTAATGGTTGTTCCGCCGCTTGAGCTGGACGCGGAACCAACGTTGTCAAAGCTGATGACGCCGCTGGCAATCGGGGTCCAAACTGCTAAAAACAGAAAAATGAAAATACCCTTCTTGATTCTGCCCGCACTCGGCAACATTTCACTCTCCTCAACTTTATGGCCTGGGTAAGCCGACCGGCTGATAAAAACAAGATTACATTACGTCGTCAGTTTCCGATTTTCTCCTCCGCTTAGCTTAGACGCTATGTGCCGGGGTATGATTGCCGCAACCCGCGATTTAACAAGGAATTGCGCACTCATTGTTAATATTCTAACACATTCGGCCCAGTCGGTCAATTCTTTTGGCCTTGAAATGCAGGGAAATGCCCTCACGTTCACAAAACGCGGTTTTTTTCAGACGCTAATGGTTCGCCTTACTCTGGTTGATGGATGTCATTACTAACGTGCCGAGCCGTAGCTGGATTGTGTGATTTGGCTGGCCAACTGGTCTAAAGTGGTGTGCATTTGGGAGTCCTTTTTTCGCAGGTCCTCGATTTTGCCGCAGGCGTGCATAACCGTTGTGTGGTCACGACCGCCCAAATGCCCCCCGATTTCCTCCAAACTGTGCTTTGTTAGCTGCCTTGCCAGGTACATACAAATCTGTCTCGGCTCGGTAATGCTCTGACTGCGTTTTTTGCTCTGGAGGTCCGCCAGGCGGATATTGAAATGCCGGGAGACAATGTCGGTGATATCACTGATTCTTATGTGCCTGATGCTCGCCTCAATCTGCCCATCCAGCGCCGTCTGCGCCATTTCAAGCGTGACTTCATTGCCCGTCGTCATTGAAACCGCGTATATCGTCGTCAACGCCCCTTCAAGCTCACGGATATTGGCGTGGACCTTGCGGGCGATGTAGCCCGCAACCTCATCGCTTACGGCAAAACCCCGCAGGTGCGCCTTTTTCTGCACTATCGCTATCCGCGTCTCGTAGCTCGGCGGGTCAATTCTTGCCACCAGGCCCCAGTTGAACCTGCTTATCAGCCGTTCCTCAAGCGACGGTATCTCACCCGGTGCACAGTCAGCGCTCAAAATTATCTGCCTGCCGTTGCTATATAGCGTGTTGAAAGTATGGAAAAATTCCTCCTGGCTGTGTTCATGGCCGCGGATGAATTGTATGTCGTCGATTATGAGGGTATCGACCGAACGGAACCGGCTCTGGAAGCCGGGCAGGTCGCCCTGCTCGATGGCCTGGATAAAGCGGTTGACGAATGTCTCGCAGCTTAGAAGCTGAATTACGGCGGATGCGGATTTGCGTTTTACTTCGTGGCAGACGGCGTGTAAGAGGTGGGTCTTGCCGAGGCCGGTATTGCCGTAAACAAAGAGAGGATTATAGGTGTCGCCCGGCGATTGGCTAACGGCAATGCAGCTTGCGTGTGCGAAGCGATTGCTGGGGCCGACAACGAAATTTTCAAAAGTATAATCGGGATGCAGGACCGGTTCGTGCCCGCGTCCTTGCGGCGCTGGAATTAGTCGGGCGTGGCCGTTGGTGGAAAACTGGACAGATACGAGATGGCCGGTTATTTGCTGGGCGGCTCTGGTGAAGGCGCTGCGGCAGTTATTGTGCAAATACTGTGCGCAGGCCTCGTCGGGACAGCCGACTTCAAGGGAACCGCCGGTGAGGCGCACGACGCTGAGATTGTCGAACCACTTGCGCATATTGACGGGGTCGAGCGTCCTTGCACGGTCCAGTATCTCAGCGAAGATATTTTCAACTTCACCGCCGGCCAAGTTACATCCCTTTATGAAAACAATGCCCACAACAAACAGAGGTTATCCATAACAAATAACATCCGTGTTATTGAAACGGCTGACAATACCACCCTCTGTAATTTTATGATGACCATCCCTGAACAACGACTCAAAAAGTGTAACTGTCGCGGATGGATTTGTCAAAACAAATCGGAGGAAAGTTCAACAAAAAAATCCTTTCTTGAAAACAATCTTGAATTCGTCAGTCGATTTTGAGAAACTTGTCTGGAGCTATGGGAATCTTTTCTAAAACTATCGGATACTTTAAGGAACGGCTGGGCAAGACCCGCGACAAAATCAGCTCGTCGCTGTCAAGCGTGCTCAGTATCGGCAGGAACATCGACGAGGACTTATTAGATGAACTTGAAGAAACGCTTATAAAAGACGACATCGGCGTCGAGACCACGGCAAAGCTAATCTCCGATTTAAGAGACGCTTACCGCAATCGGCAAATCAAAGCCACTGAAGACATCATCCCGTTCCTGAAAGAGCATATCAAGGGCTATTGGCCTCATCAGGACAGGCAGTTACATTCGGCGGCCAAGGGTCCGACGGTGATTCTGGTCGCCGGCGTTAATGGCTCGGGCAAAACTACCAGTATTGCCAAGCTTGCCTATGTTCTCAGCAGGAATAATAGCAAGGTAATCGTTGCGGCCTGCGATACCTTCAGGGCGGCGGCGGTCGAGCAATTATCAATATGGGCTGAACGCATCGGCGTTCAAATCGTCAAACACAAAATGGGCAGCGACCCAGCAGCTGTTGCCTATGACGCCTGTGAGGCGGCGATGGCACGTGGCGTTGATTTTCTCATCCTCGATACGGCCGGCCGACTGCATACGCAAAAGGACCTGATGAAGGAATTGACCAAAATCCGCGACGTCGTCAGCCGAAAGATTGAAGGCGCACCCAATGAGGTGCTTTTGGTGCTCGATGCCACAACAGGCCAAAACGCAATCGTCCAGGCCAAGATGTTCACCGAGGCAATCAACGTTTCGGGAATCTTTTTGGCCAAGCTGGACGGCACGGCACGAGGCGGTATAGTCATCGCAATCAAAGACCAGCTCGATATCCCCGTCAAATTCGTCGGCTTAGGCGAAAAACCCGAAGATATCGCCGAATTCGACCCCGACACATTTGTCGAGGCGTTGTTCGCGTAAATAGATTTTACGCGGGAGATTTTATGAGAGGCAGAAGCTTTCTAGTAATAATAATAACACTCATTACTTCCTGGTCAAGTTACGCAAATGATATAAATGAGCAGAATACAGAAACAGCCAGCAGCAGCGAGATTGAGTATGATGTTTATTATGATTTCACACCTAAAAAGGACTTGCTAATAGAGCTGTTCGCGCCAAACAAGCCAATTCAGGTCAGCTTGAGAACCAATCTTCCGCAGACAATACCTCACAGGCAAGAAATACTCGAAATCAAATTCGACCCTGAGCCGGCCAGGATGTTTGACCAGAATGGAAACAGCTATGCCGAGTTCAATGTTTCAATAGATAAAAAAGTTGTCAGGATTCATATTCACGTTAATGCAAAGGTTTTCAATTATGACCTTGCCACGGCAATGGAAAAGACACAAAGAACCGCAATAGAGGAACCGAACCTGGCTGAATTTTTGAAACCAGAAAGGATGATAGAGTGCGATGACTTTTTAATTCAACAACTCGCAAAGGATATAAACGGCGCCGACGAGATTGAAGTATTGCACAACATTTACAATTTTGTGATCTCTTATCTCGATACTGATTTATCAAAACTAAAAGGGGTGGGTGCTGCAAAAACCGCACGGGATAAAAAGGGTATGTGTATCGATTGCTGCGACCTTTTCACGGCGATTTGCAGAGCCAAAGGCATACCCGCCAGAGTCGTTGCGGGATACCAGCCGCATTTCTACGTCAGTCCCAAGCATTCCTGGGTCGAAGTTTATTTCAAGGAATATGGCTGGGTTCCCTTTGACCCGTCGCAATCGAAAGAAACAGACAAGGCGATTCTGGATATCTTATTCTATCATTCGGGGAAGAGGTGCCTGCTCTTCACAAGGATACGAAATGATACTGTCTTGGGGTATAATTATTTCTATGGCTGTCCTAATTGGAATAAAGACGCTCAAAACAGGATACGAGTCGTGGAAACAATTGAATTTATTAAGCCGATGCGCAAAAAGCACGATAGCAGGGAAGACATAGAGAGGGACAAGGCACGTAAACAGAGCTAACCGCTACAATGAGGCCGAGCAAAAAAAGGATATAATAGCCGAATTCGACCCCGATAAATTCACCGAAGCGCTCTTCGCGTAAAAAGAAAAAGCTTCCCGGTCCCCTTTCGCTCCCCAATACTACCCCAGTGATTTGTTTTTTCGGCTGAACTGTCTTGTCCAGGTAACGAGGCCGTTGATGGCGAGGGCGAGGAAGAATATGTAGAGGGCGGCGACGAATTTGACGTTGCGGGCGTAATATAAGCCGATACAAATTAAATTTACGCAAATCCACAAATACCACGACTCGATTTTGCGCTGCGCCATAAACGTTGCTGCGACAAAGCCCATAACCGTGGCAAAGGCGTCGATATACGGATAAGCCGCGGGTTGAGGAAATAACGAGGGCAGATAAATATGAATCCTGCTCATCGTAAATCCTAAAAGCATCCCCCCTGCCGCTATTATCACGCCTGCTATAAGCCGGGTTTTGAGGGAGCCGTAAGAAACGTCCAGCTCTTTTTTTCCGCCTTCGGCCTTTTTTCTTGCGATTAGCCAGGCCCACCAGCCGTAGAAGCAATTGCCGATGTAATAGAATTGCTCGAAAAAATCGGAATACAGACGCACCTGGTAGAACAGGACTGCGAAAAGCGAGAAGGTAAATATCCCCAAAGGCCAGGCATAAACGATTCTTTTTGTGATAAGCAGGACATAAACAACAATTAATAGCGTCGCCGACAGCTCAATATAGCTCATCGGATAGCCGAGAACGGTGAAAATTATCCTATTGACGCTAAAGACGCTCATTAAAACCACATTATCACGAAGACATTAAGATTTCAGATTTTATTCTGGTTTTCTTGGTGCCTTCGCGACTTCGTGGTAAAATATTTTACGCCAAACCTTCCCTCTTGAGTCGTTTAGCGGCGCGTTTCTCTTTTAATGTCATTTTCGGCTTCTTCTTCGCTTCTTTCCTGACGTCACGACCTTTACTCATATATTACCCTTTCCTTTTTACACCGTATTCTGTTCTACGCCCGATTTGGCCGCTTAATGCTATGTATTCCGCAGTAACAAGGCAAGCCAAAAAACAGGCCTGTCCCGATAAACAGAACAGGCCTTGTTTCTTTTTTGTGGGTTCTCCCACTTTTGCCGGGCTACCTCATAAAGGGGCCTACAAACGGCGACGCATCTCCCAGACGCAGGAAATGCCCCGACGGGCCTTCACCCAAAAACTCCGAAAACCAGGATTCGTGCTCGATTTCCTCGTTGAGAATCGCCTGTGCCAGGGCGTAAGTCCGGTGGTCTTTGCCGGCGGTGATATTGCAGATATGAGAATATCCCTTTACCGCACATCGCTCCGCTGCAACCAGAACTTTCAATATTGCCTGAACGTCCGTTGGGTCTTTAGGCAGCGTCGCCGGCGGGCAGGCGGACATATCGTGGAACACTCGCATATCCTTCGGCAGCTCGCCGCCCAGCTCATAGATTCGCGGGACCAGCGCCTCGAAGTGATTGCGGTCCTCTATACGGGCCGTTTCGGCTATCTGCTTTATGCCCTCGCCCTGAAGCCCTATCAGATTGGCCCGCAGAATCGTGTAGTAGTAATACGTCGTCAATTCAGCCGCGGCGTTCGCAACCAGCAGCTCAAGCAGCTTATCAACGTTCACGCCTGCCTTTTCAACCATTTCTCTTGCTACCTTTGCCATTTTTTTGGCTCCTTTCCAAAAAGTTAAACAAAACGTTTACAGACCAGTGAAAAAATCGTTTATATCAGTATTTTTCTTACATAAGAATTATTCTTGTTATTTACCAAAAAAATATCACTTTCTCCTTCGGCACTTGTCGCACAAGCCCTCCGCAACGACCTTAACGCCGGACACATGGTATTTTTCGCTGATTTCCGCCGGCACTTGAAGCTTGTTAAAGCTCTCTTTATGAAAGTCCATGATTTTATTGCATTTTGTGCATCTGAAGTGATGATGAGGTTTCAAATCGGGGTCGTATCGTCTGGCCTCGCCGTATCCTTCCACCTCGTTAACCAGACCCATCTGCGAAAACGTAGAAAGCGTGCGATATACGGTATCGATTGAAATATCGGGAAACGTAATCCTTATACGATTATATATATCCTCAGCGCCTGGATGGTCCTTGGCGTCCATTAGAACGGAGTAAATCGCGACCCGCTGGGGCGTGATGCTGATATTACGCCGCCTGCACTTCTCACGGAACAACTCCAGCGACTCTTTTGTTGTGCCCGAAACCTTATTCCTCATACCAAACCCGCATTTATTTAAAAAAGGTCTACATTGCTATTACCATAGATTATTATATAAGAATTATTCCTATTTGTTCAAGAAAAATTTTGTTTTTTTTGTTTTCTGGTGATTTTGTGGCCTTGTGGTAAAAAAACAGGCCTGCCCCGATAAGCAGAACAGGCCCGCCTCGACTCGCCGGACGCGAGTCGGGCGAGGCGGGCCTTCGTCCCCTCCAGGGAACTCATTCTATACCCTCGGGTAATTTCCAGGGTATTCGGTTTTTTAACAGGCCGGCGGCAAGCCGGATACCGGCGAACTACTCAATTTGTCATAAGGACCGGCTGACCCGTAGCGTCAATAACATCGCGCCAAAGTGCACCATCCGGCTTTATCTGGTTCCGTCGAGAGACAGCAAGTCGAATCGGTATATGAACATATTCGTCATGCATCAAGCCGATAAGCAGTTCGGTTCTGCCCGACATAGCCGCGTGCACCGCATTGGAGCCAAGTCGTTCGCAATAGACCGAGTCGCTCGTGTTGGCAGGCGCGGCCCGTATTATGTAGCTCGGGTCAATGAACTTCAAGTTGATTTCAATGTTTTTCTTTTTGAAGTAGTCGGATATAGCGCGTTTAAGGAGCAGGCCGATGTCCGCGAGCGCCTCGTTTCCTGAGGCATCAGTATCTGCGGTGTGTTTGAGAAGGTTTTGGCCCGCGCCTTCCGCAGTGAGAATCACAGCGTGTCCTCGAAGCTGAAGCCGTTTTTCAAGATGACTAAGAAGGCCATTGTCGCCATCGAGCTCGAACGGGACTTCAGGGACAAGCACAAAATTGACATCGTTCAACGCCAGGGCAGTAGCCGCAGCAATGAAACCGGACTGCCTGCCCATTACTTTTACCAGCCCGACACCGTTAATAGCGCCTCTTGCCTCGGCATGGGCTGCGGCGACTGCGTCAACAGCTTTTTCTACGGCTGTGTCGAATCCAAAGGAGACCTGAACGAAACTAAGGTCATTATCAATCGTTTTTGGGACTCCTACAACTGCTATTTTCAGGCCGCGTTTGCTGACTTCCTGCGATATACACAGCACTCCTTTCTGGGTGCCGTCACCGCCGATAGCAAAGAGCATATTTATGCTGAGGCGCTGTAATGTATCGACTATCTGGTCGGATTCGCTTCCATAACCGCGCGACGAGCCGAGTATTGTCCCTCCGTCCCGATGGATATCCGACACGACATCCGGTGTTAACTCCCGCATCCCAAGCCCGAAACGCTCAATCAAACCACGATAACCGTATCGGACGCCGCTTATTTTGCGAACCCCGTATCGGTACCAGAGGCACATGACGATGGCACGTATCACGTCATTGAGGCCGGGACACAAGCCGCCACAGGTAACTATGGCGGCGTGCACATCTGAAGGATTGAAATACACCTTTTCCCTCGGGCCCGCCTTTTCCATCAGGTCTCGCGGGCTAAACTGCCGCGAAGAACAGTCGCGAGGCGTATCAACGGCATAGATAATGCGTTCATCGTCGCCGACGAAGTTAGCGATATAGTCGCCGCGCACCTTCGAGAATAGAATTGGGGAATCAACCATTGGCTGGCCCAAAATAGGAATGCTAAAATCCAGCTCGTCCATAGCCAGAACTCCTCACGAATTCAGATTAGAAATTTAGACCAAATATACAAAAGCAAATTGTCGGCCCGGGACGGCCCTACTTCCCGGTGACTACGTGCACAACCAGGGTGTTTGTTTTGCCCGGTTCGCCGAGCGGCTGTCCCGCTACGAGGACGACCTTGTCGCCTGCTTCTGCCAGTCCACGCGCAACCAACAGCTCATCTGTCACCCTGACGAACTCATCTACGGTCTGAGGTATCGGCAGGCAATAAGGCATAACGCCGTAATCCAGACACATCTGCCGGCATACTTTGCAGTTGGAGCTCAGCGCCAGTATTGGAACATCTATGCGTGCTTTGCTCAAGAGTCCTGCTGACTCGCCCATTTGTGACCAGACGACGACAATTCTGGGGCTGATATCGTCAACAACATAGCCGACGCTTCGCGATATTGACTCGGTTACCCGCAGTTGCTCCGAAGTAGCTGTTCTCGGATGCGATTCAGAATGTTTGTCAAGATAGGCCTCCGTAACATGGGCAATCCGGCCTATGGTTCTTACCGCCTCAACCGGATACCTGCCCACGGCTGTTTCTCCGGACAGCATAACGGCATCACAACCGTCCATTATTGCGTTGGCAACATCTGAAACTTCAGCCCGTGTGGCTACGGGGCTATCTATCATGCTCTGCAGCATTTGGGTAGCTACTATCACGGGTTTTCCCATATGTTTGCACATATTGGTCGCGTTTTTCTGAATCAGGGGCACTTCGGCCAAATCCATCTCGACGCCGAGGTCGCCGCGTGCCACAAGGATAGCGTCGCTAACCTCCACAATCTCCTGGAGACCTTTCACTGCCTGCGGCTTTTCAATTTTTGCTATTACCTTGATATTGGAATCGGCCTTGCCCAGATAGTGTTTCAACTCGGCTACGTCTGCGGCGCTGCGCACAAAGCTCAACGCCAGAAAATCAAGGTCGTTTGCGACGGCCCAGTCAACGCACTTCCAATCGCGTTCGGTGATGGCCGAGACACTCACGTCGGTATCCGGCAGGTTTATACCCTTGTTGCTGAATACAGGGCCGCCGCTGAGGACCTTGCACACAAGCTGGTCATCCCTGCGGCCCGCTACCTTCATCGAGATTCGGCCATCATCTATGAATACTCTGTGGCCGACCTTCACGTCCCTTGTTAGACCATCGTAATTGGTGCAGAATCTGTGAGCATTGCCGAGCTCATCGCCGGGTATGATGACGACTTCGTCGTCTTTGGCGAGGACTTCCCCTTCCGGGTCAATTCGGCCTATCCTTACTTTGGGCCCGCACAGGTCCCCCATTACTGCTGTGGTATTTTCGTGTCCCGTCCGAACTGAATTAAGGGTATTGAGCGATTCGGCGTGGCGTTCAATCGTCCCGTGCGAGAAATTAAGACGAAAGACACTGACACCACTTTCGAGCATAACTCGAAGAATCCCGGCATCGGCACACGCCGGGCCAAGCGTGGCGACAATTTTTGTCTTAGTCATTTAGCTAAGCAATCCCTGCTTAAACCCTGGGGTATGTCCCAAGGTAGTACGTTTTCGGCAATTCGCCGGTCAATGGCGTTGCATACTCGACAAACTTCTCGGTAACTCCATTGCCTTGCGAATTGATGAACTCATCGGGCATCGTTCTGCTCTTTTCTGCGACGTTGTGCAGTTCGGTGCATACGTACTCGACTGCATAATCGTCGCCGTTTCCGAGCCGATTGATTGCAACAGAGCCGCTTTGCTCGGTCATAGCGAATTTTACGGCATACTGCCCGCACCTGACGGCTTCCTCAAGGTCAACCGGCGACTGGAAACCGGCGAAGCTTCGCTGCAGGTAGCCGAAGGTATCGGCACGGACGCGCTTGATTTTGAGCGCGTCCTTGACCTTAGAAGCCAAAAAATCGGCAAGTGCGCCTGTTCCTGAAAGCTGGACATTGCCGTGAGCGTCTTTTTCCTTTGTGTGTGTAATTTTTTTGGTCCAGACCGTGCCGTCGGTATCGCAGATACCTTCGCTGACGGCAATGACGCATCTGCCGAGTTTTTTATAAACGGCTTCCACATCGCCAAGGAACTGCTCCATTGAGACGGGTTTTTCGGGGAAATATACGAGGTGGGGGCCGTCGTCATCGCGCCGTTTGCCGAGCACTGATGCGGCGACCAGAAAGCCGGCGTTTCTGCCCATAACCACGTCGATTTTAACGCCCGGCAGCGCTCTGTTATCGAGGTCATCACCCAAAGCGGCACAGGCAACAAATTTCGCGGCTGTTCCATAGCCGGGGCAGTGGTCGGTTACGAGCAAATCATTGTCGATAGTTTTGGGAATGTGAAACGCCCGCATTTCGTAGCCGACCTCGGCGGCCATTACATTAACAATATGGGCGGTGTTTGCTGAATCGTTGCCGCCGATGTAGAAAAAATATCTGATATTGCGTTTCTTAAA
>CAYNVP010000002.1:9970-38198 GCA_964400665.1 uncultured Pirellulales bacterium | reverse complement strand
TATCTCGTAGCCGTTGATTTTGGGAAGCATAATGTCGAGAAGTATCAAATCGGGCTTCGCGTTCAGCGCCGCTTCGAGGCCCTTTTCGCCGTCGGGGGCGGTCAGGACCTTATAGCCCTTGAACTCGAAGTTGTCCTTCAAGCCGCGGAGCATCGTGGGGTCATCTTCGACTATTAATACGGTTTCCATTTTTTAGACGGGCTCAAATTTATACCCAATGTCAATCACGGTGTGGATAAAAACCGGCTTATTCGAATCCGGCTCAATTTTACTGCGGATGGCCTTTATGAAGCCGTCGATGTTCCTGACGCCGACGAAATGGGCGTTGCCGAAGGCGCTGCTGAGTATCTCGTCGCGAGTCAGGACCGAGCTTTGCTTTTTCACGAGCAGATGCAGCACCTTGAATTCCTTCGGGCTTAAAGACACTTCAACGTCATCACGAAAGAGTTTTTCTTTTACGACGTCCAGCTTAAAATCGCCGAACTGATAAACGTCCGGCTCGGGCTGCATCGTTCTCCTGAGCAGCGCCTCGGCCCTTGCAAGAAGCTGCTTTATACCGAACGGCTTTGTAACGTAATCATCAGCCCCGAGGTTGAGGCCCATAACGATATCCTGCTCCTGGTCTTTGGCGGTCAGCATAATTATCGGGGTATTGAGCTTTTTGTTTCGCAACCGGCTGCAAATCTCGAAGCCGTTGATTTTAGGAAGCATTATATCAAGGATAATCAGGTTTGCGTCGCCCTTCAGCGCAGCATCCAGTCCCGCCTGGCCATCGAGGGCTGTCTTCACACGGTAGCCCTTCATAGTGAAATTGTCCTCGAGGGCACGCACCATCGTGGGATTGTCTTCGATTATAAGAACGGTCTTCATATCAAAACTCCTCAGCCGGGCAGGCCGCCGGAAAACGGAATTTTTACACTGAAGGTGCTGCCCCTGCCGGGTTTGCTGTCAACCGATATTGTACCTTTGTGCGCATCGACAATGAATTTTACTATGCTCAATCCGAGGCCGCAACCCTCGGCCTTGCGAGCCAGTGAGTTATCGACCTGATAAAAGCTGTCGAAGATTCTGCGAATCTGCCGGCGGGACAGGCCTATGCCGTTGTCGGAAACCGCGAAACAGACGCTGTTATCCTCCGCGAAGACCTTGAGCGATATCTGCTTGTCATCTCCGGTATATTTGCAGGCATTATCCAGAAGATTGACAAGAACCGTAACCATCGCGTCGTGGTCGGCAGCCACGTCGGGCAGATTATCGGCTATGTCGAGGGCGAACCGGCAGTTGTATGCGGCGAACTTTGTTTTAACCGCCTCTGCCGCGTCGCCGGCTATCGCCGCCGGCTTCGTATCGGCGATTGTGAAGACCTTTTTATTTCGTTCCATCCGCGAAAAGGTCAGGAAACTGTCTATCATCCGGCTGAGCCGCTCGTTTTCCCTGGCGGTCAGGCGCAGGTATTCTTCGGACTGCTCCTGGTTCTTGATATTACCCTCGAGCAGCGTATCTACGAGGACCCGCATTGAGGCAAGGGGTGTTTTCAGCTCGTGCGAGACGGTGGCGATGAAATCGTTTTTCATTTTGTTGAGGCGGATTTGTCTGCCGACCGCGCGCGTTGCGAACCCGCCGGCTGCGAAGATGAGCAGTATCACAAGGGCGCCTGTCCAGATATAAACGGCGATTTGCCTTCTGGCCGCCTTTTCGAAGACCTCGCCTCCTGCGAAGTATAACTCCGCCGACCAGCCCGGGAAGCATTGCGGCAAAGGCGCGGTTGCAAAGGGTTTATCCTGCGGCTGCGCGGCGCCGGCAACCAGTCGGCCTGAGGCGTCGACTATCCGAAACATCGAGTCCGAGCCGGCGAATGCATCTTTGTAGCCGGCGAGCACCGATTCGATACCCTTATCATCGAACAAACCCACCAGTGTCGCGGATTGTGTTCTGTGTCGAATGCCAAATACCGGCTTTTGGTCGAGGTCAATGCGAAAGAAACCGTCGAAATATCCGGGCAGCATCCGGCGATTTTCCGCAACAGAAATGGAAAGCTCCTCAGCGACAACAAGGGTTTCAAGTTTACCCTTTTCAATTATATCTGAGCCGGCGGGCAGGTTGACATCCTCCAGCGCCTGCAGGAGTTTCTTGGCGATAAACAAGTTCTGGTTGGCAGGCAGCAAGGCACGCTGAGAGGCGGGATTGTAAAGGTCGGCCATCAATTCCTTAACGGTTTGCTTTAAAATTTCGGAGAGTTTATTCGGCTGGTCAGATTTTTTGAGCAAGGATAAAAGTAACAGACGTGCGTTTTCGACGGCAAGCCGTAAAGCGAGGTCGGCGTCGTTTTGAATCTCGGCAAAGGCGGCCTTTTGGCAATGCTGAATCGCCTCGTCAAGCCGGCCGAGACGGGACAGACACCGGGATTTACCCATAATCGCAGTGATTGCCACGTGCGGGTCGTTGTCTAATGAGAACCTGTCGTAAGCTATTGCCGCCTCGGTATATTTCCGGTCGGTGAATTCAAGCTGCCAAGCGTCGGCGAGAGGACTATCGGGTCTGACCTGGCCGAGAGCAACATTGACCGACGCCGGGTACACAATAGCTCCATCGGCATCCAGCACTAAAACTGCCTGAAAACCATTTTCGAGGACAAGCTGCGTTAAAAACGAATAAGGATTCGAGCTCGGCTTAATTTCGTCGAGGGCTTTTATTCTGTCGGCGCAGAGGGCCTCGGTTTTGGCGGCGGCATCGAGGAGCTTGTCCTGATAGAGCGAGGCGAGCTTTTCCCTGACGACCAGCCGCTCGTTGGCAACAATCCTGCTCATAAACCAGAGCAAGCTTACAGTGGGCAGCACTACCGCCGCCGCCAGCAGCAGCACTACCCACTGAAGCTGATTACGCCCGGTGATAAAACCGTTACCAAACTTCAAATTATGTTCCTTTACCGACCGGCTGCGAGAGCCGAAATTTCTTTTTCGCTAAGCGCGTAATTATAAACTCGGACGTCGTCAATGAGGCCGTTCCAGCAGCGTCCGGTCAGCTCGATATTTTCGCCGATACAGACGGGGAAGTCATTAGTGCCGATGGGGCCTGAACGCTGCCTTGAGGCATCCAATTTGCCGTCAACGAAGATGCTCATCTTGCTGCCGTCATAGACGCATACGACGTTATGCCACTGGCTCGAGCCGACGCTGGCCCTGCCATTCAGATAATCCCCGCTGCCAGCGAGACCGAAGTGAAACACGTTATTGGCAAAATCGGTGGACATTCGCCAGGCCGAATCGCCCTTGGTAACAATGCCGGTCCATTCCTGCGGGACGGAGGTGATATTAACCCACGCCGCGATTGTTATCTGACTGGTAATATCAAAAGCCGATTCGTTGGCGATTTTGATGAAATCGCCGTTTCCGTCGAGCTCGATTGCTCCGCCGAGTTTCCCGCCCTGAGGCCTCCATACGGGGTTACCCTGTAATGAGCCATTATTGCCGTTGCCGGAGCTGTCGGCGGCGGTAGTACCTTCGGCTTCGTCGAGCTTCCACCAGCCGAGCATACCTGCCAGCTCGGCGTTACCGAAGGCCCGGGGGTTCTCCCAGGCGTTGTCCTGAGCGCCGTGCCAGATTAACTTTCTATCGCGTTTTCCGCCTTTATCATTATCGACGACGTGAACATCCAAACCAATCTTTGAGCCGGTGTGCGGTTTTGTGCCGAGTGTTGACCAAGGAAATTTGATTTCCGCACGATAACCGGTACCGGTCGTCGAAAACGCAAACTGAACACCTTCAGTATGCTGGTGTTTGACTTCCTGAATTCTCGGCGAGGTTTTATCCCAGACAAAAACGTATTGATAATCGTTCTGTCCGTATGAGGCGGCCTTACTGTTATCGGCGTCGATAAAGACCTCGACGGCGTCATTTTCCCACGCCTCATCGGCATCATTCTTCAACACATCGTCAGTAACATCTGCGAGTAGATAGAGATTGTTTGCGTCCCACATTATTTTATAGTCGGCCGAGAGGTCATTCGGCGAGGAAAGAGGCGAATACACCACATTAGTCAGTTTATTTCTGTCGGCGACGGACCAGACGTCGTCCTCGATACCATCAATAACAGGTGAAACAGTCGCCGGCCTTACGGCTATGCCCTCTTGTTTTTTCGCCTCTTCGGATGCGGCCCGCTCTTTGGCTTTTTTGACGGTCTGGACGATTTGAGTAACGGGGACGACAAGCTGATTGAGAGGGGGCAGGTCCGCAAGCTTCGAATTAACGGTCAGGTTGTTTAACTGCTCATCGGTGCGAAGCTCGATGGTCGTTCTGTCGCAGGCCAGCGCAAGCCGGTTAAAATTATCACGCAGAGTATCACGGTCAGCTTCGCCGACAGATTCTATCAGCAACGGCGCCGCGAGCCGGACGGTGCCGCCTACATTGGCAAGAATCAGCTTGCTGGCGGAAGGCGGCAGCTTGCCTACGTGGCCGGCCAGAGGCCCGGCGGTGCTGACGTTATTGCCGTCTTTAACGGCGGCGACGGCGGCCTTTGCGATATCCGGATTAAGCGAAAGGATTGTGGCGTTGCCCGCCTGTTCGACGTAGCAGTCAATGGGATTGTTTTGAACCATTCCTATTCGGTATCGGCCGGCGGTCAAATCGTTGCCGCCCGCGAGCATCACATCAGCGGCGCCGAAAATCCTGGCGATAATCTGCCGCGTCTGCTGAGGATTATGGCTCGTGACCACCAGCCCCATAGAAGCCGGGAAGAAAGGAGTCGGCTGTCTGGGCGGCACGGCGAAGACGGTAACCTGCTCAACGTTGGCGAAAATCTCCCGCCCGATGTCGAGGCCGGTGATATTTTTAATCTGCGAGCGCACGGTAGAGGCCTGCATATCACTGTCGGACAAGGCAAAACTGGCGAGGGCGACCACATCGGAAGGCACGGCCTGCAAAGCAGATTTGCTTATATTGGGAGTCCGAACCAAATCATACGCAAGGCACTGGTGACCTTCTTTGAATGTTATTTCATATCTGTCAAGGAAACCATCCGGCTCAATCGAACTGGAAACGGTTATGTAATCGATATTTGAAAAATCGAAAAGGGTGTTGGCCCACGTAATCTGCTGCGGAATATTACCGTGAGGAAATTGTTTCAGGAGGGCGGAGTAAATATCGTCAACGTTCGCCCAGATGGTCACCGCGTTGTTTTGTCTTTGCTTTTTACTCAACGTGGCAAACGATGGATTGCTCGATGCCAGCGTCGGCTCGGAGGTCACTCCTTTGTATTGCTTTACGCACCACTTAAGCTGGTCGGCGGGCTGGGCAATAAGAATCACCTTGTCATCATAAGCCGCCGCAACCATATTTTGAATATTCACGGTTTGCAGGCCTTCGATTGGCTCTCCCGTCTGACCAGCCGCGCCCAGAAAGGCCAGAATAATACCCCGCAGTGCGTCGCTTTTGCCGGGATATAATGCTGCGATGAAAGGGGAATGATTTTGAGCAATTCCAAGAATGCCGATAGCCGAGCCGCGAATCTTTTTGAATTCTGCCATCATACTCGGATTTAGCATAGCAGCCATTATATCCGCGGGTGACTTCTGGCCTGCTCCTTCGGCGGGAGCCCCGGCACCTATGGCGGCCAGGGGATTTTCAAAGGGCGTTCCCTTGAGCATATTGAGTATGGTTTCGACCTGCCTTCCCGGACTGCCAAGCTCGACATATATAAGCGTATCGGGCGGCATTAAAGCGGCGGGGTCGAAATCCATCAGGTCGTCAAGAACCGGGACTGCCTTTTCAACAACCTCGGCCTGGTCGGCATATTCGTTGACGAGCTTTTCGATGACCGCCTTTGCGGCCTGCTCGTCTCTGGTCTTCATATAACACATACCCTGCCTGTAAAGGGCCTGTGCGACGTGGTTTCGCGGGGCGGAACCGTCGTCGATGACCTTCTGGTAGTTTTTGATGGCCGAATCGATGTTGCCTTCGACCTCTTCGGCGTAAAGCCCCTGCTGCAGAAGCTCGCTCGTCGAGGCGGCCGAAGCAACGCCGCAGACAAGCAGCATCGCCGCCGTCACAAAGCTGATTGTGATATTCTTAAGCGTTCCCATAAGTCACTCCTTTCAATAATACGGTATCAAAAAAACTCTTCTTCGACACCGATAATTTACAGGAGGATTGTTACCGTTTTGCTACGGTTTGGTCTTTTTTGGGATATTTTTGCCACCGGCAGCCACGCTGTGAGTAAAAAAAACGCGGGACCGGTCAAGCGCCGAAGGTCCGACTTCGCCCCGCACTCTTTTTGAACCCTGAGGTCTCTTCAAATTCGTTGCCGCTGTTTTCCCAAAATGGGTGCTGGGCTACGCCGGATAAATTTCGCGTTCGACATTGCAAAGATAGAACCGGCCGTCGTTGCGCATAAAGCGGGCGACGGCTTCGAGCTGACTTTCAATAAAGGATTTGTCGTTGCCCGCGATTGCGATTCCGAGAACGGCGATTTCCTTGCTGTCGTTGTGGTCGATTTCGGAAATGGATATGTTGAACCTGCTTTGCAGCCGGCCAATTACGGATTTTACGATGCTGCGCTTTTGTTTGAGCGAGCCGATACCCTGCAGATGCATATTGGCTGTCATCGTCCCGATTATCATAAATTCGGCTACTTTTTCAGGCCCAGCGAGGCGGCCTTGCGCTTGACGCCGGAGGGAGACTTGCCCAGCCGATTGGCTACCTGCCAGGTCGCCGTTGTCTTGTAAAGTCTGCGCAATATCCTAAGCTGTGCCGGCGTCCAGCGGGTTTCTTTTCTTTTGCCGATGCCCAGTTTGCGGAGCTGCCGCTGCACCGAGACGAACGAGCGTTTCAGCTTTGACGCCAGCTTCACCGCGCTTGTGGCCGGATACGACGACTTTAGAAGCGCAATTTCCTGCTTTGTGAACGGCCCCTGCTTGTATGGTCTCTTTGCGATTTTATCGCCCTGCCAGAATTCTGTGCTCCGATTTCATTGTTCAATGTGCGACATTACAATTTACCCCCGACTATGCAGGTCTGCAACAAAAAAAATCCCCGCTGAAATCTCCAAAAAACATCATTCCACAATGCGATTCCGGTATGAGCATTTACGCAACATTAATTAGGCAATTCCCTTACAAACACTGCCGGCAGCAAAATGTAAACCCAATGGAACTTGTTAAAAAAGGTTTTGGCTTCAACAAATGGACGCCTCTTTACGTGTCAGGGGCGAATACATAGCAGGATGGGCCTGCTTAATATCACCCGGCAGAGCCCATCCTGCAGTTTTTGCATTGCGCCCTGCAGTCAAATCAGACCAGGCAATCAAATATTTCGACAGCATCTACTGTTGACAGTCGATAAACAGCAGATTATATTACTAAAGTGAATCCATAGAGGTTTTCAATGGAGGGCACAGGCAATGGAATGGAAGATTGAATACCTGGAGGAGGAAGGCGTCGTGTTCTCGAAGGTATCCGGCGTTATGGACTGGGACCAGCACAGGAAGTGGTGCGAAGAGGCATTTTCGGTCGCACGCAAACACAACTCTCACAAGATGCTGAACGACCTTTGGGATATGGTGCCCAACTTTACCATATTGCAGATAGACGACCTGCCCAAGGTGCTCGCGGAAGCCGGGGCGGTGCCTGGACACAGGATAGCAGCCATATATGACCCAACTTCACCCCACAGCAGCGAGTTTAAGTTTTTCAGGGACGTATCGGTTCTTATGTCAATTAAGGTCAAGTACTTCACCGATGCCGAAGAAGCCCTTGCCTGGCTGAAATCGGAAAAGTAGTAATCCTTCGCGGCTGGAATACTCATTCCTGCTCTTTTTATGCGCATCAGGCGGTATAACGCAAACAATCATTGACAGTCGCCGGATGCGCCTGTTATATTAAGTGAAGCGAGGCGTAAGAGGTTTCAAATGTGGACGACAAACAATGGAATGGAAGATTGAGTATCTCGAAAAAGACGGCATCGTGTCGGTAAAGACGTCCGGTCCGGCTAACTGGGACCAGAACAGGAAAATGTGCGAAGAAGCCCTTGCACTTGGACGCAGCAACGGCTCGCACAGGTTCCTCGTTGACCATCGACAGTTTGAGCACGGGCTTTCCATATTGCAAATCGACAAGCTTCCCGAGATGTTCAAAGAGATTGGCGTTACCGCCGAAGACAAAATAGCTGTCGTGTTCGACTCCGCATCGAAAATGAGCGAGGCGTTCGCATTCTTCAGGGATACATCATTCATTGCCTCGCTACAGGTGCGGCTCTTCACCAAAACCGACGAGGCGGCCGCCTGGCTCAAATCGGAAAAGTAATCTGCTTGCCATGGGCAACAACGCCTAACAACAGCAATAATAAGCAGTTATGGTAAAACGGGTCGGCCAGCCCCCAGCGGAGTCATAGGGGTGCGTTTTTCGCCTTACGGCATAGAGACCAATGGCCGGGCTTTTCGGGTTTTTATGCCGAGGGATTTGAGAAATCGGCTGCATATCAGCCGTTCAATATGCTTGCGCTTCGGGGTCAGGCGCTCGGCAATCTGCAATGATATCTGCCCTCCCGACATACTGGCGTGTCCGCCTCCTGTGCCGAGCTTATAGACCACGTTACGGGCGACGTTGCCGGCGTCGATTCGATTATCCTGTGTGCGAAAAGAAATGAGCAGATGGTCTGCATAAAAGCCGTAACACATCACCCAGTCAACCTCCTCGTGCCTCAGGAGAAGGTCAGCCACCTCGCCAATCATATCGGGATTGTCTAAATCGGCGATGCTGCAAATCATACAATGCCCGTATATTTTGGTATTGGCCAGAGCAGTTGAAAGCATCTGATAGTAGGCCGAGGGCTCTCTTCCCTGCTGAATCTGGCTGAGCATCCGTTTATTGGCGAGTGGATACAACGCCTCCATCGCCTCAATGTCCGCGTGCGTGGTCTCCCTGCCGAGGTCCTGCGTGTCGGAGCGGATTCCATAAAGCAGGGCCGTGGCAACGGGTATCCCCGGAGTGATTTTCGCGGCGGAAAGATATTCCCACAGAATCGTGGATGTTGCGCCATATTTTTCGCGGATATCGGTGAAAGCGACGCTGCGGCTGGCCTCTGTTATGGGATGATGGTCAATTATGATATCCGGCTGAACACCTTCGGGCAGGGGATTATTTCCGGATTCCGGCTGTGTGTCCACAAGAGCGATAAGGTCAGATTTCTGATGACTAATCTTATCGAAAGGATGAAACGCAAATCCGAGATAATGGACCAGCTCGCGGTTTTCGGCCCGGCCAATCGTGCCGCCATAAGCAAGCCGGCAGTTTATACGCGCTACTTCGTTGGCAAGCTGCCTCAGGGCGCAGGCCGCGGCGATGGCGTCGGGGTCGGGGTTGTTCTGCATCACTATCAAAAGTGACTTGGCCTTCGCCAAGAGGGCCTTGAGCTTTTTTAACCGACGCTGAGTTTGGTTTGGCCTGCTCATCGCATTTACATTAGAGCATTTATGCTCGGCGAATCACAACTGTTTTTCAGCGAAAAGCAACACGCGGACCAAAGAAGGGGTTTGAGCTAACAGTGTAAAACCGCCTAAAGCGGTATTTTCGGACGCAGCAAAGTTAATATCCTATTCCGGTTATTAACAAACCCAATATTACCGCACCAGGGCGGTTATGGGCGGATAATGTGGACAGCTTTTTTAGCCGATAAATAAAGGCGGCTCTTTGGCAGGAAAATAAGCCGGGAGGGAAATTTAGATGAGAACTGTTAGAAAAATCAAACACAATTAAGTTTATAACGTGGATAATATGGAAACCAACACCCCTGTCACAAAAAGATATTCGAGGGCCAGGGGATGTTTCTCTATCATCGCGGATCGAACCCTGGAAGCGATTGCCGTGATAGATATGAACGGGGTGGTACATTATGCCAACGCCGCATGGGTAAGAATGCACGGGTATGAACATCGCAGCGAAGTTGTAGGCAAGCAAATCAGCGCCTTCCATAATAAAGAGCAGATATCCGGAGAAGTTTTGACTTTTCTTCGGGAGGTCGTGCGTCGTGGCCAAATCAGCGGTCCGATCAGGCATATGCACAAAGACGGAACGGAGATACCAACACACACAGCTATGGTGGCCTTGAAAGATGAAACCGGCAAACGGCGGGGGGTGATAATTTTTGCAATGGACATCAGTAAGCTGGAGCAACTGAAGGAGGATGTCAGCGGTCTTAAGCGAGAAGCCCACAAGCGGACAGCAGAATTGGCGTTGGCGGCCAAAAGTTTGGAAAAGCAGGCCAATCTGCCGGAAACAGCAGAGAATACGCCTGGCGCCCGGGGAATAAAACTGCCGGCGGTCAACAAGCAGTTGTGGCAATATATTTCGGAGATGGAACAAATCCAGAAGCAGTGCAATGTGCTGAGAGCGGAGCTTGCGGAGAAAGAAAAGCAGGGGGCGGAAATAACGAGCCAACTGCAACGGCAAAAAACGGAACATACGCGGCTGGAACAACAATGGAAAAAACAATACAACGAGATGACATATTCAATCGATCGGTTGCGCCAAGAAGTGGGAGAGATGAAACATCATGAAGTAGAATACCTTGAGGATATAGATATGGATGCAGAGCTGATTGGCGAGACTGGAGGGATGAATCGGGAACAACTCAGGGAGTTGAGCGATATGGCAAAAAAGTTCGCCGGCAATTAGGTAACGCAGACGTAAAGCTAAGGGCCGAGAATAGAATTAGCCAGCAGGACAGTCGGCCTTGGCTGAGCTTGGCCAGGCCTCGTGCGGTATCTCAAGAACCTTCTGCTGCCAGGCCACGCCGGCTTTTGAAAACTCAACAGCGTTGTCTTGTATCCCTATGACGACAACATCATGAATGGTATCTCCCACGTGCACTATCTTTTCATCAATCACGAGACAAGATAGGAAGGCGGCGTGAACCATCTCAACAAAAGATGTTTAGCTGGGTCCAACTCGTCGCAAGCGAAAGGCGACTTGCGGTAAAAGAAGTGATTGACTGCTTGGCTAAAAAGAAATTGAGGCCCCGGAGCAGGCCGGACAGTTAAAACGCAGAGGATTCGGGAATTTCGCAGAGCCGCGAGTGCTATTTGCCGTCGGAACAGTCGGCCTTAGCTAAACTCTTCCAGGCCTTGTGCGGCGTTTCAAGAATCTCCTGCTGCCAGGTCATGCCGGCTTTCGAAAATTGAACCGCGTTGCTTTGTATCGCGACGACGGCAATATCGCAAATGGCATCGCCCTCACGAACCACATCTTCACCGACAACGGCACGGGAATTCGGAGGACTGTAAACGACGCCCGTGACCATTCCAACCTCCGGCTTGTCGGCAGGAACCTTCGGAGCGTTGCAGCAGCCGACAGAGCTTGGTAATGACGCGGCTGTAATCATAACGATAACAAGCATAACGCTCGCCATCAGAACTCTTCCGCTATACATTGACATTGACAATTTATTATCGATGATATTCATAAATCCCCCGAAAATTGAACTGTTGCTTCACGGTGTATTATTACATAAACGCAATCTAAATTCAATCAAAAAGCCATCGGATACCGCCAAACCGGCAATTTGCCAAGGTATTACAAAGAGAGCTATGATTTTATCGGGCCACAGGATAAAATTTTTTTAGAGATCTCTTGACCTGAAAAGCTCTGGTTCACAAGTTTGTCGTTCTACCCTCCCCCCAAATATCGAAAACTAAATTCGCCTCAGCTCGCAGGTCAAACATCCGCTTGGCAGGGGTTTATTCCTATCATTTCGGCTTACGCCGCTGATATGTACGCGCTTGGCCCGATACCCGGTGACATCGAACTCGACAGGGACGTGGATTTTATCGACTTTGCTTTCTTCGCTGAGCACTGGCGGTCAATCGGCTGTGGTGTATGCGGCGGAGCCGACCTGAGCGGCGACGGCAGCGTGGACGTTGACGACCTCGCCGCATTCACCGCCAACTGGCTGACGCAAAGATAATCCTCTTAATTTCCCCCGCAAATCTGCTGTAATTAGTCAACTTAAGAAACAATAGTAAATAATGGTAAATCCGAAATGCAAAAAAAGAAGATGAGCGCTTCATTAAGTGTCCAAATATTAATCCTTTTGCTCATAACTCCAGTTGTCTACAAACAAGTTGTTTTGGCAATAGGCCCAATCGAATGCTACATATTAGGTCGTGACACTTATATGATATTTTCTATTGCAATACTCGCTCTCTGTATTGTAAGTAGCATTGTCATTCTGAAATCGCGACTTATCAAGAGTCAGCATATCAAGGTTGCTGTATTGTGGATTATACTCACGTTATCTGGATCAGTAATGTGTTGTTTGCGCGCACCTTTCATAATAAAGGGCGCCTTTTGATGTAAATCTGCTATTCAGGAAAACAACTCATTACCGGTATTAACAATTGAGCTGTCACTAATGGCACAAAGGAATTTCAACTCTTTTCCTATACTATCCCCACTCCTTCAGTCAGAGAAACAATTAAAAATCCTTAGTGCCGTCTGTGACGATTGCAGCTAAATCCCCTGTCTCGACTTCCGAATCCTCTTTGGCAATCAGACCCAAATATGCCCACACTCGCCGCCCATCTTGTCGCCTCTGTTCTTTGTTTGCACCTGTAAATGCTCTCCTTACCTCCTTACCAAAATTATTGGCGTTTAAGGGATGATAGCCGTTTTGAGCGCACCAGGCGGTGTAGACCTGATATACCTCGCCGCAAGGCACGCCATCAACCCGGAAGCCCCTATGTTCATACCGGGGGTTAGAACCCCCAACATAAATTTGGGGGCTTACTTGCAACCACAACCGTTTAACGCTGCCTGCTACGTTCCGCTTTTCGCCTCCACAACAATCTGCCTCGTCAATGGCGACTGGTTTTTCTGCGCGTCTTTGAAGGCCTGTGCTGAATCGGGACTGGTCTTCTTGAAAATCTCATTTCCTAAAACGATTTCCTTAATCGCGTTCGATTTGGCCTTCGCCTCCTGCAAAAACTTTATGACCCTCGTCGCGTATGCCCCGCCGAATAGCCCCACTATCGCTATGGCCAATTCCAAACTCGAATCCGCAACGCTCCACGCATCAGGTCTTTGCTTCGATTGCTCAATCGCTACTGTTGCTAACTGCTGATTCGATTCGCTCAACACGTCTTCTGCCGATTCCGCCTCCGGCAGCTCCTCGGGCAAACCGCAATACGCCACAAACGCCCTGCTTTGTATCCGGCTCAAGTCAGTCAACGCCTTGAGCTTTTCCGATGCGACCTCATCTTTGGCCGTCTGTGCCGCTATCACCGCCGTGCGATTATGCACCCAGGCGTTCTGCTTCTGCTCCTCGCTCGGCGCAAATCTCAAACTCCCGCATCCTGCACAAAACAACATTACCACCGCCACGATTGTTCCTAACCTCTTCATAATTTTCCTCCCAAAATTAATTTTGTCTTTCATACCCTGCCTCATTATCCTCACCTTACAAATAGCTCTTTTAGGGAGAGGCATATATGAACAAACATCGCAATAACGCCTTGCCTTTTCTTCTCGCCTTGGCTGCCTGGGTTACCATAGCTACATCTTTCGTAATACTCATTCTGAACTTACTCGAATCACCAGGGTTCTTTTCGGAGACGGGCGCACTCATCCGGAATATATCAACGACTTCTACTGTCCTCTTGATATTTGGCTGGTTCCCCGGATTAGTACTTGCCGTAGGTTCCCTGTTTACGTTGCGTCTTTCGCGAAACTTATCCGTGAAAGTCATCGTTTGGATTCTCTCGCCTTTGGCGATAATAGCGGCCCTTCTATGGGCAACAGCAGCACTCGTTTCGCTCATACAAATTCTCCACGGCTCTTCGTAAAACTCGCCGAACCTGAGCATCATTCCTGCGATTCCTTCTCAAGCTGTTTCAATCTGAACTCGTGCGAGATTACCTTTTCCTGAAGGGCTTCAACCTTTTCCATCGAGCGTTTCTGAGTTTCCAGTAAGCTTGTTACATCCCGCTGTAAAGAATCGAGCTGTCTTTGCAGGTTGATCCAGCTTCCCACAATCAGAGTCGCCAAGAACGCAAGCTGCACCAGCACCGACAGATTCACCGTCTTATTCAGCCGCCAGGTTTTACCATTCTGTCTTGCCATTTTTCATCCTTCATTCTGCTTTCTAACTTCTATATTCTGTCTTCTGCCGTGTCACGGTTTCGCATAAAACACATTCTTAGTCCCCGTCGAGCAAACCAGCACGTATGTTCCCACGGCCAATTGTCCGGCTTGAGTAAAGTCCTCCGCTAGGTTCGTCGCGTTAATCTCGCCTCCGATTTCAACCGGCGTCTGTCCCGCCGAGAGCATCTCAACCAAGCGGACCTTATAGATGTTGTATGAATCGTTGCTTTTGACCTTCGCAGCGAATACCGACAGTCCCGTTCCCGCGCTTGTCACCCTGGCTACCTCGCCCACACCGCCGGTCGATATATTTCTTCCGTCCATTCTCTCCACCTGAAAAACCCAAAACTGAAAACTTTAAACTCAAAACCAAAGCTAATAACCTAAAGCTTTTGAGATTTACGTTTTGGCTTTGCACTTTACACTTTAAGTTTTGCGCTTCCTTACGACCTTCAATTGCGTTGACTGTTTGCGAAAATCCATCCTGACCTTCTCGATTACGGACGTGCTCCTGTTGTCGCTTCTCGCTGAGAATATGTCCTTGTCTTCGGGATTTGTTTTCACAATATCCCCGACCTCAAAACCGACAGCTAAGTAAGGCGTCTGGACATCGAATGTCTCAATCGCCGCGGCATCCGCCTGTGCGCGCCTTCTTACAAACTGCATTAGCGCAGCCGAATCATCCGTCTCATCGGCCCCGAAGCCGGCCGTATCGATTTGGTCAACCACTAATCCACTCCTGAAACCGGTAAATATGCTCTTGCCCGTCACCTTGCGAAACTTGAAACCGCCGCCGGCGTTCACAATCCGCTCAACCACCGGCACAATCCCTCCCACAGGCCCGTCGGCAACAGTGCAGCTCAATCGTTCGTCGCTCACCACCGACGCAGTCAGCCGAAAACGCAGCACACCCTTCAGTGCCGCAATCCAAGTGTCGATATCCAGCTTGTCACTGGCCAGCCATATCCCGCACTCATCGAGCAGATTATCGAAGGCGTGCATATACTGCCACCAGTGGTCGCCGTCGTCGTAGGAAACCTCAAGAAAATACCCCAGCGACCTTCCCTGCGAATCGCATGATATAGCGGGCCAGAACCTTCTGCGGCGATGAGCGAACTTGTCCGTTCCGAAAACATAAGTGAAATCATGCGCCGGCGTCTCAACAAAAGGCGGACTCGTATATTCGCCCGTCTCGTTTAGACACCACTTGCGCCAAACGTCCCTGACCTTGTGGAACTCCGGGTTCGTCGAAGGAGAAAACTTCTCGTAGTCAACGTCCTCGTCCTGCCAGTGCCAGCCCTTCACCAAATCGAACGTTGCTTCGAAAACCTTGTAGTCCCCCTGTCCGACATACCTGTGCGTTAGAGGCGACTCTCTTTTGCTCGTCGCCTTCCATATATTTGTCTTCGACACGCTCAGCCGACCGCCCTGCTGCTGAAGATTCAATTCAACGCCTCGACCGCTGCCCTTTCTACAAAACACAATCCCCTGACTCGGCCCGCTCTCGCTCAACCTCGGCACAAACCTGAATTCAAGCCCCGCCTGCCCGCAGCATTTCTCAAGCGCATCAAGCAAGCTCATCCCCGTAACATTAAGGTCCCGAACTGACTCGTCTCCTGCAATCGCTCTCAGCCGGTCGTCCTCAGGCACGAACAACTGTCCCGCGGGCAGATACTCACAAAGCAGATACCTGATTACATCCGCACAATCCCACAATCTCGCCTGCGAAGTATTTGCCGCAAACAGCCGCACCGAATTGCCGTTATGTTCAACCGGTTCGCTGCTCGCGTTCGGCTGACCCGACTCGTTGAAAATCGTCCTCTCTCCCTCAATAAAGACCATTCGCTCATTGATGTCGCAAATCCATCGCCCGAACACAGTTATCCGCTCAAGCGTCGCACTGAAATCTCTGGCTACAACTTCAATTGTCTCGCCATCCGGTCCGAGCTTTGTCTCAATCCGCTCTATCTCGCCCGCGAATATCACAATCCCTTCGGCCCCGCCGGCAGGATAAAGATTGTTGTAAATCCATTTGATAACGACGGACTTACTTATTTCGATTTCATCCGGCAGCTTCCCGCTATCGCTATGCCAAGCCATTCTCGCCGAGCCAAACCCGCCCATACCTTGCTGAGTTATCTCAACGACCTCCAGATACGGACACAGCCGGCCTTCAACAAACACAAACGCTCCACACGCTGGTATTGCCAGCTCCTTACTCTCCGGCTGATATAAATCCATCCTGTTCGTCATCGCAACCGCCCTTGTCATTCCCGCGAAAGTGGGAATCCACATCTAATTTTGAAATTACATTTGACCAACACCCACTATCTCAATCGCCTCAACACTTTTGTCCAGGACTTCCACCACTGCTTGACGCATCGATTCTCTCTCATTACCCTCCGCGTCTGCCGCCCTTACCACGAACCGATACCGCCCGTTCACAGGCCGTTCTCTCTCACACCTGTAAAACTTCCGCCCCTTATAAGGCACAATCGCTATCGGCTCCTGATAGTTAATCCCGCCTGTCCCCTCATCGCCGTAAACCCTCACCTCAAAAGGATTGCTTTCCTGCTCAAGCGGCGAGTATGTCCACACAACTTCTACTTTGCCGTTACGCTGCATCACCGCCGCCAATCCGAAAACGCCGTTCGGCCCGCCTATTCTAATTTCGCCTTCGTCTCCGATTGAAACTTTCACCGCTGAAGCAAGCGTCCGCTCTATACGCCCGCAGCGGTTCGCGCATCTCACCGCATAAAAACACGTCCGCCCCGGCTCGTACGATACGTAATCCGGCAGCACAATTTCACTCGCGTCCGCCTCCGCCACGGCCAGTACGTCGTTAAAATCAATCGTCTCCATACTCACGCCGCGATACGCTATCCGACATCCGTTGACCCTCGACCAGAACCACCCGAGTGCAAGCGCAGTCCCAAGCTTAAAACCATTCGCCGTCTGTCCCGCAAATAGCGCCTCCTTCAACCATGCCGGCTCCATCAACTCACCGTCCTCGTCAAACTCGACTCATCTTCGCTCGGTGTATGGGTCAAAATAGGCGTGACTCCATCGTCGTCAAAGTACTGGATTGCGCCGGTAAGTTTGTTCTGTACGGCCTTGTTCAGCAGCATCTTCGCCGCCCTATAAGAGCCTGTCTCCCGCAAATGCACACTGTATATCTTAGCTGGGTCAACGTTGCAGTTCACAAGGTTAGCCACAGCAGCAGGAGAGCCGTAAATATCATAGCTCGCCAACGTTCCTGATGATTCTATATTACAATTTGCAAGTTGAACGCCGGGATTGTTGCAGTTCTTAATGGCAGATGCGGTGTAGTCCCAATTGAGGTCAGTCTTGGCTACAAAATTGCAATTTTCAGCCAGCAATGCACTACACCCATAGATTGCACTCGCGTTTCCTTTAGAATACGAATCCGCGTGTGCCCCACTCGGCTTGCTGCCGTCTGCTATTACAGTAGTATCTCGCATAATCAACCTGCCGGCAGTTGCTACACCTTCGAGATTAGTCTCGCTCTCATACACGACAGGTAACATCCCGCTCCTGATACCCCAACTGGGCTGACAAATTATTCTGCTTCTGAGTATAGTTAAATCGTAATTAGTGACACCGATGGTGCTAATTGCTACCCATACTCCCCTGATTGAGCTATATGTAGTCCTGCCTGTTGCAATGATAATGCAGTCCTCGATGCGAGAATTTTCACCGACCGACACGTTGTCCCCAAGCCCTAATATGTAACATCCCTTGACCAAAGTATTGGCGCCTCCTGGGCAATAAATAGAATCTCCGCAATTTATCCCATCTACATTCAGGTCTATAAACCTGCAATTATTCTGGCTGTCACAATTAACCGGCTGATTACCAATGCCTGACAACGTCGAATAAATAGACAAGTTGGCAAGCAACAACCCCTCGTATCCAGCTACGGCGTGGCCGCTCGACGGCGTAATGCGGCATTTCTCCCGATGCGTTCCCAGGACATTGAGTTGTTTTGCTGCCGTAAGGATATCCACAGACTCAGCATAATCGCCGGGCCATATAAGGATTGTTCCTCCGTCCGGGGCAGCCGAAACAGCAGCTCCGATAGTCAACTTTGCATCATTCGCCAGGTTGACCGGATACTGACCGGCAAAGCCGCTATTACTATCACTACCGAGCTTTGAAACGTGAACCGTATAAGCACTATCTAAAATTGGTGGCAACATAGTTAATCCTCAGCAATAGGACAGACTGAATTTCTGCAAATATCAGGTCTGTCGTCGTAATTTTTACACAGGTTTTTTTCTGCATTGAATACATCACAAGACCACCAGACAAATCCCTTATATCGCTTATCGCTCAACTTCGGATACAACCGAACCGCTGGGGGTTCTGCTGGTCGCCAGTGTTTCAAAATAAACTCTCGGTCGGGGAAGCTTGGCTCATTCCTCACGTCGTCCAAAGTAAAGCCGGTTGCGACATGCCGGCAGCAATCACCGCAGCGAACACACCGACGACCCGCGTTTCCGCCACTGGGCTTCATAACGTCCCGCACATTGCTCGAATCAACAATACTAGGCATCTCTGCTTCCTCCGTCGATATTCTCATTTCCGCCTTATTCCCGTCCGTGTCCCGCATTTCGCCGCCGTCATCCTGCACTCATAAACACCCGACAATCCTCAATCGAAGTTATGTCCCCGTCCGATGTCGTTACTATCGCCAGCCGAACGTGCGGCGTAGTCGCCATATCAGGAAATCCGGCATATTCGTCCGTCACAAGCACCCCGGCGCTCGTCAGATATACGTAGATATTAGCTTTGTCATCAGCCAGCGTGTTGCCCGACGACCCCGCGTAATTGACAAGCTCTGTGCCCGCCCGGAACTTTCCCGGCTTCACCCCGATATCCAGCCCGCCTTCATCATACACCCGCAAATCGTTCGCCCTCCTCGTCGCCAGCAGCAGCCGGTAAAGCATCTTTCTAAAATGCAAATAGTATGGCGACTGACCCGTCGCTATATACTCCACCCCCGTCTCGCCGTCCTGCTGCAGATTCAATAACTCATTGTCACTCGGATAAACCTCAGCCATAATTACGCTCCTTTATTATTCGTCACTTATTCCAAGCGCTAATTCATAGGTTTCTTCATCAAACGCCAACACGCTTAATCCGCTCGCCGGCCTCGCCGCCGGTATCACCGTCACCTTGCCCGTCTCGCTTGCCGCGCTCTCATTACCCTTCTCGTCAACAATCTTTACCCCGAATCTGTAAACACCCGCCTCCAAAATCGGACTGACCCATTCGATTACGTCCGCGTCAACTCCGAACTCGCCCAGCCCGAAACCACCTCTCCCGAATCCAACGCCGTCCGCCCATTCATAACCAAAATCGTCTTCACCAAACCTGCTCATTCCAAAGCCCGCCTTGTCCTGCCGGCATGCCCATACCGGCCCTTCCCCTATCGTCTGCTCGTAGTTAATCTCGCCCGCTCCACCGTTGTCATAAACCCTGAATCTCGCACCAGCCGATAGACGCTGACTCCGTAATAAACTCAACCTCACTCGACCGCTGTCCCCATTGCTTCTTGTGAGTTCCTCACAAAAATCAATATCCCCCTCGCCCGGCTCAACGGCGAAAACCTCCACACGAACCGCCCGCTCATCGCAATTCGGCGTCTGAACCACCATTTGTCTCTGCTCGCAGTCAATCGTAGTCCCCGCATACTCCCCGTTGATATACACCTGATGGGCCTTATCAATCCAAGTCGAACACCACTTCACTAAGCAAATACGCGGCCCTCGAACAATCGCACCATCCCCCCGGATGCCAATCGGCAGCTCAAACACTCTCACACTGTCTATGCCATTACCGATAAGTCCCATCACTACACCATCAACTGACTGTAGATTACTTCGTAGTCAGCAACGACTCCGCTCCCGCTGGCCCGCTCATTTTTCACGTTTACAGAATCCACCCGTACGTTCTCGAACGTATCACCCTGCGAGGCCACCAGCGTATGCGTGTCCCCATCAACAAAAGACGATATTTCCCCGACCTTGCCGTGAAGTTCTGCCCTGCTTCTGGCTCTAATCTCGCCCTTCTGTCGAATCTTCCGCCCGCGCCCGCCCAAATCGATACTCATCACGCCGTCAAGGCCGACCGCAGCTCTCTCTACGTACTCGCGGGCGAAACTCCCAACCTCAATCTCCGTCTCACCGTCGCCGAACAACATCACTCCATCCAAGCTCGCGCCCATACTCAAACCCGCAAATAATAAACCATCAAAAATAAATCCGTTATCAGTCCCGTATCAATCGTCCACAACCGCCAAACCGCACACTATCCGCCACTCCATCGCCGTCCACGTCCAACGCCACCCGGCATCGTTCCTTGCCTTTCTCAAACAGCCGCTCGTAATACCGGCTCTTTTCCCCGAATTGCTCACCGCCCGCTTTACTTGCCAGCATCGCGTACACCGCCGCTATCACACCATACGCACACACCTGCTTAATCGCCCCCGTATCCAGAATTGCATCCGCCGACACATCGCTGTCTGCACACCCGGGCTGAATCCCAAGATACTGTGTCAACTGCAAGCTGACCTCCGCCGCCTGTGGCCGAAAAGTGCTTACCCGGTATGAAATATCACTGCCCGCCGGCGGAGTCGTCGGGTCTGCTTCGGAATCGGCCCGCACAACCGAAACACAAAGCTGCGTCGCCGAATCAACCGCCACAATCTCGTATGCGCCGTCCAATAATCCGTCCGCAGACCGCAGATAAACCACCCCGCCCGGCTCAACCTGTCCCGATTCAAAATCTGCCTCGCTCGCTTCAAACGTTGTCCCCGCAAGCTCGCCGCCTGACCCCGCCGCCAGAACCTGATTCGCCGGATGAAGCTCGCCAAACAACGCCGGCTCATACTTCAAAATATCAACATCATTGCACAACCTGACCATTTTCCCGTAACTCCCTTCTCCTTGCGGAATTTGCGGATAGCGTATCCTGACTCAATATACGCTACCCGCTATCCGCTAAACGCTTAACTTATACTCAATCCACGAATAACTCCGTGGGCCGTCTCGTTCCTCAGCTCCAGCGTGTATTCGCCAATCAGCTCACCGCACTCATAGTCTCCGGCACTCGCCAACGGCTTGAAGTGAAAGCTTCGACCAGCCAATGGCAATACCGCTATCCGCGACGAATCCAGAAGCAGCACCGCGTCCTGTGGCACCCACCGCGTCGTTACAATACGGCAAATCCCAAAATCACTCTCATAAATGTTGACCAGGTCAGTGAACTTCACATCCCCGGCCGCATAACTCCTGCTGCTCGACAGGAAATTGTTTATCCGCCGCTTCTGAAACCCGCCCACGACAATCAGGTCAACGTTGCCGTTGCTGTTTTCCCAGATTTTCCTCAGAACGTAGTTAATCTTCACCTCATCCAGGTCGTCGCCCGTGGGGAAACCGCCCATCCCCGTGCTAAAAACATTGGTCTGCAAATTCTGCACAATCCCTTTCATCGTCCGCCTCGTCGAATCGTTGCCCTGTGGGCTGCTTGTCGGCTGTCCGCCATTGATAACCGTGCTCTCAAGGTCACGAATCAGCTCTCGAACCCGTTCCTGCTTCTGATAATCCATCTCGTCTGCCAGACCCAACTGACTCGCCGCAACATCCGTCCCCGAAACTTCCACCGTCGCCGTAAATATCTGCGTGTAGTTGCCGCACCGCTGGCGATTTGTAAACCTCGCATTTGGCTTGTCCTCGCCCTCCAACGCTGCGTTGCCCAGAATGTTAATCACCTGGTTATCCGCCAGATTCTCAGGCGTCGTCCCGCCATAACCGCGCGCCACCGACAGTGTGTTGCCATTCACCGCATTAACCAGTATCAACTCTCCGCTGCCCTCCACCTGTATCTGGTCGCCGACCCTGAACCTGCTGCCGTTGTCCACATCAAACTGGGTTTCAGCATCAGGGTCAGTAATCGTCTGGTCGTTTATCGCGTCCTTGTTCGGCAGCAACTCATCCTCAAGCCACTCATGATGTGTGCTGGTCGCTTCCCTCATCGGGTCGCCAAGAGCATCCAGTAACGGTGTCTCGTAAGGTGATACTATACCAATCAAATCCGAAACGTCTTCCGCCAGCTCCGGCAAAGTCGCCCCCGCCGAATACGTCGCCTTTCCCGTAAATGCCATTTGTTAATCCTCCTTTTTCCTTTTGTCTTTTTACTTTTAACTTTTTTCTTCGTGTCTTAGTGGTAAAAAAACCGAAATTAAACAACACTCCTTCGCTTCCTCATATACTCCTGCAAATCCGCCCGGCTGCCCGTGCCCACGGCTCTCCTGGCCGCCCGCTCAATCCCGGCTGCTCCGCCTTGTCTCGGCTCCTTGGCAGGTGATGTCCTTGGGGCTGCTTCTGCCGCTATCTTTTCACCAAACAGATATCCCTTTTCCTTTTTTAACTTTTCCACAACGCCTGCCAAATCCGCATTGTCTTCACGCGCCAATCTTGCCTTGGCTATCAGCACCGCTGCTTCTAGGTCCCTTGTCCCTTCTGCCGCTAACTTGCTCATCAGCTCCTGTTCTTTCTGTGTCGCTTTTAGCTCTTCAGCCAGCCGACCCGCCTCGGCACGTGCCTCCGCCACCTCTCCCGCAAGCTCCTCTAAACGCCTCTCGGCACTCTGTGCCCGCCTGCGATACCGAATCGACTCACCTATCGGAACAAGTTTTGCATTATCCGCTTCTCCCTGTCCCGCTTTGTCTTCTGACAAATCCTCTCGCGTCTCTAACGCACTCATCTTTTCTTATCTCCTCAACTAAAAACTCAAAACTAAGAACTAAACACTCGTTTCATACCCCAATTCCTTGAGCACCTGCTCAGCCGGAACACCCAGCTCTTTCTTGGCCTTCGCCTCCTCCAGTTTCTCTATCACATTCTCCGGCAACGGATTCGGAAAAACTATCTCCACTTCCCTGTCCCGCTCGTTGGTCTTGTAAATGTTTGCCTTGTCTAAAATTTCCAGAACCATCTGCGACACCTTCTTCAGCCCCTCGCCGTAGGTGAATCTCTTGCGCTCCGTCTTGGAAAGCATCCCCATAAGCGTCAGCTTTAACGCAACTGCGCTGGTCAAATTGCCAATCTTGCTGCGAATCACACCCGCTACAAGCGGTGTTACCCCGCTTATTTTGTCCATCGCCTCTCTCATCTCCGCTATATGCAGCCCCTCGCTCGGATTGTCTTCATCTCCCCCGAACTCCTCTATGGCCGCGTCCGGATTGTCCGTGCACCACATCACTCCCGGCGACACGGGCCTCTCGGAAAAACCCTCGATGCCTTTTCCTAAATACATCTTGAATGACTGCATCGTTATCCGGCTCGCCCTGTCACAAAGCCGCGTATTCAGTTCGTCCTGTATCGGGACTAACGGTTCAACGTCGCTTTGCCCTTCGTAGTAAAATGGTTGTGCCAGATTCTGAATATGGACCACCGGCAAAAATCCCCAGGGGCTTTCTCCCTCCGCAACAAGCTCCTTGTCCTCATACCTCTGCCACGCGTCCGCCGTAGTAATCTCCGTCACCGACACAATCTGCCGCTTGTCAGCCGAGCCGCCAAGCAGCTTCCACAGCATCCCGCCACCGCCGGCCAGATTGTTCCTCGCCTGTTGAAAATGCTGAACGTAGTAAATCACCCTGCGGTAATCATTCTCGTCCAGAACAGGCAGTGCCCGAGGCGCCTCTATCAGCTCCAGACCGATTGCGCGTGCCATTTCAAGCACACCCTCGTAACTGAGGGTTTCAGAGGGGTTGTTAACGTGCCCATAGATTTCCCGGCCAGGCCTGACCATACAATCGACGAAACCATAGACGCACCCGAGCACCGCCATATCCTGCAAAAACCCGATACCGCCGTTGGCCGAAATCACCGCCTTTAATATACCCTCGACTTCTGCGCGCCTCACGCCATCCGGCGACCGGGATACCACGCTTACTGGCTTACCGAACAAAAAATCCACTGCTGCGTTTATTCGCCACGCTATATCATTCTCAATCACAACCTCTTTACGCTGTATGTCTCCGACGGGCCTGCCGCCAAACACACCCGCCTCCGCACATCGCACTAATCCGGTTATCCGGCTGGGCAGTCCATACTCCTGTGCCTGAACGTAACACTTGCCGCTCTCGTTTACCTTGCGTTCGACAGAGTGATTCTCCCCTCTTCGCAAATCCATTATCCTGTTTGCGTAATACTCCCACAGCTTCCCAAAGTGCGCCTGTGTCTGCGGCCATTGCTCATCAACCAGCCAGTCCAGATATTCCTCATCCAGCCCCGCTGCTTCATTCCTGTTAAAAATAGAAAGGTCAAATGCCATCACAAATCCTCGCTACTCCAAATATCCCCAATCCATCGTTAGTTCTGTGTTCTGCGTTCTATGTTCGATGTTGGACGTTCGAAGTTCTTTTTCCATATTTCGTCTCTCATCCTTCGTCAGTCGTCCTTCGTTTACGATCTGTCATCTGTCTTCTCTTTCCTTTCTCACCTGCTCACCTTTTCACCTGTCTAACCTCTCGCGAAGCGACTCTCACGCCTTGCGCGTCCCTCTATCCTATGGCGCGAACCGACGCAAAGCGTCGTCCTGAGCGGAGTCCGGTTTTGCCGGACGCAGTCGAAGGATCTGGCCTTCGACCACCCAAAACACACGCCCGAGAGACCTAATTGTCTCTCTATCCTATGGCGCGAACTTGCGCGCTTTTGACGAAAACTAAGGTATTTCCTGATGGTAAAAAAGATGTGAAAATGCACTTAAGTGCTTGTGTGGTAAAGAGTAGAAAATTTTTTTAAAAAGTCGGCAACTAAGGGTTTTCGACTTGCGCGCTTTTGTCGTACAAGTGTATCATACAACTGTATCATACAACTGTACGATTTTACCCAGTTTAACACGGCTTGACCGCGTTTTTTGTTACTTTTCGAGTATCGAAAAAAGCGCCTCGAGCATAAAAAAACGAATTTACCCGCATTTTTAACTTGACATTCTTAGTATTTATCGTGTAGTTTGAATGTATGTCATTTGGCTGGGGGCCGAATTTAAGAGAGGATGAAGGATGAGTAGAAGAAGAGAGATTTTATTTCCGCTCGCTGTAATAGTAGCCTTCCTTTTTTCATCCGAGTCAAAAGGAACAGTTGATGTATCCTGCCATGACCTCGGAGCAGGTATAGCTGAAATAAGATACGATGCCTCCGGTGAATCTGTACTGGTTGGGGCGTTTGCTCTTGATATTACGGTCAGCGGCGGGGCTACTATTGAGAGCGTGTTTGATTATATGGCCGGCGAGAGCACAAGCGCCGACCCGGGATACGGTATTTTCCCCGGCAGATTCCGGGAATTTATCGATCCTGATAATCCGGACTGGAACAATCCCGATTACAATCCGCTTGCGTTTCCGGGCGACCCGGGTGCATTGCCGGGTTTAGGGTCGTATGGAATAACAATTGAAATGGGTTCGCTCTACGAAGGTATTGAAAATGCCCCTCTGGTGGCCGATACACTTTTTAAGTTCTCAATTGACTGGCACGGGTCTTCAGAAGTGTTTGTTGATATCTCTCTCAATGAATTGCGAGGCGGGATAATTCTGGAGGATACCACTATCCCTGACGTTGATTTAGTCGGGTGTATTTTAGTTCCGGAGCCGATGACGATTTGCCTTCTCGGCCTCGCCTGCCCCTGCATGAAGTTAGCAGGGGGCGGCCTGATGCTACGCAGGAAAAAATAAAAAGGCGCCCTTTTCCTTACTCCTCGTTAATCTGTATCCCTCCGTGTTTTAACAATCTTTGCATTTTGATATGTATTTTTACATTTTGCTCTCTAATTTTTGATATAGTATTAAAGGGTATGACGCCTCGTGAAAGATTATTGACCGTTCTAAATGGCAAGGTTCCCGATTGCGTCCCCGTCTCGCCGGATTTCTCCAATATGATTCCCGCCCGGCTGACGGGAAAACCCTTCTGGGACCTGTATCTCTATAACGACCCGCCTATCTGGCAGGCCTATATCGACGCCGCAAAACACTTTCGTATAGATTCACTTATGGATGGCTACTTCTGGCTTTCCTTTCCCGATGAGCAGGACTGCCTACCCTGGCAAAGATTGCCCGCTGCTCCCGAACAGCAAAAACTAATTGTCCCCGCCGGCGAGTGGCAGCGTTTCATCGTATTCAGAAGTCCCGAACGTATCGTCATCCAGCGCTCACGTATCGAAAACCGCAAGCGGATCTGGGAACCTCGCGTCTGCGTATATTACGTCGCCGACCCGCCCACTGAATGGATTCCCCCTTCGAAAATCGGCTTGCCTGATGTCCCCAATAGCTTCGAGCCGCTCGAAAACGTCAATCCAGTCGATGCCGGCCCCGCCGGTCTTGCGAGGGTAAAAGAACTTATGGCCGACCAGGGCCTTGTCGGCGTGTTTCTCGCCGGCTCCTGCGTCCTCTTATGCGAGCAGGATATCTACGATTACTTCGACCACCCGGAACTCCACGACTACTGGCGTGACAAACTCGTCGAACGCGTTGAAAAAAGATTCGCCAACATTATGAAAATGCCTGTCCTGCCCGACTTCCTATGCGTCGGCGGCTCTGGCACACTGGTCTTTCAGACCGTCGATATCTTCCGCAAACTCGCCTTCCCCGCCGTCAAACGAGGCATAGAACTTGCCGCTAAAGCCGGCCTCCCCACCCACGTCCATTCCTGCGGCCCCGAAAAAGCACTTATTAAAATTATGGCTGAAGAAACAATGCTATCCGTCATCGACCCGCTTGAAACTCCTCCGATGGGCGATTGCAACCTCGCCGATATCAAAAAACTCTACGGTGACAAGCTCGTCTTAAAAGGAAATCTCCACACAACGGATGTGATGCTCTTCGGCTCTCCGGATGACGTAGTAGCCGCCAGCAAAAAAGCAATCGACGACGCCGCTGAAGGCGGCCGTTTCATCCTCTCAACCGGCGACCAGTGCGGCCGTGATACCCCCGACCAAAACCTCCTCGCTATGGTCCATACCACCCGCTCATACGGCAAATACTGATTTGTCACGGCGTATCGCTGCGATACCGGAATTTTTACCAAAAAACTAAATTTTCCCTTGACTTCAAAATCGCTTTCAACCAACCGTATTTTAAACATCCGTCGGCACCACAAGAACTTATGGAAGATTTAGGAATCGAGACAAAATACGAGCGACGAGTCATGAGCAGCAAGCGATGATTTCCACCTTGCACTTCGGAATGGCGGCGAGGAACTTCTCGCCGTAAGACTTGCTCAGTATGCGGGAATCTAAAATGACAATAATGCCGGTATCGGTCTTTGTGCGAATCAGTCGACCGAAACCCTGTTTGAACTTGATTATCGCCAATGGCAGCTGATACTCTAAAAACGGATTGCCGCCTTCCTCTCTGATTTTTTCTAATCGCCCCGCCAATAGCGGCGTATCAGGCACTGCAAAAGGCAATCGAACAATTATCACGTTTGACAGCGCCTCGCCCGCCACGTCCACTCCCTGCCAGAAACTGTCCGTCCCGAACAATACGAACCGGCCGTCCATTTTGAATCGCTTCAATAGCGTCGTCCTATCCTGCCCCACCCCCTGCTGCAATAACTCGATACTGTTCTCTTCAAACCACCCGCTGAGAAGTTCGGCAAAACCTTCGAGCATCTTGTAACTGGTGAAAAGCACAAACGCCCTGCCCTGCGTCTGCAGAATATATTTCTTTATTGCCTCGCTGGCCGCCTCCGCAAACCTTTCATCGTTTGGCCCGGGCAAATCCTTCTCGATATAAAGCATCACCTGTTTTTCGTAATCGAACGGCGAACCAAGTTTAAGCGCATCATAATCCTGCCCGCCAAGAGACGAGGTCTCGCTCGCCTCGCTTCGCGGGCGAAGCGGGCCGAAGGCGGACAAACCGACCCTGCCCGCAAAAAATTCAAATCCGCTTTTACCGCCACCTGTGCCGCTGCTCAACGTTGCGCTTGTCATTACACAAGAGTCAAATTTATCGAACAGACGTCTCCGCACATCCGGCCCGACGTTAATAGGCGCACTTTTCAGGCGAATCGCCTCTCG
>CAYNVP010000002.1:0-9870 GCA_964400665.1 uncultured Pirellulales bacterium | reverse complement strand
TCCGCACATCCGGCCCGACGTTAATAGGCGCACTTTTCAGGCGAATCGCCTCTCGACCACCTTTACCCCGTGAGATGGTGGTTTCGCCTATCTCACGGGGCGAATTAAACTCAACCCAGTAAACATAATCCTGTTTTGTCTGCTGCAAAAACACCTCCAAATCCTGCAACAACACCGAGCATTTATCCACGTTTCGCATTAACTCGAATCGCTCGTCCTCATCTCTCGCCTGCTTTGCTGTTTCCGCCAATCCCGTCCGAAGCTCCTTAAAATGCCCTGAAACATTGTCCTCTACAAAATTTTTATAACACCTTCCGTTTGCTCGCCCTGAGCCTGTCGAAGGAGTCTGTTCTCTGCTCTGGTCATACCACTGCCGAATGTTCTTGAAAAACTCTCTCGTCGCCTGTCCCGCCTTGACAACCAAATCAGTGAGCTTGCCCGCCTCGACGTAAACCAGAAGCCCCTTGTGTGTCCGCGGATTGTACAAGCCGTCCAGCAGAAATTTCACCGAGCCGTTGCTGATATCAATCCCGAAATGCTCCTCGGCGACACGCTCAATGTTGTGCGCCTCATCGATAATCACCCACTTATATTCAGGCAGTATCGACGCATTCTCTTCCCGCAGGGCAAGGTCGCTGAAAAGTAACGCGTGATTTGTAACAATCACATTCGCGTTTTCCAGTTCTCGCCTCGCCCCCTGGCAAAAGCAGCTCGCAAAATGCCCGCAGCGCCTGCCTCTGCAATTCCCGTGCTCGGCTTTAACCGCATCCCACACTCTCGCATCCGGAATAAATCCGAGGTCACTCAGAGATCCGTCTGCGGTCCTCGCCGCCCAGTTGCTTATCTCAGCGAGTGCCGCGCCGAACCGGTCGAACAGCCCCATTTGTCTTCGCACAGCGAATTCCAGTCGTCGCTTGCACAAATAATTCGCCCTGCCCTTCGCCAGCACCGCCTTACAATCCCACGGCAGAGTTCTGCCGAGACAGGGAATATCCTTGTTGATTAGCTGCTCCTGCAAAGTGATGGTAAATGTGCTGATAAGCACCCTGCCGGCACCGCCGCTCGCCCGTTCTATAGCCGGCGCAAGATACGCGAAACTCTTGCCTACCCCAGTCCCTGCCTCTACGACTAAATGCCGCTTCGCTCCAAACGCCCCCTGCACCGCCCTGGCCATCTCAACCTGCTGCGCTCTACGCTCATAATCGGCAAACGATTTGCCAATCGCCCCTCCAGGCGCAAAAAATTCCTCCATATTCAAAGGGCTCTTTACTGAAATCTTCTCCATCGATGGGACACTGCACACCAAACTGCGGGAGGAATTTATAGCTTTTGTTTTCAGCCGTTAAGGATTTGCTGTTCGTTCATCTATCGCCTTCTTCATCGCCGCAACGGCCGCCGAATCAGGCATCTTCTTAATAGCATCCTCTATCATCTGCCTCGCAAATTCCATTCGATTTAACTGATAATACACGTAACTAAGTAAAAACTCCAGCTCGCCCGAATCGCTTCTTGTAGCCCACTCTCTGGCGTCAAGTATCCGGTTTTCAACCATGTCCTTGTCGCCTATCATACCGATAAGGTCTACTTTAAACTTCGCGTATCCAGGAAAAATCTCCAGCGCCCTGGCCAAAAACAACGAGCTGCTCATATACTCGCCCGTGGCAAAAAGTGCGATACTCTTGCCTGCATACCCAAGCGGGTCGTCCGGCTTGTAGGCCGTCGCAAGTGTATACGCATCGGCGGCGCGGTAAAACTTCCCCTGCTTCATATACTTCTCCGCCGCCCTTATATGCTTATTGAACTTGTCATCGCTAAAGGAGGCGAAACTTTCGTACATACCAGCAATTCCTCCTCTGCCGATTGCAGATGTTCCTGCGCTCGAAATCCCTACTGCCGGCTTGTTCGCCTCCGCCACGCCGGAACTCCCAAACGCCTGCTGCCCTAAGGGAGGAGTTTGCCCCATTATCGACTCATTGAACGGCTCTGTAAGCCCTTCCAAACCCACAGCCGGCTCGACCAGCTGCTTCTTCATTTGCTCATATACATCCATCCCCCGGCCCATCCCTGCTAAACCGGAACTCTCTGGTGTTTCTTCCTGCCCAGTCGCGGTGGGCCGCTTGTCCCGTTCCATCCCTGTCCGTCGTAGCGAAAGCGAAGGCGGATTCAAATCCAGCAACGTCCTCACGTCCGGCTCAGTTCCAGCCGTCAATCCGTACGGCCCCGCTTCCTTACGTTCATCCTCCACTGGCTCAGGCCTTCGCTCAACCTGTATCCCCATCTCCCGCCAGAACTGCTCTAATGACCGCATCTCCGTTACCGGCTCCACTCCCCTCGAATATCTCGCAACGTCCTCCTGTATGAGCCTTTCCATCTCCTCCTGGCTCATCGATAATGGCCGAGTCCTTTCCTGCCGAACTTCTCCCCGCTGGTAATACCCTGTCTGCTCCTTCGTCAAAGCATCCCCATAAAACGAATCCGCCCTATACCCACTGGGTCCCTGTGATACTACGCCCCCACGTGTTCCCGGTATCTGCGTTGTTACTGTCAATGTCGGTGAATAATATGGTGTCAATCCTCCGCCACTTCGCTCTAAACCCTGCGAACCCGCTGTCCGCCTCAGAAATGAGTCAAATGCCCCTGATGTATTCGCAATCGTGCCAGTCGCAGCCGAAAAATCGGTTACGCCCCCGTATGGCACAACACCCCGAAAATACGCCCCGCCGGCCACGTTACCCGTAATCACAAGATTTCCGCTCGTATCTATTGGATTTATGCTCGGCACAAGCCCCGACTTATACGCCGTTGGCGGAACAGTTCCCGACCCAACCGGGCTGGAAACCGCAGGACTGTCAAGCGATAGCCCAACCGTAGCGAAAACTGCCACAAGAACTGCCAAAATATAAATTATTCTTTCACTTCCCATACTATTATTACTTAAACTAATTATCAGAGTTCAAAATTCAAAAAAAACCTGCCGCCGTTAAAAACCTTTATCCGCCATCCTTTTAGCGGGCCTACGCCCCGGACGCAAGGCGGTCTGGTATTTCGGCTTCTCAGCCCATCCTAACTTCGCCGCCAGTGTATCCCACTCGCTGCGAAGGGGATTATTCACAACTAAAAAATCCCTTCGCTCACGCTCCACCCGCACTACATCATTAATACCCAGCTTTAGCGATACCTGGCCGTCTATCGAAACCGTCGTCCCCTCATTGAAACGCACGCCTCGAATCTCAACTATGCTGTCCGCTCTTATAACAATCGGTCTGAAACTCAAGCTGTGCGGACAAATAGGCGTTATCGCCATCGCCTGCATCTTCTGCGAAAGAACGGGCCCGCCCGCTGACAAACTATAAGCCGTCGAACCCGTCGGAGTCGAAACAACCAGACCGTCGCTGACACACTCACTCAAATACTGTCCGTCCACGGACATCTTCAACTCAATCATCCGAAAAGGAGCTCCTGCCGTAATGAAAACATCATTGGCCGCCGTCGAGCGAAAACGCTCTTTGCCCCTGCGAAATACCCGGCAAAGCAGCATCATACGCCTCTCTATCGGCACATCACCCTGCCTCATCCGCGGGAAAAATGCTTTCAACTCCTCCACGCTGAATTCCGCCAGATAACCAAGCTTGCCGACGTTGACTCCCACAACAGGCACGCCGCTTCGACTCAATTGCCTCACGGCGGCAATAATACTGCCATCACCGCCAAAAACCACCGCGAAATCCGCCTCCCGCAAACTTTCAAGAGTACACTCATCTATCCCGCAACTGACTACCGTCCCAGCTTTACGTTTTATAAAATCAGAAAATTCCGAAATCGCTTCCGCAATGTGCCCTTTTCTCCGGTCCCCGAAAATCGCCAGCTTCAACATTTTCTTACGGGATTGCCTGACCATAATCCGCCGCCTAAACGACAATTCTCGCCCTCAAACCAAAATCAACTTCAATCAAGCATTTGCCTGACCACTTCAGTTATTCTTTCGGCATTTATCCCTGCTTCCATAAGCTGATTGGCCCGCGAATCGTGCCTGACAAACCGCCTTGGAACCCCCAATAAACGCACCTTCGCCTGCCCAAGACCGCGTGCTTTCTGACCCGCTGCCTCAAGCACCGCCGAGCCGAATCCACAGGCACTGCCGTGGTCCTCAACAAAAAGCATCGCCCTGCCGGACTCCAAAAGCTCGACTATCCGCCCGTCAACCGGCGCAGCAAACCTCGCGTTTATTACATCAATCCTTACGCCTTCTTCAGCCAGCTGTTTCGCAGCAGCTACTGCTCCGAAAAGAACGCTTCCATAACTGACTACGGCCACACGAGATTCATCGCTGCTTATGACGACTTTGCTCTTACCCAACACAAACGGCTCAGTGCTTGAATCTGTTATCTGCTCCTCGGCAATATAATCCTTGGGATACCTTATACAAACAGGCCGGCCCTCTGCCAGCGCAAACTCCAATGCGCCCTTCATCTCGGCAGCGTCCGCCGGCGCCAAAAGCACCATATTAGGCATCATCCGCAGAAATCCTATGTCCATAAGTCCGTGATGCGTCGGCCCGTCTGCACCCACCAGCCCGGCCCTGTCGATGCAGAAGACAACCGGCAGATTCTGCAAAGACACCTCCTGAAAAATCTGGTCGAAACTCCTCTGCAGAAATGTCGAATAGATGCACACCACGGGCTTCAGCCCGCTGCCGGCCATTCCAGCCGCTATCTCCACCGCTGCGCCTTCCGCTATACCAACATCGTAAAATCTGTCGCCGAATCGCTCGCGGAACTCTTTCAATCCCGTCCCGTCACACATCGCGCTGGTTATCGCAACTATTCTTTTGTCTTTCTCAGCCAGCTTCGCCAGCTGCTCCCCGAAAACCTCCGTGAAACTCCGCCCTCTCCCGACAATGGGCGGGGCTACCGCCTCGGTCGATTCGCCGTTTACCGTGAAAGGCCCCGTCGAATGATATTTGCTCGGCTTAAGACCCGCCGGCCTGAAACCCATACCCTTCTTCGTCAGCACGTGCAATATCGCAGGATGGCCAAGCCCCCTTAAGGCGCCGAACAACTTTATCAGCGAGCCAATATCGTGCCCGTCCACCGGGCCGAAATAAGGAACGTTCAGGCTCTCAAACAACTGACTCCCCGGCAGCACCATACGAATGCTCTTCTTGATTCTCTCTATCGCCTCTTCAACCGTCTTGCCGATGACAGGCGTATGTTCCAGAATATCGCTCGTGGTTCTGCGCAAATCCTCGTATGTCTGACTCAGCCGAATCCTCGAAAAGTATTTCGCAACCGCGCCCTGCGTAGCGTCTATCGCCATCGAGTTGTCATTGAGCACAATCAATAACTGCCGCTTAACCAAACCAAGATTATTAAGCGACTCGAAGCTGGCACCATTGACAATGCTCGCGTCTCCGACCAGTGCAACAATCTTCTCACTCTTGGCCTGACGCGCCGCACCGAGCGCCATCCCGATGGCCGTCCCTATCGACGTCCCCGCGTGCCCTACGGCAAACCGGTCATACCGGCTCTCCTCGGGATTGGGAAAACCGCTAAGCCCGCCCGCACAACGAAGACGTCGGAACGCCTCCTTCCTGCCCGTGATTATCTTATGCGCATAACACTGATGCCCCACGTCCCAAAGAAGCTTGTCCTGCTCAAAATCAAACACATAATGCAGCGCAAGTGTTATTTCAACAACGCCAAGATTGCTCGCCAAATGCCCCCCCGACTTACTTACCGCGCTTAAAATAAACTGCCGTATTTCTTCCGCCAATTGCTTCAGTTGAGTCACCGAAAGAGTTCTCAAATCTCCCGGCCCGTTTATCCCCGCAAGCAGCGGGAAACTGTCCCATTCATCCGCGGATTTATCCGCCGCCCACGTGGTGGATTCGTCCTTTAGGGGTCGTGGCAGGCATTTGGCCGTGTCTTCGCTGGCCGTCTCTATCGGCTTGGCCCGTATCGGTTCCACGGCCCAATTGCCGCCCATAACTCGCTGATGTCTGAAGCCCGCCTGGCCTGACAGGCCATCGATGGGCTTTTTTGAGTCCGATTTCTGCATCTTATCTAAACCTCAAACTATTTATTATACACCCACATACGACCCACTTCAACTAAACCCTCCCGCACGAGAGCAGTAAGCCATCGAGTATCGCATAATAACGCAAAAATGCCCGGCTACTCCATATACCCAAAATTACCGGACCGTGTTTGGTGTTTTCCCGCTGGGATTTTGCATATTCGCAGAAGCCAGACGGCAAATATGCCGATTTATCTGCCAGTCGCGCGATAAATTCCTCTGTCAGGATTTTGGCTATAACACGAATATTTGCAAGACTTTATATTGGAGACGCACCGGTGTATAGGCCAGCCGCCTCTTGAATCGGGATATTAAGTTAGGATTTGCAGAATTGAAAATAATAAACAGTAAATCGAAAATCTCTCGGGAACTTGCCTGCTCCTGGAAGCATTTGGCGGGGGCTCGCCGCAGCTTCAGCGAAGATGGGTTTACACTGACAGAAGTAATGGTAGCGGTCTCTATTACCGTTATAGTCGCCCTCGGCACTTTGTGCTACCAGTATCACGGCGTAAAACACAGCCGGGCTTCACAGGCCCAAATTACAGCAACACGCGTCGGCCAGCTTCTTCTCGAAGACTGGAAAAGCACGGGAGGCAACCCGGATTATGACCCGGCAACACTGGGTCTGGGGTTCGTTAACCCAACGGCCCCGGAAACTGGAACCTGCAGGATTACGCTCGACAATCAAACCTTCTACATGTTCCTTGAACAAAGCGAGATAGACCAGGACACTGTAGCCGGAGTGAAACTTTACCAAATACGCGTCACAGTAAAATGGCGAAATGATTACGGCCAAGGTGCAATCACCAGCGGGGACCCTGAAATCCTGCTGACAACCTATGTTAGACGTGACGGATAGAAAAATGATAACACGACGCTCGACACTTGATACTCGTGACCCGTCCTTCGCGACTCAAACAACGAACGACAAACAACGAGCGACGAGAAAGGGCATTACGCTCATCGAACTGATGGCAGCTATTGGCGCCTCTTCCATTGTAATGCTGGCAGGGGCACTACTAATCTTTAGCGGATACAAAGGATGGGCCCAGACATACAACAACGCCAATTGTGAATCACGGCTCGATGCTATGGAAACAATGATAGCACTCGGTGCAATCGGCCGAAAGTCAAACAAAACGGATTACCGCATCTACGAGGTCACCGGCAATACCTTCGAACGGGTCCTGCCGTTAGCCGACCCGGAGGAAATCCTAACCGGACAGGCAGTCGAGTTTCGCTACTGGGATACCGAACTCGATTCTACCCTGATGGACCCGGCCACAACCGCCACCGTTTATGCACTTTTCTATCCCGATGGCAACCGGCTTAAGGTGGACTACGGCCCCTGCCCGCCCGGTGCCATCGACGCACTCGGCCACAGAATAACAGGAGAGTATACTACCACGACCACACTGGCTGAAAATGTCTCCAGCGTCGAATTCAGTCACACCGCAAAAAATATGGCCGGCGACGGCAAGGGTTGTGTCCGAATGAAACTCATAATTACAGACCCCACGGATGGAATCCCGAAAACTACTATCGCGGCTACACTGATGCGAAACACCTGGCCTTAGTAACCCGAACCAGGAGCCAAAGTTATGAAGTTCTTGACACATTTATCCTTCGCAGTAGGCACACAAGGCATCAATCGTCGGGTATCGAGCCACAAGCGACGGGCCACGAAGAACGCCTTCGCACTGCCGCTGGTAATGGTGGTAATGATAATCCTGACAATACTATCCGTTGGCGCTATGATGACCAGCTACGGCTCCCGGTTGCAGGCCGTCAAAACAAAAGCGGAAACCGAAGCAATGCTCGCCGCCGAAGCTGGCTACGAACGCGCCATCTTCTGGATGAGCCAGCAAACCGACATACTCGGCGCAATACAATTAGGAGGTGGCTCCGGGAACATCAATTTTGGCACAAGCCGCTGCAGCTATGAAGTCCAGTTCCAGAACTTCATCGGCGCAAGACCCGTTTTCAAAATCCTCTGCATCGGCATAAGCGGCAGGCCCACCTTCACCCGGGTAGTCGATGTCTCCGTAATGCAGGAAACCAGCGGCTGGGCAATGGGTACCTGCAGAGTCCCAAACGGAACAAGTTCCACGCAGGCGGTCAATTTCGCCGACGATGAAATAGTCGATATGCCCATTCACATAAATAACTACAATGACAATCCTGACGAGCGGGATATTCACATAATCGGCACCCCGCAATTCCTGCGTAAAGTCGAAATGGGCGAACCCAGAAAAACTGCCGGCGGCTCGGATAAATATTCCGGCGTTATGTCGCTCTTTGAGGACGGTATATATTTCGACCAGCCAAACGTCCGTGTTACAGACGAGGCCGCCGTCCAGAGCAAAATCAACCGCTTCCGCGACAGCACCGACCCCTCCTATAGATTTACCCCCGTCGGCACGGCATCTTTCAGCCCTAAATACAGTGCCGTTCAGCTCGAATTCTTCGTCGAAGGCGGCGTCGGCAAGGTCCGTATTACTAACAACTGCTCGGTCAAAGGACAGAACGCCGGTACCTATGATTACAAGGTCGTCCCCGGCAGCGGTGGAAACACCTTCCAAAAATATAATACTTACGACTATCACTGCAAGCCGACAAGCCAGGCGTCGATAACCGTGCCCATAGAAAACACCTATGTCACCCAGCAGTTCGGCGGATATGAAAGTGAGCCGGGCGGACAAATCTATGTAGATGGCTGCGTCGTAATCGGGGGCGACAGCGCCACCTACCCGGACCAGATTGTCAAAGGCAAAATAACCGTCGTCGCTACCGGCAATATATGGGTCGCCGACTCGATAACAGTTGATGACAACGGCGGCGCTCAACGCGACGCCGACGGCAAGCCCTCTGCTGATAACCCAAATGTCCTCGGCCTCATCGCACAGGGCGTCATCAAGGTTGTTAACCCCAGAGATAGCGCGCCATCAAATCCGTCAGGAAACACTTATGTGCCAATCGGAATCACAAAATCAGGGCGTCCGGCGACAGAACGTTATCTGCCTGACCCAACCGTCGTCGAGGCCGCAATTACAGTCGGCGGCGGCGGATGGGGAGCGGAAGGCGTCTATAGTCCCAACAGAAACGAATACAGCGGCAGCCAGGACTACCTTATCGTCTGCGGCAGCATCACGGAAGTTATCAGGGGCGCCGTCGGAATAGTTGGTAGTGACGGCTATATTAAAAACTATTATATCGACAACCGGTTAATGTCAGGAATCCTGCCCGGCGATATATGGCTCAGCGGAAAATACATCCCCGCACCCGCCGGCTGGCACGACCACAGCATCAACAACTAATCCGTGGTCACTCTTAGCGTCTCCGTCTTTCTGTGGCAAAAGACAAAAAAGGCCATAAGCACACTGCCTATGGCCCGTTGGTTCGCAAAAACTGTTTCTAAATCACTTAAGGAGGTCGAGGCGGGGGGCGTATCCTGTACGCCAAATGATTTACGCCAAAAAAATCTCCCAAAACTTGTGACCCGTTTTCATTTATAAAAACGACCTCTCCCCCTGCCAAACCCGCCTCTGACGGGAGGTCAAATACCCGCGCAACCAGCCCAATAGGAGACAACACTAATTCCACAGTCGATCCCCCAAAGACCTGTTTGTTTCATCGGCATACCCTTTGATTTTTGATTAGCCAAAAACCTTACGCACCGACCCCCGACCAAAAACCGCATTATCAGTATGAATAAGGCGATTGATAATTGATTATTGATGATTGATGATTTGAAGACGCTAACTGCTTTTAATCCTCAATCGTCGATTATCAATA
>CAYNVP010000001.1:0-46105 GCA_964400665.1 uncultured Pirellulales bacterium | reverse complement strand
CTGAATCCCGCCCTCTCCGCCATTTTTATCCCACTTCCAAGTGAGATAAAAATGGCGAGACCTCGCCCGCCTCGTCCGCCAAGCAAAGCTTGGCGAGACGGGCGAGGCAGGTCCGTTGCTAAAAAATTCGTTTCGCCTTCATGTAAGAAAAAAACTGCTCTACGGATAAACTGGCGTATCTCTTGTAAAATATGCCATATAGCGTTTATATTTTGCTGAGCAAAGCAAGGACAAGAACATATACAGGCGTTGCGGCTGATGTGGACGAACGCCTTAAAAGACACAATGATGGTCTCGTTCCGGCAAGTCGCCCATACAGACCGTACAAAATAATTTATGTCGAACCGTACCCAACTTTGAAAGAAGCTCGACGAAGGGAAAAATTCTATAAATCTACAACCGGTCGCAGGAGGATACGCGAATTAATTAGCCGAATCAAGGTAAATTTATGATTACTAAAATAGGAAGTTACTTTTTGAATCAAACCGTCAAAGAAGCACCTGACTTGAGGGAATTTACTGCAGAAGAATACCAAATGTTCGAAATGACCGGATATAAAAGAAAATTAAAAGATGAAAAAATATATCATGGCGAAGAAACCTATCTGAATGGTAACTCGTGGTATACGATACTCGGCACTACTAATGGAAGAATTTACAAAATTGCTTTGCAGATTATGGATGTAGACAAAAAACATTTAGATGATATTTTCAAATCTACACTTAATTACATTATCAGAGAAATGGGCAAATATAACGAACACCAATTTCTGTCTAAAAAGTATATCTGGGACGCACCAGAAGGAAATATTATTTTTGAACGATTGTGCGGGTTTGGGCAACGCTGTGTAAATATCTTCATTACTTCAAACTCTATAAGAGAACAAATAGAGAACCACACCCATAGGACTCAATATCTTTGATTTTAGGTCCTTTTAGGGTGGTTGCAGATGCGCATTGGTTTAGGGCAATTTGATGCGGTGGTGGGAGACCTCGAAGGCAATGCCGGGAGGATGCGAGAGATTTACAGGCAGGCCAGGGAAAAAAGCGTGGAATTGCTTTTGTTTCCGGAGCTTGCGGTCTGCGGCTATCCGCCGGAAGACCTGCTGCTCAAAAAACACTTCCTGGAGGGCAACCGTATCACCGTTGAAAGACTCGCGGCTGATTGTCCTGATATGACCATAATCGTCGGCTTTGCGGATTGTTTCCGCGGCAAGACATATAACTGTGCCGGTATCCTTAAGGGTGGGCGATTGGCCGAAGTTTATCGCAAGAGCTTGCTGCCCAACTATGGCGTCTTCGACGAAAGGCGATATTTTGAGCCGGGCAAAAAGCCCCTGATTATCACGCTAAATGGAATGAACTTCGTTGTAACAATATGTATGGATATATGGGACATCGACTGGCTGGCGAGATTTCTCAAAAACGCAGGTCGAATTGATATGGTTCTGAATATCTCCGCATCGCCGTTTCATCTCGGGAAAATAGAGACAAGAAAGGAGATAGTCAGCCAGTGTGCTGCGCAGTTCAAATGCCCCGCCTGCTATTGCAATCTGGTGGGTGGTCAGGACGAGCTGGTGTTCGATGGCCGAAGTATGTTCGCCGACGCAACCGGGAACATCGTCGCTATGGCCAAAGGATTCGAAGAGGACCTGCTTATAGCGGACGTGATAATGCAAAATGGCACCGCTCAAATCGAGCCGCAAGGAACATCAGCGGTCACCCATCTCGATACGCTTGATGAGATGTACCGTGCGCTTGTGCTGGGCACGAGGGACTACGTGAAGAAAAACGGCTTCAGCAAGGCGCTTGTCGGTCTAAGCGGCGGTATAGATTCGTCCGTTACCGCGGCTGTAGCAGTCGCGGCCCTTGGCCCCGAAAACGTCGTAGGAATTACAATGCCCTCGAAATTCAACAGCCCCGACACAATCAGCGACGCAGAAAGTTGCGCCAGAAACCTAGGTATCGAGTTTATGACCATCCCCATCGGGGCGGTGCTTGAGCAGTTCGATGACTCGCTCGGGCAGGCGCCCGGCTGGGACAGCAAAGGCATCGCCTACGAAAACCTTCAGGCCAGAATCAGGGGAACTATCCTGATGTCGCTTTCCAATCAGTGGAACGCCATTGTGCTGACCACTGGCAACAAAAGCGAGACGGCCGTCGGCTACGCGACGCTATACGGCGATACCGCGGGCGGCTTTGCCGTCATAAAGGATGTCTTCAAGACAATGGTCTACAAACTTGCGCATTACATTAACGACATAAACGGACGCGAGATTGTTCCTGAAAGCGTAATAAACAGAGTGCCAACCGCTGAACTTCGCCAAAATCAGAAGGACACCGATTCATTGCCGGATTATGACCTGCTTGACAAAATCCTCAAGGGCTACGTCGAGGACGACAAATCCGCCCGACAGCTTATCGACGAGGGTTTGCCAAAAGAAGTCGTCAACAGGGTCATTGGTATGGTTGACCGCAACGAATACAAGAGAAGGCAGTCGCCGCCGGGAGTGAAAATCACGCCCAAGGCGTTCGGCAGGGACAGGCGCCTGCCAATCACGAATCGTTACAGCCACTGGAGCAACTCAAAGTAGGAAAGCCACGGTCAAGGAACTTTCCCCGACCTTGCCTGTCTTTCCTGTAGTGCGCCGACAATCGCCTGGGCGAACGGCACAACCGCCAAAGGCGAGCTGGCAGTTATTATGGAGCCATCCCGCTCAACAGGGACACCGGTGTATTTTGCGCCGCCTTTACGTATCATTTCCCGTTGTGTCAGGAACCCCGTTGCCCGCACGCCATTAAGCACGCCTGCGTTGGCCAGAATCACCGGTGCGATATCAATAGCCGCGATAACCTTGTGTCCAGCGGCTGCTTCACGCGCGATGCCAAGTGCAGTCGGATTGTTGAAATATGCGACCGTGCCCGGGCCGTCCACGAAAACCACCGCATCAAAATCTTCAACTCGCACCTTATCCAGCGTCACCTCAGAGGCGGCAATTCCACCAAGCACCCCTCTCAAAGGCCCGATTCTCGAACTTGCAGTTACGGTCTCGACACCTGCCTCGGTCAAAATACGCTGGGTCTCGAAAAGCTCCTCACCTCTGAAATCGGTATCCGGGACAATCAGCACGGCCCTCTGCGCCGTGGCGGGGATTTCGCCGGACGACTGCGACTGGCCCTGAGGCACAAGAGGATGGCCGACGCATACAATCAGCAACGGCTCCAGGTTGCCGGGTAATCCGCAGACCCTGGCAACATTTTTTGTCTCAAAGGCGCCGACGGGCACCGATCCCAGCCCAAGCGTTACCGCCTGCAACTGAATATTTTCGGCGACGTGGCCGGCCTCGAGCAGCATAAATCTTTCGGCTTTGTTGCCGTACTTGGTCGCAACCTTCCTGACGGACCCCGCAATGACAATACTGCACGCCGCATCCTCAACCGACCTTTGCCCTGAGGCAGCCGCCGACAGTTGTTTTCTCAGGTCAGACTGGGAAACCTGACCAAGTGAATGCTCATCAGGATTATAAATGAACATACCTTCCTGCGTGACAAAGTAAAGCTCTATGGGATACAAGGCCCCCGCTGAGGGAGCTGCACGAAAGCCACGCTCTTTATCGGTTATGCCCTGTCCGGCCCAGGCCAACTGCCCCATCTGAACAAAGTTAAGAGGTTTATCTGCAAACTGCCGAACGCTCCGCCGCTTGCTGATTGCCTCCTCCACGCTTACGGAACCCGACAGGGTCGGCGCAGGAAGCTGAATGACTTTCAATCCGCCGCCTCGCCGTCGTCTCTGGGATTGACTCAATACCGGCAGCGCAAGAACAGACAACACGACCAGGCAGCATACCGTCAGAACGACGATTCGGTCCATACAGGAAATTTTCGTTTGCCCCATTGGAAACATAACTTTACTCCTGTCTTTTTATACCATTGTCAGTTATATCATAAACCATATTCTGTTAAAATTGAAGGATGGGGTCGATAAATTCAGGGATTGCCATGATAATGACACGAAGACAAAAAATAACAATCGCGGTTCTGGTATTTTACTGGATTGTGCTTGCTATCGTTGCGCATATACCGATACCGCAATTAGTTTACCGGGCACAGGTGTCGGACAAATGGCTTCACTTTCTGGCGTATCTGAACCTTGTCTTTCTGCTGTGGTTTTCCGTCAAACCCGATAACAAAATAAGCTGGCGCAGCCGGCTGGTATGGCTGATTTTTCTTGCGTCCGCCGCATACGGAGGGATAGACGAATTAGTTCAGCCATATTTTGGAAGGACGAAGGATTTAGGGGATTTTTTGGCCAACATCACCGGGATATCGGCAGGGCTGGCTATGCTCACATATCTGACGTTCTGGCAGGCACTGCCGGCGGTGTTGGCGATAACCATCTTCGGGCTAACAAACCTCGCAAGAGCCGACCTGTCGAAGCTGGTGCCGATTACAGACGCCGTTTTTCACATCCTTGCTTATGGCAGCTTCACGCTGGTTTGGATTAAATTTATGAACCTTTATTTTCTACTAAGAACTACCATCGCCCGGTTGACAGCGGCAATAGTCGTGCCCGTTGGTTTTTTGCTTGTCGTTAAAACCGGGTCGATTTTGTTGGGCAGACACTTTGGGCTGACCGACCTGCTCTTTTCGGCTTTGACCATTATCGCCGTTGCTGCAATAACCGTCATCGCCCGGCCCCGACGGTTCAGGGCTTCTTAAAAGGCGTATAAAGCGGGTCGCCTATCAAGACCAATTGCCAGGAGCAAAACGGCTGTGTGTGGTAAAATGCCTCAACAAGGCATTCGCCGTTCAACAACTCGTTAAAGAAATCGGCGGGATTGGGAAAGGCGTGTAAATACGGTTCGGCTACGGCGCCGAGCGTAGCGGTAATCCCGTCAACAAGCATCGCCGGACACCACTGGGAGCTATTGGGGTCCCGAAGGTCCACCGCCTCCAAGCTGGCAATGTGAAAGCCAATCGCGCCGTCAACGAAATCAAAGGCATCAACATACTTCTTCAAGCTGTACCACCCGCAATAAATCGCCGCTTGAGGGCAGCTGCCGGGCTCAAAAAGTTTGTCTGTTCGCTCCTCTTTTACCTCCAAATTCGGGCGAAAACGCAACAGCAATGCGAGGTCCCGCAACGACTGGTCGAAGTGCGCAATCGAATATGGCTGCTTGTCGTCGGCAATGCCGCGAGAATCGATATAAGCTATTCCGTGCAGCCCCGTTTTTTCCGCCGCAATTGCCTTATCAACAAGGCCTTGGGCTATCTGCGGCGTGGGGCCATCCAGCCGGCAAACCATAACCGTCAAAATCAGCTCTTCCGGATACCCGTTGTTTTTATTCATTTGGTTCGGCTGCCATCGGTATAATTCGTAAGACCCGAACAGCACCATCGATAACTCACTATCCACACTGGCCCCTGTTTCCCTGCCCAAAATCCGGTCAATCTGGCTCTGGACCCTTGCCAGCTCTTTTTTGATTCTACTTTGTTCGCCCGCCGATTCTGCGTCTGCCGTAATATCTGTAAGCTTTTTCTCGTATCTCAGGGCAGCCGCCTCAAGCTGCCTGAGGCGCTCCTGCTGGTCTTTCAGCGGTCCTCGCGGGCCGACCCTGTAGGGCACACCGTATGTCGTCAGCAGACATCGAATTGTCTGTCCCGGTTTTATTTCGGTCAAACGTTTGTAAATCGGCCCGGCGATGAGATTATCATATTCATCCCTGCTTATTGAATCAGCGAGCGTCTTGCCCAAAGACAACTCCAGAATATTTTCCTCGGGGACGCCTCGCCGTTGACAGTAGTACCGCCCAAGCTCCACCGACGATGAAATATCGCCGTTGACAACCACAAGAATCTCGTTCGGCTCCAACGCGGGCAGTTGCCGGCTAAGAAGAAGCATCAGTAATATCGTTGTTACGCTATACGCTTTGCGATACATACGCTTAGGACCTTCACAAACCCACAACAGTTTAGGCGTTAGAATTGAGACTGTCCAGACAGCTCCGGGTTTTCCAAAATACGTAACCGGACTGGACAAATCGCCTCGCCGGCAATAAAGTGTAACCGTGCTTTTTAGAATGTGCCGGAGAAATGGATGTTCGAACTTATACTCGCAACTGGAAAGCCGCTGACCTGGCCGCTGAAGTATTGGCCCGTCGGTTTGGTTTCATTCATCAGCGCCGTGGTCGCAACGTGGCTGTGCGAGAAAATCGCACTTCGGCTGGGTATCGTCGATAAACCCGACAACCTCGTCAAAACACACCGCAAACCGATACCATATTTAGGCGGCGTTGGTATATTCATAGGGCTGACCGCAGGTATCCTGATGGCCCTGTTTTATTTACCAGCCGACTATCCTCCGATTACACGTAAATGGCTCCTCGGAATCATCAGCGCAGGCGCGATTGTCTGTGCCGTGGGCTGTATCGATGACATTACCGATATAAGGCCCTGGCAGAAGATACTCGGGCAGGTTGCAGCGGGGTTTGTGCTGGTAGCAGCGGGAATATCGCCGATGCTTTATTCTCTCGGCCAGCCGACCAGGCTCGTCGTGGACATCGTATTCGTAATGGTTTTTGTGCTGGGTGCTACAAATTCGCTGAATCTGCTCGACGGGCTGGATGGGCTATGTGCCGGCGTGACAATAGTTTGTGCAGGCGGGATGCTATTATTGGCGGCCCTGATGGGAATCGTTCAGGATGGCCTGCAGGGCGACTCGGTAAGGGCCATTATTTGTCTGGCCTTACTGGGAAGCGTATGCGGATTTCTGCCATTCAATTATCATCCGGCACGGATTTTTATGGGCGACGCGGGCAGTTTGCTGCTGGGGCTGAATATGGCCGCGCTGATGATTCTCTTTGCGGAAAAGGCCCCGCAATTCTGGCTGGCATCTGTCGTTATTTTCGGCCTGCCCATACTCGACACCACGGTCGCATTCGCCAGGCGAATAGTCAACAAAAGACCCCTGTTCGTCTCAGACAGAGGCCATATTTACGACCAGATGATGGACCGGGGATTATCTGTAAGGAAGACCGTCGCACTTTGCTACGGACTGACAGCATTGTATGCAGTTGTGGGGATTATTGTCGGCCTGCTGCCGATACTCGCCGCAGCCGTTGTATGTGCCGCGGTAGTATTTGTGTCAGCGTTGGCGGTCTGGAAGATGGGATACCTCAAAATGACGGGGCTGCGAGGTGCTAATCCCACAGAACTCAACGCACCATTCCCCCGGTCACCGGATTGACTGACCCGCCCGACTTCAAGAATTTTGCCACGTAGTCCGTCAGTTCGAACGGAAACGGCAGCGGATCTAATAAAACAAAGTCGTCGTGATAGCATTTTCGCTGTGGGGCAAGAATCCGCATCGCCTCCGCCAGCTTGCCGCGCTTAACAAGCTCCATAAATGCCAGACAATCGCCTACTATCCACCTGCATTTTATCGGCGGATATTTCGAGGCAGCCAATCCTTCGATGGACTCTCCTACCGCCGCCAGATACCACAGGTAGGGGAAATCGACTCCCGAAAACATAGACAGCGCCAAGGCACCCCACAGGCGGGGGTTGACCTCTATCAATCTGAAATCACCATTCTTGTCTGCGACGAAATCGATATGCGCCACACCGTGCCATTTCAATCTGTCCATTACGGCAGTGGCCCGTGCTATAAGGTGCGGATTTTCGAACGGTTCTCGGAGGGTAGATGTCCCGAATTTCCCCGGCTCTTTGCACCTTATGTATTGCTCGGCAAAGCTGGTCACGCACCGGCCGTTCTGATACAACATACATACGCCCGCCGCGTCCCCGGGCAAAAACTCCTGCAAAAAAGGCCATCTTTCCTGAGGCAGACGGAACGTTTCGACAAGTTCTTTGTATTTGGCGAAAAGCTCTTCCCGATTGCGGGCGATTCGCACACCTTTGGCGCTGTTTCCTATGTGCGTTTTTAACACAATCGGCCACTCCGAAGACCTCGACAGGTCCTCAAGATGGTCCCAGGACTCGACTTTTGTGGTCATCGGCGCAGGACAGCCGGCCTTGGCAGCCACGTCCAGAACACTTAGTTTATCCTCCGCCACACGGTAACTGTCCCAATCCGGCAATGACGTCAGAACTCCCTGTGGCAATTCCTTTTTGCGTCTGCAGAATATACCCACGTCCTCGTGGCACGGCAGTAAAACCCGGGCGTCCGTTTTTCTTAGCGCCTCACAGGTTGCTTCGAAATAGTTGTCCGGCTCGACAAAGAAGTCAGGAACCTTGGTGTATGACTTGCAGTATCGTGAGTAACGGGACATCGCGATCGATGACGCGTCGCTGACGTGAACGCCTATACCTCTCCTGCCCAAGGACAAAACGACAGCATATGTTGTGCGACACCATCCATAAGTGACAAACACACTACCAAGCCCTTCAGCAATAGCTTTGTTCCCGGCGAGTGACCGTTGGTTTTTAGCAACTGTCCTTCGAGTTTCCCCTCCGGCAACATCAAAATGGTCCGTCCTCGCCACGTACACATTGCTTATTACACCGTGATTGTCTATCTGCCCGACAAGCTCAAAACCCAGCTTCTCATACAACTTGTTGATTGGCTTTATATCCACCGCCGCAAGAATTTTGAGCTTTTCTATACCTCTTGATGCGGCTTCGGCAAAGCCGACCTTTATGAATTCGGTCGCCAGACCCTTTCGACGGGCATCTGCTGAAACTACCATCGAGAGAAACTCCGCTGCGGGCAATTGCATATTTCTTATGCGCGTTGGGTAGAACAGCGTTTCAAGGGCCTTTCTGGCTACCTTGGGCGACATCATCTTGCGCGCCAGTGAAAAGATGAATCGAAGGCCGTTCTTGAGAATCACAGACTTGTACAGGCCGCCGAGGTCCGTGGCAAAGGACGCGAAACCGACTACCCTGCCGTGCATAATTGCGACAAAACCATATCCGTATGTGCTTTTGGCTATTGCTTCGTAAAGAGCAGTCACAAAGTCAAGGCCTAAAGAGCTGATAAAGCCGGTTTTTATGCCGGATATGTGTAATTCTGCCACGGCCCTTGCGTGTTCGGGCAATAACGTGGTAATCCTGACTTCATCGGCATTCGGTATTGTGTCAGCCATTGGCTCCCACGATAAAGCAGACGTTTGTTGTTGCGGTGCCGCCGATGTTAAGTGTAGCGACTTTTTTTGCGCCGGGTATCTGATAATTGCCTGCGGTGTCCGTAAGCTGCTTATATGCGTCCAGTAATTGCCTTGTACCGGTGGCGCCGACGGGATGGCCGCAGCCGATAAGACCGCCGGAAGGGTTAATTGGCAGCTTGCCGTCCATTTCGATTATGCCGTTTTCGATTGCCTCCCACGACCGGCCCGGCTTGGTAAGCCCAAAGTGGTCTATCGCCATATATTCCGAGGTAGTAAAACAATCGTGTGTCTCAATCAAATCCAAATCCCAGCAATCCTTTATGCCCGCCCTGCTGTATGCGTCTGTTATCGCCTTTCGGGTCATCGGCAGCACATACTCATCGTCTTTGGAATCCGCAACTTTTCCAGCAAACTCGATTGGGGCTGTTGTATGCCCCCAGCCGAGAATTCGAGGGATATTTTCAAGCTTAAGCCCCCTTTGTTTGGCATATTTGGCAGCATACGCCTCGGAGGCAAGATACAGGCACACAGCGCCATCTGTTATCTGGGAGCAGTCGGTAACCTTGATTCTACCGCTGACAACAGAGTTGTATTTGCCCGTTGAGCAGGCGTGCTCGAAGCTCATAAACCAGTCACGGGTCTGGGCATTAGGGTTATTTTTTGCGTTGGTATAGTTGATTTGTGCAATACGGGCCAAGTGTTGATTGTCAAGGCCGTAACGCTTGTCGTATTCATCGCCTAATTTGCCGAACAGCTTGGGAAAGGGGAACTCCACGCCCGCGCACTCTTTTTCATACCAGGCGGCTGTTCCGAGGTAATCGCCGCCTTTGGCCGAATCGGCCGTTTTCATTAGCTCGACGCCGATTACACATATCAGGTCATAAATGCCTGCCTTAATGTGTGCCATTGCTGCCGCCGCGGCCACCGCGCTGGCGGCGCAGGCGGCCTCGAACCGCATTGTGGGCAGCCCGACAAAGCGACGGTCAAAATCCACGAAAAACGCCCCCAAATGCCCCTGCATACAATACAACTCGCCGGCGAAGTTACCTATAAACGCCGCCTTAATGTCGCCGGGTTCTATCCCAGTCGCCTCGATGCTGCCCTGGTATGCCTCTCGCATCAATGCCGCAATGTGCTTATTTTCTCTTGCCCAGTTACGGGCAAAATCGGTCTGGTAACCGCCGAGAATATATACTGATTCGTTTTTCATCTGCTCACTCTCTTATACGTTTATTTGGCAACGAAGTACTTGCCGGAGTTGGTAATTCTAAAGCCCGATTTCAAGTCGCTAAGCAGACCTTGCGGGACGGGCAATTTTCTCTCGGCAAGCAATTTAGCTGCTGTTTTGCAGCCGCCGAGCATCTCCACAATCACGCTCGGGGCCGCCCAGTGAAATCCATAAGACATTACCTTGTCGATTCCATCGATACCAATCCGGCTGTCTGTAACCTCTCCTATGAGAGAATACGAATATGCAACATACGCGCACAGGATATCCTTAACGACCTCTGCCTCTTTTCCCTGGGCAGACAGTATTGTCTCAAAGGCCTTCTTATACATCCCCATACGAATGAAGTGTTTTGCTTTTTCAACGAACGCCACATGCGGCTCTATGGCAGGTATATAATCGCAGCTAACAGGGTCCAGGAACACGCATTTGCCGCTCTCAAGCTTCTTGTAGAAACCGCCCCCCGTCTTTTTGCCCAACAGATTTCTTTGAATCATCGTATTGATGTAACCGGGCACCGACAGCCAGTTGTGCATCGGGTCGCTGGTATTTGCATCCAGGCTGCTGATAATTGCCTTGTGGATGTCCAATCCGACCAAATCGAGGGTGGCCAGGGGCGGCATCAGCCGGCCTGTATATGGCCCAATGAGGTAGTCCATCATCTCCACGCCGAATTCACGGGCCAGTGAAGTAATCCGACTGAAAAGCAAAAACGCAATTCGATTTCCGGCAAAGCCGGCAATATTCTTCACGGGTATAACAACGCGCCTTAGCCGCTTTGTGAGAAAATGCCGCATAAAATCCACAACGTCCGGCTGTGTTTGTTCAATCCCTGTCAGCTCGCAGGCGGGCAATCGACCCGGCGGATTGTAAAAGTGAGTCGAAAGAAAATGCCTTTTGAAATCCTCGTTGCGTCCCTGCACCAGCGTTGACAACGGCAAACTCGACGTTGTTGAGCTGACTATTGCGTGCGGCTTTCTATACACCTCGACCTGTTCGTGCATCTTCTGTTTTATGCCGACATCTTCGGCGATCGCCTCGACTACCCAGTCCGCCTCGGCGAGGGCATCGGCAAACAGCCGCTCATAGTCCCCGCATACGACGTTATGTGCTATCATTTCCGAACGCGCTTGTGCTATCGCTTTTTGCAGGCCTCGCTCAGAACCCTCCTTAGTGCGGCTCAGAAAATAAACTTTAAGGCCGTTTTGCGCAATCAGCCCACCCGCAAGACTTCCTATGGTACCGCTTGCGCCGAGAACAGCAACGGTCTTTATCTTATCGCCGGCATCAGGCCGTTTTTCTCGGTCAATCATAATTCCCCGCTATAAAAAATTTGTTGTTGTGTTGCCGGAAAGGTTAGTCGAGGGCTTCAATCAATTACTCCTGCGGAACTCCTCGATTCATCAGATACCGGATGATATCTTTTACGCTGGTCAAATTTATTGCATCCGCAGGGGAGATGGACACTTTGAATTCCTTCTGCAGCGAAAGAATCAATCCCACGTGGGCCATCGAGTCCCAGCCCGTGACGTTATTTATTGACATTGACTCGTCGACTTTATCGACGCCGAACGCCTGGTGGAATATTTTCTCTAATTGCTTATACATATATAACCGTAATAACGTGCGATTATGATTTTTTCGCCAAGACAGTAATTCTCCCTCCTCCCTGGCCTAAAATCACACCCTTATAAACAAGCCATGGTAAGGATAAAACTCTCCGCCAGCGCGGCCACCAGGTCTCAGACCACGGGAAAGGACGTCGTTTTATTTCTATTATTTTTAAGCCGGCCCTCCCAAGCAGCGCATTAATATTTTTTTCGCTGAAAAACCAGTTATGGTAAGGCGGCCAGTAATTTTTCTGGGAATGTTTACGAATAATCCAGTTATCCCAGTCAGGCGTGCTGAAAGCGAAAAAACCGTTCTTCACAAGCAATTCTTTCACTTTACTTACAAAAATAAAAGGGTCGCTTACATGTTCTATCACTTCCCAGCATGTGATTGCTTCAAAACTTTCTTCCGGCCACTTTGACTCTTCGACAGTTCCGATCTGATAATCACCGCCCGGCAAAAGATTTTTAGACATCTCAATTGCTTTACTGCTGATATCTAAACCATGGATTTGCCAGCCGTTATCCCTGCATCCAAAAAGAAACCTGCCGACACTGCATCCTATCTCAAGAAGATTCTTTGAGCCGAAGGGTTTAATTTTTTTCAAAAAATAATTTTCAGACCAGTTAAGCGAAGCCCGTTGTGTCGATTTCACTTTTTGATGGGCGTTTATGTAATTTTGCCAGACAAACCATTCTGAGTTTTTATCATACGCTGAATCATATAATTGTTTTGTGCCCAGAGCGTTTACCGCCCATACAAGATTGCAATTCCGGCATTTTCTTCCTTCATAGCCGGATTTGAGATTAATCGGAATATTTTGCGTGCTTTCACAAGCCACACATTTTTGCTGTATTTTGGATTCCATTTACCTTCTCCAGTCAAGATATTTCAGGGTCTTCGGTTTATATTCTTTCAAAAGCATCTCGTAGCAGGCGGCATTTTTCTCAGACGCCAATTTCCTGAAACCGCTTTTGTCCCAGAAATCAGCCGCCGGATTATTTTTGGCCGTGGGAATGTATTCCGCGGCGACTTTAACGCAGCCGGTTTCGATTGCATCCCGGCATATCCGGTCCACCAGCGCGTCTTCAACCTGTCTGCCTATAACCCGGCAGCTCATTAAGAAAGTATCCACGCGCCAAAACTTCGCCCCCGTCTCCACTAAAGCCAGTCCAACCGTCCCATTATCGCCGAACTTGTCTTTCAACCCAAGAACATAAATCCGCCAATCAGGATTTGCCAATAAGCCCGTGATATCCGCTTCGCTATAGCGGCGAGTTGTCAGATTGAACTGATTCGTTCGCTGGGTTAGCTGGGCGGCCCGTTTTGTATCTTTTTCCTCTGCCAGCCGAATCGAACAAACCATCTCGAGGGACTTCAGGAAATCATCTAATGATACGAAGCTTTTTTGCAGCTCCTTTCGCTTGCGCTGGGCGGCATAAATCTCGCCTCGTTTTTTATCCTCTTCGGTCAAAGATGCCTTTGCGAAAAAGGACGTTTCCCTAAGCGTTTTTTCAAACAAGGCGGGATTGTCCGGCATTTCCAGGACCTCGACCTGCGGCTGCATCTGGCGCATAAGCTGCCGTTCGGCCGGATTGTCATCGACAAAAACCAAACTGTCCAGACCGATATTCATCTGGTCGGCAAGTTTGACCATATTTTGCGGCTTGGGGTCCCAGTTCACAATGATGGACGCGAAATGCTCTTCCTTAAGTATCATATGCGGGTGTTCCCGCAGGACCTGCATCACGTCCTGCTCGTTATTCTTACTGTTAATCGCCAGAATGACGCCCTGCTGATAGAGCTCGAGGACTGCTTTTTGGAAATTAACGTATTCGCGTCCCGGCCAATCCGGCCCGAGGGTTATCCCGTCGATGCCGTCTTCGCCGATAATGCCGCCCCAAAGCGTATTGTCGCAATCCAGCACGAGGCATTTCTTTATCAGGTTCAATCTTGCTTTTATAAGGGACATTACTTTAAGCGAGAGCAGCTCAAGGAACGGCTCGCTGAAGGGTATCCTGGCCATATTCATCATTTCCGGCGACAACGCGTTACGGTATCCAAAGTACGCCGCCAGAGCGTCAACACCCAGCACTTGTACCCGTGGGTCATCCTGAAATTTTTCCTTTAATAGATTATTGGCATTACGGCAGGATATTTCGGTTTCTGTTTCGAGGATATGCAAAGGCCAGGCAGGCGGTGAAATAAAGGTGCATACAACAAGTACATTTTTTGAATTGTCCTTAAAAACCTGAGCCAGCTTAATTATCTGTTCCGCAGCCAGGACCGGATTTGCGTCGATGCCGCCCGACTCCGCCGCAAGAATTGTAATATCCGGATTGAACTTATAAAGACCGCTTTTAAAGTCAAGTATTTCCCGGTTTATTTGGCCGTATTCGCCTTTATAAATATCCAATGCAATATCATTTTCGGCTGCCTTTACAACAAGATAATCAATCAAAGGGTCGACCGTATACGAGCTGACAAAAGCCACTTTTAATTTATGGCTGTTCTTGGCAGTTTTATTGAGAACCGCCTGACTGATTTGTTCGGCTATGCGCCTGAAGGCGAGCCAGCCGTTTGATTTTAAAGTTTTTGCAATCGCGGATAATCTCATTTATCGGCTCAACGAAGTCATTTTTCGACAAATTCAACAATGTCTTTTTCCGCCGTTACGATAAAAGCGACTTTTTTATTTTTCATCGCAGGCGCCTTCGCAGGCGGCCTGACTACGAAAGCTTTATTATCACACGTTATTGTTTCAAGTGTTTTCGTGAGGTCTTCGACCTCGAAACAGAAGTGATATAGTCCGCCGCCTTTATCCAGGTGTTTCCTGACGGGGCTGTTTTCTCCATAAGGTTCAAGAAGCTCGACTTTGGTTCCGTCCCCGGTTTGAACAAACAGAATTTTAGCGCCCTGATATTCATCTACAACGGGTTCGGATATTATTTTAAAGCCAAACTGCTCGCAAAGCGACCTGGCTTTTTCCTCCACATTTTTACAAACATAGGCGATATGATGAAGGTTCATCTCGGGTTAAATTCTTCTCTTAGAAGGCCTACGCGAATGACGTCGATTCTCAGGCCTCGTATTTTTTTTTCTCTTCGTAAAGTTCCTTCGATTTGAAAACCAAGTTTTTTCATTGTAATTATACTGGCTATATTGTTCGGGTAAACATCGGCCCAGATTTTTTCGAGTTTCAAAAAGTTGAACGCCCAGTCAATAAGGAGAGATTCGGCTTCGAGCATTACGCCTTTACCCCAGTAATCCTTCTCGCCAATCACAATATAAATCTCCGCCGTCTTGTGAACATCGCTTATATGCACCAAAGCTATAATGCCTATCGGCTTGCCTTCGCTCGTTTCAATTACAAAATCGCGTCTCGAGGCGTCGTTTCTCGTTTGCTCGAACCACTCAAGCGATTTGTCCAGTTCGAGCTTTTCCTCCATAAGCAGCGTTTTGTTGACATCCGGGTCGTTAAACCATTTGACCTTGTGCGCAACGTCGGCCTTTTCCATCTCTCGCAACGCCACCTTTTGCCCGACTATTCTCATTTGTTCCTGATTCCTCGATGGGCTCATTTCAATCGAACGAGTAGCAACCGAACATATCCATCAAGTTCTGCTTCCTTCGGATTTGTTTATACTGCCCGCCCTGCCCGACCACTATCGCAGGCGCAGCGTGTATAAATGTCGGCGAAAGAACAATCGTATATGCCCCGACGCTGTCAATCTTGATATAATCATCGCGCTTAGGTAAAACGCCTTCGACATCCGTCAGCAAGTAATCCTTTTCCATACACGTTGCGCCCACCACGTTATACACACCTCGCTGTCCCCCGTTGGCCTTGCTAATCACGATGCTGGGATTATTTATCTTGTGAAAGGTGGGCTTGGTATGAAACGCGCTGCCGTCCACGGTTACGAACACCTGGCCTTTTATGGTCTTGACGCTGACAACCTTAGTCACGTAGCTAATCGTATTGGCGGCCATAGCAACGCCCGGCTCAAGAACAAGATAAGGTCGGCGGCGTTTAAACCAGGGGTTGCCCATCAAAACATCGCAGACGCCCTTGGCGTAGTCGTCAAAATTGGGCGTCTGCACTCGCTTCATCTGAGGCGGTATATAGCCGTATATCCCCCCGCCGATGTCGATGTATTCGACTGTTTCCGGCGTATACCGTGAGCCGATATCGCATAGCGTTCTTGTTATTTTTTCATAGCACCAGACGCTTCTGTCCCAGGCAGAACTATGCCCATGCAAACAGTTAATTGTTACATTGTCTGCTCGGCTCAATTCCGAAATAATCCCTGCAATGTTATCACCCTCCGTTGAAAAACCGAATCTGCCCGCGCGCATACCCTCATACAAGTGCGACACACCATTTTCATCCGTTAAATCGATGTTTATCCTAAGCCCCACCTTTACCTTCTTGCCGGGATTGTCGGCTGCGTATCTTCGTACATAATCAAGCTCGTACTCCGAATCCAGATTAACGATACTTTCATTTTTTAGCGTGAGCTCTATATCGTCGTAGCTTTTCACAGGTCCATTGAAGATGATTTTCTTTGGGTCTTGACCTATGCGTAAGGCGAGGTCATATTCCATCCGCGACACGACTTCAGCAAATCCTCCCTTTGATTTGATAATCCTGCATAAATAGGGGATGTAGTTGGTTTTATAGGAATAGGCCAATATAAATTTTTCGTACCTGCGTGAGAATGCCGACATTATATCGTCGTAATTCTTCACAAAAGCTGCTTCATCAAAGATATAAAACGGCGAGCCGAACCGCGACTCGATATCTTTAATCTGCTCGTAGGTCAGCATCTCGGCGGATCCTTTTGTGTTGGTTGAGGTGTCCCCATAAACTCATCCATAGTTGCTCTGCCCTGTTGAGTAATCCCTTCTCTTTTGAACACCAATATAATGGTCCTGGCCAGTATCTTCAAATCGAGCCACAAGCTCCAGTTGTCAACGTACCAGACATCAAGCTTAAACCTGTCTTCCCACGAGATTGCGTTTCGACCGTTAATTTGCGCCCAGCCGGTGATGCCGGGCTTGGTCTCGTGACGTCTGGCCTGCTCAGGCGTATATCTGCCAAGGTATTTCAGCATAAGCGGCCGGGGGCCGACAATGCTCATATCACCTTTTAAGACGTTGAAAAGCTCAGGCAGCTCATCCAAGCTCGTGCTTCGCAGGAAATGCCCAAACGCCGGCAGACGCTGCTCGTCCGGCAACAACCGGCCAGCTGCATTGCACTGGTCGGTCATAGTGCGAAATTTGAAAAGCCAAAACGGCCTGCCGGCAAGCCCGGGACGCTGTTGCCTGAACAATACCGGCGAGCCGAGTTTCACACGCACTATCACTGCCAGTATTACAATCAAAGGACTTAGTACTACCAGTCCCACGATGCTTGCAATAACATCGATTGTGCGCTTTACAAAATGCTGAATTGTCCCGTCCATTTACGTCCCGCAGCCAATCAGCGTTTTGGAACACGCCAGATTTTGATTGTGCCGCCCTGTCTGGTGTCACTTGTCGCCAGAAATTTTGAATCCGGCGAAAACGTCAGCCCGCTGACCACCTTATGCCCCGGCCCTTTACTGAAAACAAGCTTCTGTGTTTTGCAATCCCACACATAAACGGCACTTGAAATGCTGGCTGCCATGAAACGCCCGTCGTCACTGGTCGCCAGCGTTTGAACGTTCTGGTCGCCTGCAGTGCTCCTATTTTCTTTAACAGGCAGTAACTTCTTAATGACACTGCCGGTCTCGGCGTTCAGTGTCTGCACGGTGCTGTCTGTGCCTCTAATATAAATGACTTTGCCATCCGTGGAGAAAACGGTGCTGCGCACTTTCTGCAGGTCAGGCAATATTTGAGCCCAGGATGCTCGCTTTTGTTCCATGTTGACCAGGACTACATACCCTTGCCCGTCTTTCTCACCCGCCAGCACGACAAGGCCGCCATCATCCGAAACAGCCAAACCCATTATTCGGTCCTCTGCCGCCTCCGCCAGATTAGCGATTGGACGAACCAGGCCAGCATCACAATCCAACAGCATCACTTCCTGGTCGCCGCTGCTTGTCCCGCTGCTCGCATCGGCGAGCATAACCACCACGGTCTCGCCGCTGCGGTTGACTACCAAGCGCACCTGTTTATCTTCAGCTGCAATAGGTATTTCTTTATACACCTTTCCGTCGTCCAATTCTGATACGACAATCTTCCTTGCATTTGACTGCCGGACTGATACCACACGACCCGACTCCAGCAAAGCGGCTTGATCGGACTGCGCGTCGACAATTCCCGGCTTGGCTGACAGATTGTCCCAATCCCACACATAAACCTTGCCGTCGTGACAGACCGCAACCAGATAACTCCCGCGTGTAAACAGGTAAGCAACGCCATTGTTCTGCTGAAAACGGACCTCTCTCACAAGCAAAGATTGCCAATTGGCAAAAAGCATTACAAAAACTACCACTGTAAAGCAGGCAATAAACAATAACATGGAATGTCTCTTCTTGTGATCCGAATTTGCCATGATACTACTTTAATATCCTCCAAGAATGTCTGTTATTCTCGGTTTAAAGCAGCTCTCTTTGCCGCTAATTCATTTTCATAGGTCTCGATGACTATCCTGCATATATTTTTTTCATCAAATTCTTTTCGGGATTTGTGATATCCGGCCTTGCCCATTCGAACTCTCATTTCTTTGTCGTTGATCAATTTCATTATTGCTTCTTTTAACTTCTCCATGTCATGTACAGGTGTTAAAAATCCGTTCACGCCATCTTCAACAACTTGACGACACCCGCGAATATCCGTGGTGACTATGGGTAATCCCATCGCCGCTGCTTCAATGGCCGAGCGGGGAAAACCCTCCCGCCACGATGGCAAGGCATATATATCACAACAGGCTAATAACTCAGGAATATCGTCTCTGGCGCCCAAATATATCGTTCTGTTTTCTATGTCATATTGTTTGAAAGTATCGGCAGAAATTCTATCGGTCTTTTCAGGTTCTTCCGGCCCGATTACCATAAGCCAGACATCATTATGCTCTTTTATAATTTCTTTGAAAGCTTCGAATAATTCAAGAAAACCTTTTTCTTTAACTAATCTACCAATAATTCCAATTACAACAGCATCGACGGGCAGGCCGACCTCTTTGCGCTTTTCTGCCTTGAAATTTTCATTGAATCCGTTCGGATTAAATTTAGCCAGATCGACGCCGTTGCCGAGTATTCTGATTTTATCAGGATTACAGATGCCCAGCTTTATTGCCGTATCAATATCTTCTGGATTCTGACTGAGAATCATTGTAGAACATTTACCAGCAGTCCATTCCATTGCAATGTAAAACCATTTTGTAAGAGGCTTCATATTATCATGAAAATAAAAACCGTGAACGGTGTTTATTACAACAGGTACACCAGCCAATTTTGCCGCCAACTGACCCAACAAACTACACTTCGGTGTATGAGTGTGAACAATATCTATTCTTTCTTTCCGAAAAAATCGAAACAGTTTCCACAGGGTAATCAAGTCGCTAAACGGGCTGATCCTTCTTTTAATCGTAATGGCCTTCATATGAACACCTTCGTTTTCAAGCCATTCAAACTTCTCCCCCCGGGTACAGACCCCGTACACCGTATACCCTTCTTTCATTGCAGCCTTTAACTGAGCTATCAGAAGAACCTTAAAGGTGACATCAATTGCAGAAATCACACATAGTCGTTTTTTATTGCTTGATAACACTGTGCTTCCCACTTTTACTCTTCTCAAGTCGGTTAACATAAACGATTTCTATTGGAACATCCCCTGCTCTTTCTCTAAAATTCTTGAGAAATTTCTCCTTATCTTTCTTCTCGAAATCATCACGGTTAGCTATTATATAGATTTTCACCCTATTATTATCAAGAAGCTCAACCTGAAAACTAATTACCGAATTGACACCTTTGACGCAATCACCTATCTGAGAACACCATATTTTTCCGCGACCTGGAATTTCAATGTAATCCATTTTTCGACCTTCAATTTTATCAACTATCGGGGTATCCCAGCCGCAGGAACACCCGATCTGCCCTGACATTTTTACATAGTCACCAATTCGATACCTGATGATTGGAACTTCTCTCATCGTAAAACTTGTTGCCAGAATCTCACCCTCCTCTGCCGGATTACCTGATTCATCAACAACTTCCATAATTCCGCTGGCGGGATCATAGTGCCGCCTGCCGTGCGGACATTCGATAATCCACGGAGAGCCTTCCGTTGAACTGTATTGATCTCTTACTTTACAATTAAACAATGACTCAATTGTTTCTCTATAAGTTGGATAGAGCGTCTCTGAAGTCGTAAAGATACCTTTTAACTGAAACTCCGGCTTGATTCGCTTAATGGACATGTACTGAGCAAGCTCATAAACTGCTGACGGAAAACCTGAAAAGAACACCGGCTTGTACCTATTTATATTGTCCACATAATAAGCAAGATTATCCTGCGACAGATGAAATGTTGAATAATATCTTATGTTAAGATACCAGTTGGTTCGCCAAAAAATATTTTTGCGAGCGTCATCCTCATGCACAAGGTTACGTCCGGAAAACCATGCACATCTGTCTCTAAACTCATACCCATGCATCTTCCAGAACAGATCTAACATCGAGATTCGATCCTGCAACGATGACCGCCGTAAAAAAAGCTTAATCCCTTTCCCTGTCGTCCCCCCGGTATAAAACTCTAATAACTCCTTTCTGTCCCCTATGACAAATTGATCAATATTCGCCCGCAGTTCCTCCTTCTCCAGGATCGGTATTTTTGAAATATCGGGTTCGTTTATGTTTTTATATTTCCGGGCGTAATAAGGAGATTTTTCTTTGGCATCATAGAAAATTTCTGAAAATTTCTCTTTTTGATAAGCCAAAAGCTCCTGGTAACTTCTTGTCCTCAGTTGTTGATATAATTCCCTTTTTTCTTTATAGACTCCCGCACGCCGCATGTAATACAATCGAGTCCCTTCAATAGTCGCCATCAAATCCTTAAACCATGCAGGGGATGTTTCAAAAATCTTCTCCAGTTTACTTGCCATAACTTAATCTCCCGATAAGGATAAGTTCGCTATTTGTAAATATTTTTTTCTGTTTCTGTTATTGCCTGACAATGGCTTGTAAAAGTATATTTCGATTAGATTACTCTCCCCCAAAAAAAATATTAATTTACTTTTCGAGCTGGGACTTCGGTATTGGTGATAATATCAATGGCCATGCTTGCTTCCTTGTGTTCAATTTGGCCCAAAGCTTGATACCGCCGGTTAATCAATTTATTGTGGAAACCTCATATTCTAAAACGGAGATATAAACTTCACCTTTAACTTTTCTTGAAAACATTTTCAAAAATAACAAATATATGTCTTAGCTTTAACCGTTTAAATGCCTTTAAAAGACCACCTGAGGTAGATATAAATCGCAAAGGATACATAAAAACAAACTGAAAAATCATTTCTCTCTTATGCCATTTTTATTTACCCAACGGGCGATTTCGAACAGTGCCGTAGGATAACCATCTAAATACGCAACATTCAATCGTTTCAACGCTTCATAAAACAATGGAGCTGTTTCTTGATTAATATGATAGGTTGAAAAAAGCCATTGATTTTCCGGCACATTATGTCGCCAGTACGGCGGCCCTGTATGTCTGCCTAAAAGAACCGTGCCGCTGAATCTGGCAGACCTCTCACGACCGGTTATTCCCGCCCACCTATATTGGCGTTCACGAAACGCAAGATCATGTCTTATTGAATCACAATCATAAGAAAAAAACAAAGGTGCTCCCGATGTGCCACTACTATGAGCATGAACATAGCCGTACTTTTTTAATCTTTGATGATTTGTAAATTCATTAACATTATAGCGAAGGACTTTTTTCTCTACAATGGGAAGTTCACGCAGGTTATCAAGAGTCAAAGAGTCAATTTTGCCTGAGAACGGCCCTAAAGTTTTTTGATAATAGGGCACATTTTCTATGGCATCCCGGATCAAAGTTCTTAGTTCTTTTATTTGCATCTGACGAAATTGTTCTGCGGAAAACCATTGGGTGCGCATAAGTTGCTCAACGTATGCAGTATAATTTCCGCTATACCTTTGTTTGTTATACCGCCAACCCACCAGACTCACTGCCAGATTCTGCAGTGAAACTGGTAAGGAAGGATACATCTTCTCAAATATCGATGACATAGCGGTCTTTTCCCATTCTACCCTTGCTCATACTAAGGTTTCGTCTCTGTATTACGCACGGGCACCTCTGTCCCGCGAATCATGTTCAGGGCAGACACAAGTTCTGCGCGTTCTTCGGGGCTGAACGGCTGGTACCTTCTGCGTCTATTGATGGCCAAGTCTCGCAGTCCTGTAAATTTGGCTGTGGCAAATATAGCAATATCAAGATACTTTCTCCATACTTGATATGACGTCTTCAGTGTGCCGATTTCCGGTCGGGCGTATTTCCATATAACCTTAGCTGCGGATTGTTTTGATTTGGCGTATTTAGTGAGTGTGGACGAAACGAGTTCGCTGTAAAAATATAATGGTTCGCAAATATTTGCAAAAGTGCTTTGACGCAAGGAACGGAGCCACAGCTCGAAATCCTCACAACGTATGGTATGTGGGTCATACGGCCAAGTGCGGAACCATTCGGCCTTTGCCATGATAGTTGGGTGAGCAATGGAAACACCGTCGAATTTGTTCCTTAGAATATCTTTGTGATGCTCGTCCACAACCACCTTGCTTACCGGTTCGCTGTTACGGTCAAGCATGCACATACAGGTGCCAACAACATCAACTTCCGGATGAGCCTTTAGAAAACGCAGTTGCCTGGAGAACCGTTCCGGGTGAGACAAGTCATCTGCATCCATACGGGCAATATATTCTCCTTTGGCGGCTTGCGCGATTTGGTTCAATCTTGCCGCCAGACGCAGATTCCTGCCATCCGGCACCAACAGTCGAACCCGCGGGTCGTCTATTGACCTGGCAATATCGATACTGCCATCCGTTGAACCATCGTCAACAAGGATTAATTCCCAGTCGGTGAAACCCTGGGCGAAGATAGAACGCACCGCGTCCAACAACGATTCACGGGCATTATAGATGGGTATGCCAACGGTTATTAAAAACTTTGACATTTTGCAATTTTTTCCTTTAACTAACTATTTTGTTTATGAGTTTGAGAAAAACATCAGCCTGCCTCTTAATGCTGAATTCTGTCTTAATGCGCTGTTGACCTGCAAGACCCATTTTATGCCGAGTCTCGGCAATTTGCAGTCTTTCCAATGCCGTGGCAACCGCATCATCGTCTCCAACATCAACGAGAATACCATCGACATCATCACGAATAACTTCCGTAATGCCTCCTACTTTAGTTGCTATCACAGGCAAGCCCAGAGCCATGGCCTCTAGTAGGGATCGAGGCAAACCCTCTGTTTCACTGGTCAAAACCATAATGTCGGCCGATTTCATAATCGCTGGTACATTAGAGCACCAGCCGAGAAAGTGAACCTTATCTGTAATGCCAAGCTTGTGGCATAGTTCATGCAAGCTATTTTCATAATCCAGCGTAAGATTATTAGGAGTGTCACCACAAATCCACATAATGCAATCATTATGAGACCTACAAAACTTGGCAAAGCCCTTTATTGCGACCGAATGAGCCTTAAGAGGGATTAGTGTTGCTGGCATTAGCATTTTTAGTGATGAATCCTGTCCCGGAAGGTTTTTCGAAGCTGCTTCTGTTCTTTGTATAGCATCAAAATCGATGCCATTATAAGCAACAGCCAACTTGTTACGAGCCCAGTCAAATTGTTCAAAGAACTTAAGTGTTTTAGAATTATTGCCAACAATTACCCCAAGATTCCTCCAGTCTTTAAGACAGTACCATTTAAGTTTTTGATATCTAATACGTACAAACATCAATGTAGGAAATCTTTTCCCCACTGCACGGCCGACATAAAACATAGACTTTTGAAAATTCAGGCATATCACTTGTGGATTAATATCTTCCAGCTTCCTTCGCAGTTGCCTAACGATCCGCCAAATCTCTCCGCCGGCTATTAGTACACGCCAGAGACGACTTATTCGTGAACTACCCCCAATAATCATTTTTTTGGCTTTGGGCAATATGATTTCATAAGTGATACCCAACTTTTCCAGTTCGTTTATATATTCCGTACAACAACCAGAAACATCAAGTACCATTACATCGCATTTTTTTTTGATCTCTTCAATCAATGCAATTGTACTTTTCACCGAACCACCAAAATGTGTAACCGAGCTAAAAAAAACGATCGGCCCCTTATCCTTCTCAACCAAAACTTTGCCTCCAGCACATTTAGCTTACTATCGAAAAATTTAAAAATATTTACGGAAAATTCTCTTCAACGTAGTTCGACAAAACAAGTCAGATTGAATAACAACTAATTCCCTAAACTATACTACAGCACCGGTATCAACACATTTGCTGACTCATCCTCTATTTCCACGACTGGTAAAGGAGTGGATATGAGGTACATGACTAAAGCTGGAATAAGAAACTTAAACAGAGTCACTGCAACAAGATTATCCATGTCATTAATGAGAGATAGAAAGCACAAGGAGATTAAAAACGGTGCGGTTAACAATCGAGTGTCCCCAAAACGGTAACTCTGTATTCTGCGACGAATTCGGCCGACAATATAACCCCAAACAAAAAAAGCTGGTAGGACTCCTGCTATTCCAAAATTTAGCATAGCTTCGCCCGCCAACCCAAAAATCCTCGTCGACCTCATATAATCACCAAGCAGCCTTTTTTTCTGGTATGTTTCTGGGCCAAATGTCATCTCCGTCCCAGAAATAACTTTTCCGCAATCTGATGGTTTAGTTGGCCACAGCATCCTCGGTATCAAAGGTATAACAGATGTTATGTAGGTAGAACCCCACCTGTAGCGATAATGCCATGGTTTCTCGACAATCACATAAAGCTGTGCCGGCTGCACGTCTGAGCGGCTTAAATCGCCAATAAGCATGCCACTAAAAGTTCTTTTGCTTTCAAGTGATAGGGATTCGATAGTCGTAACTCCCCGGAATAACTCAAAAACTCGAGTTCCGAGATTTTTGTAAAAACCGTAAATATACATAAAAAACAGAAATGGCAACAGTGCGATTATAACCCATTTTACGGGTATTGGCCGCCAGAAAAAATGAATGATCCCAACAGCCCAGAATAGTCCCCAAACTGTGGCACCTCTGCTACCCGTCAAACCTCCCGTAAAAAATTGGAAAATTAAAAATACCATTAGTACAAACCCAACAGAAAAAATGCTTGAGGAACGCTGAAGTTTTCTATACCGCCAAATAGTCACACTTATAAACAACAGCATCGGTATGGAACGACCGAATACCATGAAAGGCCCCATACCAAAAACTCCTGCAGTAACATCCCCATAAGTTCGCAAATTCAAAATGGCTGATATTCCGCCCATTCTAAACATGAAAAAAACATGTGAAATAAAAACAAATACCAATGCAATAGGCAAAATTATTCTAACGGATACAGGATTCAAGGTGCTATATGTTTGGGCAGCACGTGTCGGCTTATTATATGCCCATCGCTGGGCCAATTGATAACTTATCATCCCACATACATTTAAGAACGCAACACCTCCTAACCATGGACGCCAATCAAGAATGTATATGTTAGCAATTCGGTATGGCTCAAAATGTGCTACCAACAGAAAAGCCACAACAAAAAAGTGAACTCCCAATATGCCTATCAGCCCCTTGGCGTCATAAAGGTCCATCTTGCCCCGTAGCCATCGTATTGCATCAATTCCTGTTAGAACTCCACACAGATAGACTGGCAAGAGAAACCAGTGAAATAGGTTGGCATCGACAATGCAAAATGCGACAATTACGATGAAAGGCCAAACTATCGCAACAATAATATCTAAAAAGTCAAGCGGTTCACTCTCTTTTACTACTACTTCTTCCATTGATTCCGTTTCCATTTTAATATATCTATCGCAAAGTATTTCTTAAAGCCCCTGTAATCTTGTCGCTATTCCTTATTTTTGTAGTATGCCTCTTTCAAAGGTTCGATTTTTTTTAAGTAATATTTATATTCTTTTGTTAAACCATTACCCCAGACGTACTTATTGCCTTTAGGCGGTTCATATACCGCCACAAAACCCCATCCTCGCCCCCTACCATTCATTTCTACAACGGCATCAATAATGTCTCTATACGTAATATCAGCAGGATGTTGTTTGCCTGGTATCCACATGGCAACTGTATTGGATATACCATATTTTCTTACTTGATAACGAACATAAGGGTCATCTACTGAGTTGAACGCTACTCCTTCACCAGCAAAGGTAACATCGCAGTATGTGTCAACATTGGGTATAGTCGCAACTGGAGTGCCAAGATGAGTGCAGTGGAAAATTATAACCCCTTCTTTTCCAAACAATTGCCTCAACCTTCTTATTATCTCCCAATTTGCGATTTTGTCATCATTTTTCTCGAGCTGATAATCGCAAAGAAGTCCATCTATATAAACGCCATCTATACCGTATTTATCTCGAAGCGCTTTTATTTGCTCAAAGTAAGATTCAATGCTCTTAAACTTACGGTAATGATAAAACACTGAAGTGTAAGGCGCAACCCTTAATCCTACTCGTTTGGCAGTGCGAACGAGTCTGTGGAATTCAGGTTCATTCGCAACGGTATATGGACCTGCTGAAACACTTCCGTAGAGCCCATTAAACCAGAGTACTAACGTTCCAAAATATGACGCCCACTCCTTAATTCTATCATCAGGCGGCATTTCACCATATTGGTTTCCAATTCCCATTCCCATACTTCCATAGGTGCTGATGATATCACTTTTGAAAGATCTGTCCCACTCAAAGGGCCGACCTGGAAATGCCGCTATCATTATCCGTTCGTTCGCATTGACTAAATACTCTGCAAGCCAATTTGTTTTGCCAAGCTCAATTTTCTTAACTTCGTAACCAGCTTCATATCGCTGCGGATATATTTCCATTCCTCCAAAATCATCAATCAGTAACAACTCACCTTTGAAACGGCCCTCATAATCCGGCTTGAAATTGCCGGCAAAACTTATATTCAAAGACTCCCTAGGTGCGACTATACAAGTAGAATCACCATAAATGCCAATATTAAGTTTTTCAGACCACAACAACACATGGTCGTCACTGGATTCGACTCTTTCAAATTTAGGGTCACCTTCAATCTTTACTGTCGAAAGTAATCGTCTGGAATCATCACGCCCAATGCCCTGATATATCTTCAATTCGCCTGGTACATATTCATAACGTGCTCCTGTTGTAACAACCAAAAAAGCGCCATCTGCAAAATATGCCTTCTCAATCTTCATGAAAAATGTCGTACAATCGCCTTGGAAGTAAATGTTGTTGACATCTTTTTTAGATGTTTTTGGGAGTTGTTGCTGGTCAGCTGTGCATATAGAACCACAGAGCAAAACAAAAAACATAACAATATAATGCATTGCTACCTCAAAGCCTTTATTTCCATAAAACTTACTTGGCCGTAAAATATTTCCACGCAAGAATAATTTCCACTATCCCAATACGCCTTTTTCCGGCAGTTGGCGTAGCTGTTCTATCAAATCAGCTAATATCGCGTCTTGGGGCCACATATTCCCTTCGTGCCACTGCAGCCGGTTGTCCCAGTACCCTGGACAATGATAAACAGCTGAGCCAACAAAACAATAGCTTACCTCTACTATTAAGGGTTCGCCTGTGGGGTTGATAACAAAATCCAATGCGATACTCTGCGTGTTCAGTTTCTTCGAAACATCGAATGCAATTTTAATACACTTAAGATCGATTCTATCTTTGTTATACTCTACACTACCACTACCGGAAGCTCGAAAATCATTCTTCCTGACATTACGCGTGAAGCCAAAAGCATAACGGTCTCCAATCACTGTTATACGCGTGTCGAACTGATTAGCAGGAATAAAATCTTGAAAATACACATAACCACACTCTCGCCCCATCTTTTGGTTAATTTGGTGAATACGTAGCAATCTCTGGGGAAACTGCACTATTTTCCCCAACTTCTCACGTTGTTGCTCATAAGTACTTTTTGCTATTCTTGTTACTATCTCTGACACAACTCTTCCGATAGGCTTAAACCCACGACCAAAAGCCTGCTTCACTATCGCCCGGGCTTCTCGACAGCTACGAATTAGCCTGACGTTTCTGGAACCGGAGCCTCTTCTAAGCTTGAATACTTTTGGAAAAGATGCCCGATCAACCCAATTCATAGCACTATCCTGGTCAAAGAAAACGTAGCTTGGTACTAAGGGGGCACCAACAGCTTCCAGTATATACTTTTGCGCCACTTTGTCATCGAAAGACCAGCATGTAGCTGTGTTGGGATAAACTATCTGCCCAATTAATTCGGCAGCACGAATGACATGGCGGGCGATCAAAACATCTTTCGGAGACGTATGATTCCAATGCCATAAAAACGCGTTTGCTGATGCCAGTTGCGATATAATATCCGATTTGTAACAATCAACTATTTTATAGGAAACACCCTTTTCTTCACAGTATTCAATCCAACGGTCAGAAAAACTATCTTCTCGAAGGTGTATTGCTATTTGAAAATTATTCACATGTTTCTCCTACAATTAAAATCTCAATTTGCGTATATTGAATGGCTCTTTTCCTTAATTGCTAAGACCACAATAACAGCAGAACTCAATAAGCCAAAACTATAACACGAAATAAGCGCCCAAGCTGCTCCCGTCATCCCTTAATGAGGAATCAGCCACAGCGAAACCCCAGCACATACCCCTGCAGAAAGGCCGTATATCGGAATTTCCTCGATAGCAGGCTCCTTATCAGCCCCAATTCTCGACAGCCAGGGGCGGCGCTTTACTTCGTTAACCAGTGTCCGATCGCCACAGGCATAGGTAAATCCCAAAATACCTAATATCGCGGCAATATCCCACGTTACTTTCCCCTCACAATCACTAACCGCATCAACAAAAGATTTCCTCCATTCACCCTTCGTCCCGCGATATAATGGGGGCTGATATAAATGTAAGCTTGATTCCAACTCTGCCATTTTTATAACAAACCTCTTTTCTGAACCAACCGAATCAATTTTAATAACTTTTCGCGCATTTATCGGCTTCAGCTTTTCATTTTTTTCGCCATTTAACCAACTCGATAACCTGTGCCCGCTCAGAATCAGTAAGGATATACTTCCATGCACATACGGCGAAAATGAGCAGGCATACGAGACCTTCAGAAACAATCATGATTAATCCGGAAGGGTAAATAAATCGAACCAGTAATATGCCCGCCAAGGCGGCTGGAGCGCTCCACAAGAATGCTTTGGTATACGAACGATTCAGATAATCCAGCCAATTCAGACCTATTTGATGACAAGCATGCGCTGGTTGAAATATCGCACTTAAAACAATTACTGGGATCCCTGTTCCCAGAACAACACCGTACAGCTTCATGTCAAAATAGACCCCAAACAACCACGATAGCAATCCGATTAAAAATGTGGAAACTATCTGTGCAACAGAAAGCCATTTAACCGACCCGGCCCCCATCAAGATTGAAGCCGATACACGCTGAGTTGTTCTAAACAGATAGGGAACCATCAAAATCGCGAGCAGCGCCCAAGTCCAGCCAAAACCCTGTCTAAACCACTCAAACAGAGGATAGCTAAAAACCGTAGCTAAAATGCCGATAGGAAAACATATCATCGCACAAAATTTTGTGCCTCTGACCATAAGCTCCTTTAGAACCTGGTTGTTTGCTTCAGCGCAATATTTGCCTGCCACGGGGATGAGTGTAAAAGCAAACCCCCCCGAAAGTCGCTGAAGCTGCCCCAGCAACAACAAGGGAAGTGACAGATAAGCAACCGCTTCCGCGCCGTAGAACTTACCGGCCAAAAATGTGGGGGCATTGGCAATCAGCATCGTTGTCAAACTAAGCACCGTGACAAAAACACTAAAACTCAGAACCTCAGTAACCACATCCCTGTTAATATTGCCAAATCCTATTTTCATCTTGGGAAATATTCTTTTTGAGAAGATCCACAAGCTCGCGGTTTCAAATACGGCTGTGCCAAAATAGCAGAGGCCAATGGTCTCGAGCTCCAGTGATTTTACCAACTGAAGAAAAACCGCTATTGCAACGGCACGCAGAATTGCCCACACGCACTGCAAAGTGTTCACAATATCGTATCGCTGCAAGCCAAACAGAATCCCTCTCGGTGCATACCCGAAAAATCGAACCGAAAATGTTCCAGCCATACATAACATAAGAAAGAAGCCGCTCTTGTACATCTCCGGCGTGCCCCCTTCAACCAGGGCGGGCAGTACGAATCCCAAACCGCAGATGATAACGCCTCCTATCAACCCCGAACCCAAAAAGAAGGAGAAGGTCATGGATATGATAGAATTCAACTTCGGCAAGTCCTTCGAAGTAGTAAGCTGCGACACAAATCTATTCAGGGTGGCGCCAAGCCCAAGGTCCAGAAATACAAGAAACTCAAGGATTGTTATAACATAACGGAACATTCCATAGGATTCAGTTCCCAACCTGTGCAAAAGAAACTTGGTTAGGAAAATCAGAATTGCTGCGTTGGCGAACATCCCTGCCCAGCTCGTTACGGTGTTTACCATTATTTGCTTTGATTGTCTCATTCGCCCGTCTTTTCTTGTCCCGGTTTATTTAAATAGTGCAGCCGTTTCGATTCTTCGAGTCGTTCCCAATAATACCTGACCTGGGGTCCAAACTCGCGATTGAAGGCGTATCCGTTCCAGTATTCTCTACAGTTCATTTCCAGAATAATATCTATGACGTCCTTGTCGCTCATAAACGACGGCTGTTTCGGGTAACGGTCCCAAAATCCCACAGTGTTTGAAATGCCGTACTTCCTCACCTGATATCGCAGATAAGGGTCATTTGTTGACTGGATTTTTACGCCTTCTCCGTTCAGCGTGGCATCACAATAAGAATCAATATTAGGTGCTGTTGCGACGGGAGTGCCAAAACTTGTTCCATGATAAATAATCACCCCGCCTTTTCCGAAAAGAGCCCTCAAGCGCCTCATCATCTCCCAGTTGCCAATCTTGTCATCTATTTCGTAAATACCTCTTTCGCCTGAGTCGAACATCAACCCGTCAACGTATACTCCATCGGTCCCGTATTCCTCATGTACGGCCTTGACCTGCTCGAAGAATGGTTCAATCTCTTTGTGTTTGCGATAGAAATAGAACAAAGAGCAATGTAGAGCCACCTTCATGCCATAACCATGTGCGGTATTGATTAGCCGTTTCAACTCCTTCGGATTGCCTACAATGTAAGGCCCGTAAGGGTCTGCGGTTTTCCACAGTCCGTTATGTTGAACGGCGATAATGTTCAGTTTGGCAGCTCATCTTTTTATGTCCCGGTTTTAGGGCATTTGACCGTAAGGATGAAGTCTTGTGTTGCCTTGGCCTGTTGTAACCGTCCAGTGCAATTTGAATGACTTTGGCCAGTCAAATTCCCTTCCGGGAAATGCGGCTATCATAACTCGTTCATTCGCATTGAGTACATAATCGGCAGCCCAGCTCTTTTTCCCCAGTTCGATTCGTTTGATTTGGTATCCTGTTTCATGACGTTGAGGGTATATCTCAACCCCCCCAAGCCCATCTATTAGAAGCAATTCTCCTTTATTCCGTCCCTCATAATCGGGCTTGAAATTGCCTTTAAAGCTTATGTCCAAATTCTTCTTAGGGGCAAGTATGCAAGTTGAGTCCCCATAAATTCCTATATTCAGATTTTCTGACCACAAAAGAACATGGTCGTAATTTGATTCGACCTTCTCAAATTCGTTTACGTCCCGAATAGTCAAGGTTGCGACCAGACGTCGGTCGATGTCGTTATCAAGCTCCTGATATATCTTCAGTTCGCCCGGCACATATTCATATCGAGCACCTGTGGTAATAACCAGAAACGCTCCATTCTGGGCATAGTCCCTCTCGATTCTCATTCCCATTAAAGTGCCGTCGCCACGAAATGATACGGAATCTATATCGCGAGAGGCATAACAAAACGTAGGCAATATTAAAGTCAGAATAAACAATACTCGTGGTCTCATGATTCTGCGCGAAACAAGTAAAATAAAGAGGCGTTCGGTCAACTCACAAAAGACAGGACTGTTTCAGCTGTGAAATCCTTCATCTCATCGGTTAATTCAGGGTAAATAGGCAGCACCAAGACCTCGTCGGCTGCCTTTTCGGCCTGCGGGAAGTCGCCCTTTTTACAGCCGAGATATTTGAAGCACTCCTGCAAATGCAGCGGCACAGGGTAATATATTTCGCAGCCGATGTTTTTGGCCTTGAGCGCCTTTACCAACTCGTCGCGTCTCGGAACCCTGATGACATACTGGTTGTAAATGCTTACGCAGTCCGGGCTGATATAGGGCGTCTTGACAACCGTGCCTGCGAATTTTTTGTCGTAGTAAGTGGCGTTTCGTCGGCGGGCCTGCGACCACTCATCCAAGTGGGGCAATTTTACAAGCAGTGCTGCGGCCTGGATGGGGTCGAGACGGAAGTTGCCGCCGATATACTTATGATAATATTTCGGATTCTGGCCGTGATTACGCATCATAACCAGGCGCTCATAAAGCTTCTGGTCATTGGTGACCACCATTCCGCCATCGCCGATGCCGCCGAGGTTCTTGCTCGGGAAGAAGCTGAAGCAGCCGACCGTTCCTATGCTGCCAGCTTTTCTACCTTTATACGTGCTGGTTATGGATTGTGCGGCGTCCTCGATTATAGCCAGCCCGTGCTTTTTGGCGACATCCATAATCGGGTCCATATCCGCCATTTGCCCGAAAAGATGCACCGGCATTATGGCTTTGGTTTTTTTGGTGACCGCGGACTCGATAAGCTGAGCGTTAATGTTGTAGGTCAGCGGGTCAATATCCACAAACACCGGCTTTGCGCCGACGCGGGTGATGCACCCAGCAGTTGCAAAAAACGTAAATGGCGAGGTGATTACCTCGTCTCCCGCTCCAATCTCCAAACTCATTAAGCTATTCAAAATCGCATCCGTTCCGCTTGAGACCCCGACTGCGAACTTGCAGTCGCTTATCTCCGCAATCTTTGCCTCCAGCTCGACCACCTTTGGGCCCCCTATGCAGCATTGCGACTCAAGCACTTCTGATATTGCCGCCATTACTTCTTTTCTTATCGTCGCGTACTGTGCCTTCAGGTCCAGCAAAGGAACTTGCATTTCACCTCCCAATCGATTCAGAGTTTATCAAAGCGTGCTTATTTAGTCTGTTTCTTGAGCTCGTCGTATGAAACGAGGCCTTTCGCCTTGTCTATTGGCAGCGGCATTTCCTCATCCAAATCGAGACACTTCAGGATACCCGGCTCAATCTCCTTGTAGCGATAGCCGCTCTCAGGACAAATCATAATTCCGTCTGCATCGGGCTTGCCCAATCGAATAGCGTGTCTGCTCATCCATCCGACTTGTCGGGCCGGAACTCCCATCATCAAAGCGTAATCAGCAACATTTTTAACAACTACTGCACCTGCAGCTATAAAACAATATAGTCCAAGTTCAATCCCGCACACGATGGTCGAATTGGCCCCTATCGTGGCGCCACGCCTTATCACCGTCTTCTCGTAAAGATTGTGACGAACCACCTGAGAACGCGGATTTGTAACATTCGTCAGCACACAAGAGGAACCCAGGAAAACGTCGTCCTCAATCATCGTGCCCGTATAGACCGAGACATTGTTTTGAATTTTGACATTGTTTCCAATGACGACTCCATCGGCGACAAATACGTTTTGACCAAGGATGCACTTTCGGCCTATTCGAACGTTCGACATAACGTGGCAAAAATGCCAGATTTTTGTTCCTTCGCCGATGTGTGCGCCAGCGTCAACTACGCTTGTTTCGTGTACGAAGTAACCGGCTGTCTTGTGTTTTCCTTTTTCTGTCGGCTTGCCTTGAGGCATCTAAATCACTCTGTTATTCTTCCAGTTTATCTAATCTGAAGTGTTAGAGGGCGGAATTCTGGTTTGTTTGAGCATCGGATGGAAGTCACCCTGCAGCCCGACCTCTTTGGCATTTCGTATCTCAGAAACGATTTTGATTGAACTTAGAACATCTTTTGTTGTGAAACCCCGGCCCTCGAGGATACGTTCGTAGCTTTTTGTGTGCGGTTCGGTAAAACCCTCCGAAAACTCTATCTCCTGCCCGTCTATTTTGATAGAGCGATAAGTCCTGAGGTTCTTTGCCTTGACCTTCTCCGGCAGGTCTTCCTGGTCCAGCGACAGAAACCATCTGACACGGGCACGCTCAAGTTCAAGGACGCCTGACGCCTTTGTGGGGCGATGCAAGTTCACAATGTTCGCCTTGACGTCTCCGAAAATCCAGGTAAGAATATCGAAAAAGTGAACGCCGATATTGGTTGCTACACCGCCTGATTTATTCGTATCTCCTTTCCACGATGTACGATACCAGTGGCCTCGAGAGGTAATGTAGGTCAGCTCCACATTGTATAGTTTACTTTTGGGTCCGCTGTCCACCTGCTTTTTGAGGACTTCAATGGCGTGATGCAGGCGCAGCTGCATAATCGTGTTGATTCGGCGCCCAGTTTCGTTCTCTATTTCCTCAAGGGCAGCGACATTCCACGGATTCAGGACCAGCGGCTTCTCACAGATTGCATCCGCACCTATTCGCATCGCGAATCTGACGTGGGCATCATGAAGATAGTTTGGTGAACATATCGAGACATAATCAACCTTCTCTGCTCCACTTCGGCGCAACAACTCAAGGTGTCGGTCGAATCTCTCAAACTCAGTAAAAAAATCTGCGTTCGGAAAATATGAGTCCAAAATCCCCACGGAGTCGTTCTTGTCGAGTGCAGCCACAAGAACGTTACCTGTATCCTTGATGGCCTTCAGATGTCGAGGGGCAATATAACCACCCACTCCGATAATTACAAATCTCTTCATTTTCACATAACCTGGTTCAAATAAATAAGTTTATACGCGACGATTGCAGCTTTCAATTATTAACTTTATAGTGCGAGACAGGCCGGTCTTCGGCTGCCAGCCGATAGTCTCCTTGATTCGTTCAAGACAGGGCACGCGGCGCATCATATCTTCGATTGGTCTGCCATAGGCAACCTCGTATGGGACAAATTCCTTGCGGCTCTTGCTTTCTATAATTTCGATGATTTTGTCGGCGAGTTGCTCAATGGTTATCTCTTCATCTGAGCCGATGTTGAACGCCCTGCCGGTCGCCCCGTTGCATTCCATCAGGCGGATAATCGCATCCACCACATCTTCAACATAGCAGAAACACCGCGTTTGCTTACCCGTCCCGTAAATGCGTAACGGCTCATTCCGCAAGGCCGCTTGCACAAAGCGGGGCACAACCATTCCGTATCTTCCCGTCTGCCTGGGGCCTATGGTATTAAAGAATCTGCCGATGATAACCCCAAGGCCGTATTGCTGATGGAACGCAAAGCCGAGAAACTCATCTACCGCCTTGCTGCAGGCGTAAGCCCATCGCGGCATACTGGTGCTGCCGAGCACAATGTCGTCTTCCTCACGAAAGGGCACTTGCTCGCTCTTGCCGTAAACCTCGCTGCTTGAAGCCAGCAGAATCCTGCGATTGAACTTGTTTGCGGCCTCAAGGACCACTTGTGTTCCGGCGATGTTTGTTTCTACGGTGTGCACGGGGTCATCAGCTATCAGCTGAACGCCGACAGCCGCGGCCAGATGGAAAATCACCTCGCAGCGACCTGTCAATGATTCCATCAGCCCGACGTCTCGAATGTCGCCCTCAACAAATTCGAAGCTGGGGCGAGTTCTGATGTGTTCGATATTACCCAGACTGCCCGTGCTGAGGTTATCGACGACAACAACACTGTGGCCCTTCTTGACCAGCCGTTCAACAAGGTGAGAGCCGATAAAACCGGCGCCACCGGTAATCAATGTTTTCATACCTCTCCAGTGTTGGACTTTGAGTAGGACGAAAGGCAAATAATCAATAGTGAATAATCAATCATCAATTTTAGGCAGACTCCGTCCCCTTCGGCTGCGCTGCCTGCCTCACCAATGCTACGCAGGACAAACAAGGTATATGTAGAGTGCGCAAAAAACAGCCGTAGCATCCCTGCCATATAAATCGTATAAATTAAGTTATGCCTGTTTATTCATAACTATCGGCGTATAAAGAAGATAGCTTTAGAATGACAAAACATAATAACCCTCTTCAAAGCCGAATCCTATACGCCAAAATTGCGCTCTTAGTTCAGAATTTCACTGGCCGATATGCAACACGCCTCAGACAACCAAATCGCCTTTGACGCCATTGAAAAGGCCGTTTTTATAGGGCCTGCTGGTTGAGAAAACCCACACCAGCTACCCATAATAAGAACTGTAGGTTTTGTCGGTCTCCCAGACAGTAACACAGTGAAGCGTCGCCGCACCAAACCTGCCGACCAGCTTGTTCCAGGCAAAGACGGCGATATTCTCGACCGTAGGGTTTGCCTGCTGAAACTCCGGCACATCAACATTTAGGTTCTTGTGGTCAACGACCTTTATCAACCCCTGGTGGACTACTTTCTCAAAGTCGCCTGTCCGCAGGTCCTGCCCGGCAGGGTGCTTGACCGTCACCTCGACAACATAGTTGTGTCCGTGTCCTGTGGGATTGGCACATTTGCCGAAAGCATCAATATTCTGCTGTTCGCTGAACTGCTCGTTCCACAGCTTATGCGCCGCGGCAAATTCAAATTTTTCACTGAAATAAACCATCGCACAATTCGGCCCATCCTCCTTCGCTGAAGCTTGCCTGCCGGCAGGCAAGCTCACAGCCAAAGTTCTGAAAGGATTCAGCTTCAAGCTCAACCTGTTCAACTTTGCCCTGCCGAACTTGTCGGCAAGTTTGGCCCAGGCGGATTTAAGCATCTCCGCCAGCTCACAATAGCTGATATGGCCGGCTGCTCGATAGCCCGCTCTTATCCTCTCGGCAAAAACGGGGACTGCGCATTGCCGCACCTTTTCGTCAATGTCACTGACGTTGACTATCAATCCGGTAACCGGGTCAACCGCACCAGCCAGCTCAATGCCCAGCTCAAAGAACAAAGACAAACCAACGCCTGCCGGCTTCGAAGCAAACGAATTGAATCCCGGCTCATCGGCAGGCAGAAAAGGATTTATCGAAAATCGGACGTAGCGGCACAATTTATGCATAATTCACGCGTTGCCCCTTGCGTTTGAGAGTCTCTGTCGCCTGTTACTTGCCGCCATTGCGCATCAAGCTCATTATCTCGTTTCTGCTTCGGGGGTCTTTTCTGAATATCCCTCGAACGGCGCTTGTGACCATCGTCGAGCCGGGTTTTTTTATCCCCCGTATCGTCATACAACTGTGTGCGGCCTCCAGCACAACCGCGACGCCGAGAGGTTTGAGGTTATTCATAAGAAAGTCGGCTATTTGGTAGGTCAACCGCTCCTGTGTCTGCAGTCGGCGGGCGAAGCAGTCCACAATTCTCGCCAGTTTGCTGACGCCGAGTATCCGACCGTCGGGCAAGTACGCCACGTGGGCCGAGCCGATAAAAGGCATCAAATGATGCTCACAGATGCTGTAAAAAGGTATGTCACGCAGCAGCACAATTTCGTCGTAGTTCTCGTTGAAAACGCCGGCAAGGTGCGTACTGGGGTCTTCGCGCATACCCGCCAGAAGCTCGCCGTACATTCTTGCCACGCGATCGGGCGTCTTTTTAAGGCCGTCACGGTTAAGGTCTTCGCCGACAGCCAAAAGGATTTCCCTCACGGCCTTTTTAATCCTTGCTTCATCTATTTTCTTTCTCTTTGAGGCCATACAAACTCGATAAAAGTTATTTCCTGCTTTTCTTATTCACAAGATTTATTAGATACGTCGTCAGCAGGCGCACGCCAAAGGCGCTTGCACCGGCTGCCGACCATTCCGTTGCCTTCTCAAGGTGGTCCACGCCGGCGATGTCCAGGTGTGCCCACTTTTTATCTCCCGTGAACTGCCTCAAGAACGCCGCCGCCGTGCAAGCCCCGCCCCACCTGCCGCCGCTGTTCTTCAGGTCCGCTATCCTGCTTTTCATATCCTCGGCGTATTCATCTCCGCACGGCAGCGCCCAAACGCTTTCTCCGCTGGTCCGGGCCGCTTGCTGCAACTGCTTTGCGAGTGTGTCGTCGTTGCTCATCAGCCCCGCCTTATGTTTTCCCAGCGCAACAATACAGGCGCCCGTCAGCGTCGCTATGTCAATAATGATGTCGCAGCTTTGTTTGACTGCGTAGTGTATCGCGTCGCAGAGTATCATTCTTCCTTCAGCGTCGGTATTTTCAATCTCAACTGTCTTTGCGCTGTAGGTTGTAACTATATCGCCGGGTCTGTAACTCGTGCCGCTGGGCATATTTTCCGCCGATGGCACTATGGCGTAGAGATTTACAGGCAGATTCATCTCCGCCGCCGCCTTGATTGTCGCCAGCACCACGATGCCTCCTGTCTTATCGAGCTTCATTTGCTCCATATGTTGCGCCGGCTTGATACTTATCCCGCCTGAATCAAAGGTTACGGCCTTGCCGACGAGCGCTACCGTCGGCAGCTTGCGAGCCCCCTTGTTTCTCGGAGAATATCGAACAACAATAAACCGCGGCGGCGTCCTCGAGCCGCTGCCCACGGCCAGAATTCCCCCCATACCCATCTTCGCCATCTGCTTTTCATCGAGAACCGAGCATCTCAGCCCGGTCGTGCTCCCGGCAAGCTTTTTCGCCTCCTCCGCAAGTGCCGGAGGGTTTATCACATTGCCCGGTCTGTTCGCGACTGTCCGAGCGTAACTCTGGGCCTTTCCGATAACGGCCCCCTTTGACAATCCGCTCTCAAGCCGCTTCACCTTCGCCGCGTTGTCGTCAATTACTTCAACCGTTAGTGAATCTGTTCTTCCGTCCTCGCTCGAGGTAACGTACTCATCATAGCGGTAGCTTCCGCAATACAGTCCTTCGGCGAGCGCCTGTGCCGCAAGTCCCAAATCAAATCTCGCGCCGAACGCCCTGTGAATCGCGATAGCCATCGACTTGACTTTCATTCCTACGGCCTTATTGGCCGCCAATGCCGCGGCCTTCCTGACGGTGTTGATAGTGGCTTTCTTCTGCTCACCTAAACCGACAAGAAGCAAACGTTCGGGGCCTATCCGGCCGCCTGCCCCAAGCAGCTTTGAGGGGTCGCTGTAAATGATTGCGCTGGTTCCCTCTTTGCCCCGGAAGTCTCCAAGCTTTATAACGCGCTCAATCGCCCCGTCGAGCCGGCCGTTTAACTTGCCGTTCACCGCATCCAGCTTCTTGGCGTCTGAAAAATACCCCACGACAAGCATCTGCGTTTTGCACTCGGCGAAATCGACTACGCAGGTTCTTAATTTAACCTCGATTATCCGCTTCATAATTCTGGCCTTTTAATTTTGCCCTTTCTCGCCGGGTTTACCCTTCGCACGATGTCGCAAATAAGCTTCTAAAAAAGCATCAATCTGGCCATCAAGCACAGCTTCGACATTTCCGGTCTGAAAATTGGTTCGATGGTCTTTTACCATCTGATACGGCTGCAAAACGTAGCTGCGAATCTGGTTTCCCCAGGCAATCTCGCCTTTTGCGCCGTACTGCCTGGCAAGCTCCGCGTCGCGTTTTTGCTGTTCGAGCATATAGAGACGCGCCTTGAGAACCTTCATCGCAGATGCCCGGTTTTTGTGCTGGCTGCGGTCGTTCTGGCACTGCACGACGATACCAGTTGGTCTGTGTAAAATCCTGACCGCCGAGCTTGTCTTGTTGACGTGCTGGCCGCCTGCGCCGCCTGCCCGGTAAAAATCAATCTTGAGGTCGTCTTCTTTTATCTCTATATCGATATCGTCGTCGAACTCAGGGATACAATCCACCGCCGCAAAGCTGGTATGTCGCCGTTTATTTGCGTCAAACGGGCTTATCCGAACGAGCCGATGCACGCCCACTTCGCACGAGAGTTTCCCATATGCAAAAGGCCCGCTTACACGAAGTGTTACTGACCGAATCCCCGCCTCCTCACCCGGCGTGATATCAAGCTCGCTGTACTGATATTTATTCCTGTCAAAGTAACGACTATACATCCGTAGAAGCATATTCACCCAGTCGCAGCTTTCGGTCCCGCCTGCCCCGGCGTGGATACTGAAAAAGCAGCTTTTCATATCGTTAGGCCCGCTAAGCAGGCCCGCCAACTCTATCTTCTCGCAGCGTTTGACTAACGATGCCAGGTCAGTTTCCAGTTGAGCAAGCTCATTGGGGTCGGACTCAACCGCCATCTCAAAAAGTTCCGCCAAATCCTGCACCTCACGATTAAGCTCTTCCGCCGGCTCGACCACCGCTTTTAACGCGCTTAACCGGGCAACCACCGCTTGCGCGGTATCCTGGTTGTCCCAAAAGCCGGCCGAGCCCATCCTCTCCTGAAGCTGCAAAAGCTCTGCGCATTTACCCGGCAGGTCGAGATAATCCCGGATGCTTTCCACCCGGGCCTTCAAATCTGTTATGCCGCTCTTTAACTGTGCAACTTCCATAAATCACAAATCCCGCGATAAAAGCGCTTTATAACAAATCAGGCGCCCTATTGCAATGCCCGCCTCGCCCGACCCGCCCTTTGGCGAGGTCTCGCCTTCGGCGGACGAGGCGGGCCCTCGGCTTCGACGAGAGGCGAGCGAGTCGAGGCGGCGGGCCGCCCAAAACCGGCCTTCAATTTTTAGGGTTTCCCAAACAGCCGTATAGTGTATGATTGTTCGACCGGAAAAATAACCGGCGAAGCAACTGTTTGTGGTTTGTCAAAAGACCCGTTTATGAACAAGACAAATTCGTTACCGGCCTCTTTAAAATCCCTCTTCGTTCCCTGCGCGACAGTGTTTATATCGAGCTTCTGCATTATGGTTCTGGAGCTTGTTGCAGGCCGGATAATCGCCCGCTTTCTCGGCTCATCCCTCTATACGTGGACAAGCGTAATAGGGGTAGTTCTGTCCGGCATCACCATCGGCAACTACATTGGCGGACTCCTTGCCGACCGCTTCAGGCCGGTCAGGACGCTGGCCTTACTGTTCGCGGTCTGCGCCGCCGCCTGTCTTGTTACAATTATCGCCAACAACCCCATAGGCAATTTCACCTGGCTGTGGCGGTTCAACTGGCCCGCCAGAATCCTCCTGCACGTTACAGCCGTATTCCTGCTGCCGTCGACCCTTCTGGGAACAATCAGTCCGGTGGTGGCAAAGATGGCGCTCGAAATGGGTTTGCCTACGGGCAGGACCGTCGGCGACATCTACGCCTCGGGCGCTGCGGGCAGTATCGCCGGCACCTTCGCGGCCGGCTACTATCTCATAGCCCTTATGGGAACCGTCTCAATCATCTACGGTGTCGCGGCGGTAATGATTGCTATGTCCCTGCTTTATGGCGTTGGTCTTCGGGCAGGCAGTGCAAGGATTATAGATACGACGTCCACATAAGCCCTATATATATCTTATGGCCGCTCGGATGATACCTGAGGTTCAATAATCACGTTGCCCTCTCAGGACATCTGGACGCACTATCGTTGTTTAGCTACTGCTGGTAGTGCCGCTCTATAATCACACTGCCCTCACTGGACATCTGGAAGGGATTGTCCGACATCTTCTTCTGGGTTTCCTTGGTGATGCCAAAGACCTCTGTTCTGCCCGTCGGCGTGTGCGTTATCGCCAGATAGCAGTTCCCCTCGGCCGATACGCCCGAGAAGGCCGTCTGATAAACGCCGATTTTTCCGAAGTCGCCTTCCAATACCACAATGTAACGTTCGACCGCTGCGCCGGCGGCCAGAACAAAACACACTCCGACGACTAATCCAATCAGGAATTTCACGACTTGCCCCTCTCCAAATTAGACCGATATCCGTTATGTCACTCAAGCGCCGACGACTCGCTTTGAATTATCATATTTCGACGGCCTTTCGCGGACAAACGTTATCCCCCTGCCGGTCACTATCTCGTGCTCTTCACGCAGAAAATCGATATACTGCAGCAGCGCCCAGGCCGTATTATTCCAGCTCATCTGATAACCCCGCTGATGTGCCTGCTTTTCCATATACAGCCGTCTTTGCTTGTTGAAAACCAGATAATCCAGCGCAGTCGCTATCTGCTCGACTGCCTGCTCGCCTGCGTCCATAAGAATACCCCGCACGTACCGCCCCATCACAAGCCCGCTGGGGCATCGCTTGTTCGAGTAAATCAACTCTCTGGCGTATCTGAACTTTGTCGCAACCGCCACTCTTCCTGAGCCAAGCGTGTCGGCAAGCACCCCGCTGGATATCTGCTGCATATTCAGATAAGGCAGCAGCATCACGTTGGTCGCTCCGTACAGTTTCAGCAGCAATCCCTCGTCGAGGTATGTGTCGAAAAACACCACGTCGTAATCGTCGAAATTTATCCCCTGCAGCTGCTTGACCCTGCACCATTTGACTTTCGCCTGTTGCATCGCTTGGACAAGAGAATCCTGAAAACGCCTGTAGAGTGCGCCGCCTTCGGCATGCACAAAAACCGGGTGACATTCGCCCGCTATGAGGTACACTATCCGCTTGCGCTGCTCAGATGTGCACGACTCCTCGAGGAACCGCCCGAAGCCGCGTATTCCGTATTCGAGTCCTTTGTCCGGGCCAAGCAATCCGAGCGAGGTGATTAGAAATCGATTTTCAAGGCCGAACTCCCTTTTTACCGCCAGCCGGTCGTAATGCGACGGGTGGTGCATCCGTATGCCGTGGTCAATGTGCTTTAGTTTGTGGTGCCCAATACCGTAGATATCCGATTCGAGTATGTCGATTGCGCTCTCGGTAGTTACTATTATGCCGTCACAAATTTTTGCAAGGTCCTGAACGACAGTTCTTTGATGTTCATCGGGGTTGTCTAAAACCGTGTGCAGATACGCCACCGTAGTCAGTTTTTCAGCGGTAAGCGCCCCGGCCATTTCCACGTAATTTCTCCCGCGGACATCCCGCTCATGCCCGCTCGAATCGAGGCCGTATTCGTGCTGCAGCAATACAATCGTGGGATTCGAGCTTTCCTTCGCCCTAATTATTATATCTTCCGTCGCATCTCTCCACGATTGTGGATTATACTGGTCAATGACTATGTCCACCGGGATATCGTAAGGCCCGTTGCCGTTGTCTATCGCCGCAACCCGTATGTGCCCGACCTCTCCGGTAAAATGCGACAGCGCATTGGCCAGATTCCGCGAAAAAGTCGCTATACCACAACGCCTCGGCACATACGTGCTCACTATCCGAACATTGTATGGCATACAACTTCCCCCTTTCTCGCCGCTTGCGAGTCAGGTCACGGCGTATTGTCATTAAACCACTCCCGTGGGCCAAAGTCAACCTGCTCCGATGTAATACGGGATGCGAAATGTCCCACTCCGGTGAATCGAGTCAGGCGCAGGGCCGGGTAGAGACGAGCTAAGTTTTTTTCGGCGACTTCCGCGCCCTCCGCGGCGGAGCCGACTTTTTGCCGAGGATTTCATCGGCCTGTTCGGCTGTTTTTGGCGGCCACTGCCCCTCCGATTGCAGCTTCAGTAATTCGTCCTTTTGCTTGATGCTAACTATGGTTTTGCACCGCGGGTATCTGTTGCAGCCCATAAAGGGGCCTTTTTTGCTTTGCCTGATGACAAGCTCGCCATCCCGGCACTTATAACATTTCAGCCCCGTCGGTTCAGGCGGAGGTTTCGGCGGCGCGATATTGCCCTGCTTATCCAGCCGGACTATTGTTTTGCAGTTCGGATAGTCGCTGCAGCCCAGAAAAGCGCCGAATCGCCCCGTCCTGTGCACAAGCGGCTTGCCGCAGTTCGGGCATTTATGCTCGCTTACTTTCTGCTCAACCATTTTCCCCTCCTTGTCGCAGGGCCAGGTGAACTTGCACTTCGGATAACCGGAGCAGCTAAGAAATCTGCCCTTTTTTCCGAAACGATAAACCAGTTTTCCCCCGCAAACCGGGCATTCGTATTCGCTGGGCGTCGTCTCCGCCTTTGCGTGTTTCATCTCCGCAGTCGCGGTTTCGAGACGCTCCTTAAACGGCCCGTAAAACTCATTCAGGACGCGAACCCAGTCCAAATGCTGCTCCTCGATTTTGTCTAATTGCTCTTCCATATACCGCGTAAAGGCCAGGTCCATTATTTTGGGGAAGTATTCTTCGAGCTTGTCGGTAACGACTTCTCCGAGGTCCGTGGCGTGAAGTTTCTTCTCTTTTTGCTCGACGTAGCCCCTGTCCTGAATAGTGCTTATTATGCTCGCGTATGTGCTTGGCCTGCCTATACCTTCCTTCTCCAGCGCCTTGACCAATGACGCCTCGGTGAATCTTGCGGGCGGCTTGGTGAAGTGCTGCTCGGCCTTAATATCCACCGCGGCAAGCTCCTGTCCGATTTTGCTCGTCGGCAGCCGCTGCTCGGCAGACGATACCGTCCAGACTCTGGTAAAGCCGTCGAAGACCAGCGCCCGTCCACCCGCCTTGTACAGGCATCGGCCGATAGAAGTGTCGGCGACGATATCCAGATTCGTCACGTCCCATTTCGCAGGCGACATCTGGCAGGCGACGAAACGCCGCCATATCAAATCGTAAAGCTTGTACTGCTCCTCGCTGACAAGCGAGCGGACATCCTCCGGCATCATATCGACGTCCGTCGGGTGAATCGCCTCGTGCGCGGCCTGCGCGCTTTTCTTCGCAGCGTAAACGTTCCACTTTGCGGGCACATATTCGCTGCCGAAGTGCTTCTGGATAAATCCCCTCGCCTCATTAATCGCCTCAGGCGATATATGCGTGCTGTCCGTTCGCATATAGGTAATAAGACCCAGCGAGCCCATCTCGGCCCCAAGGTCAACGCCCTCATACAACTGCTGTGCCACCGACATCGTGCGTTTGGTTGAAAACCCAAGCCGGTTCGCCGCCGCCTGCTGCAATGTTGATGTAATGAAAGGCGGCCCCGCGCGGGATGACGACTCCTTCTTTTCGACGTTAGCGACGCTGAATTTTACACCGCTGACGGCTTCATACACACGCCTGGCCTGCTCGCTATTCGACGCCTTGAATTTCTCGCCGCCGACCTGATAAAGCTCTGCCTTAAAGGCGTTGTGCCTGGCCAGCCAGTCGTTTTGCTCATTGACACCCGGGCCTTTGTCGGATTTTTCGTCTCTGCGTATAAAATCACGCCACTGTCGTCCGTAATCGCTGCCTAAGTCGGTTGTGAAAATCGCGGGTATAAGCCAGTATTCATCCGGTTTGAAATCGCTGATTTCGCGCTCTCGCCCGACGACCATTTTGACCGCAACCGACTGCACTCGCCCGGCCGATAATCCCCTCGCTACCTTCTTCCACAAAAGCGGGCTTATCTTATAGCCGACGATGCGGTCGAGTATTCGTCTTGCCTGCTGGGCCATCACCTTGTCAATATCAATCCGTCCGGGATTGGCAAAGGCCTGCTTTATCGCCGACTGCGTTATCGCGTTGAATATCACGCGATAAATCCTGTCCTCAGGCACGCCCAGAATCTGCGCAAGGTGCCAGGCAATCGCCTCGCCTTCCCTGTCAAGGTCGGTCGCAAGATATACGTCCTTGCAATTCTTCGCCGCCGACTTCAGCGACGTCACAACCTTGGATTTACCCGGCATAATTGTATAAGTCGGCTCGAATTTTTTCTCTATCTCTACGCCGAACTCCTTCGCAGGCAAATCGCGGATGTGCCCCATCGACGCCTTTACCTCGAAGCCGGAACCGAGATATTTGTTTATCGTCCGCGACTTCGCAGGCGACTCGACTATCACTAACGATTTGCCATTCGAACCTGATTTCGCCATATATTCTTCCGCTAATATGCTCTTATCGAACTTTTCGGCAAAATGTATGAAGGAAAAGACAAATAAACGCACATCCTCCGATTGTCAAGAAAAACAATTTCCCTCTTACCTGTTGTTGCCGAAGAGCACGCGGAAACCGCAGATAAAATGGATACAAACAAACCCAGACAGAATCTTGATTACT